>DEKS01000139.1:13175-25138 GCA_002354005.1 Bacteroidales bacterium UBA2716
GCCGGGTATGTGGCCATGATGTTCCCCTCCGCCCTGCCGGAGCAGGCCGTTATTGGCTGCTGCATGAAATTCGACATTGCCGCCCTCTTCGTGCGCGAGGAATTCATGCCGATGACCGCCAATATCAAGGGCGCAAAGGTACTTCCCGCCGCCTCCATCGCGGAGGAAGGCGCTCCGGTTGCCGATATCGACCCGGACAGCCCGGCTGCCATTTTCTTCACCGGCGGCACCACCGGCGCTCCCAAGGGCGCTGTCCTGAGCCACCGTGCTCTTATGAGAGGCAACTACAATACCATTTTCAAGCCCGGTAAGGCTATCGGCGCACACCGTTACATTGCCCTGCTGCCGCTGAGCCACGTGTTTGGCGCCATTGCCGGCCTGTCCGGCTGCTTCTATACCGGCAGCCTCATGCACACCTGCGAGGACATGAAGGCCACCATTGGCAAGCTTCCCGTAATCAAGCCCACCATCCTGGTCATTGTGCCGGGTATCTGCGACATCCTGAGCGGCCTGGTAAAACTGTACGGTCCGCAGTTCCTGGGCGGCCAGCTCCGGCTCATCATCTCCGGCGCCGCCAACGTGCCGCCGCGCCTGGTGGATATCTTTACCAAACTGGGTGTGGAATTCACCTTCGGGTACGGCCTCACGGAAACCGCCAACCTTACCAGTGCCAATGCGGATGCCGTTACCAAGCCCACTTCCATCGGCCGCATTTATCCCGGTCAGGAAGCCAAGCTGGTGGACGGGGAGCTCCTTATCAAGGGCGATAACCTGTTCTCCGGCTATTACAAGGATCCCGAGCGCACGGCCGAGGCCTTTACGGAGGACGGCTGGTTCCGCACCGGAGACCTTTGCCGCATAGATGACGAAGGCTTTGTGTACATCACGGGCCGCATCAAGAACCTCATTATCCTGCCCAACGGAGAAAACGTGAGCCCGGAAACCCTGGAGGAGCCCTTCTACGCAGACCCTTGCGTGCGCGATGCCATGGTGAAGGAGGATGAGCTCAACGGCACCCAGGTGATTGCGGTGGAGATTCTGCCCCTGATGCCCGCCTTCGACGGCAAGCCCTTCGAGGAAGTGGAGGCCTATATGCATGCCTTGGTGGACAAGGTGAACGCCACCCTGCCTTCCACACATCAAATCCGTAAAGTCACCGTGCGCACGGAAGATTTCAAGCGCACCGGCAGCATGAAGGTAGCCCGCGTATGACCAGGGAAGAAGTCTTTGGCGGCCTCAAGGAGGTGATTGCCATCATTCGTCCCCATACGGACCTTTCCAAGGTGAGTTTCGACTCCCAGCTGGTCCGCGAACTGGGTATCGATTCCCTGACCATGATGCTCCTGGCCCTGGCGGCGGAAGAAAAATTTTCCGTGCGTTTCCCGGACGGTCAGCCCCTTCCCAAAACGGTCGGGGAGGTGTGTGACGCCATTCTCGCGTTAAAAGGCTAAAAGAGCCCAGGTGCTATGAAAAAGGCCCTCGCCAAATACCGGCGAGGGCTTTTTTCATTGTTCCTGTTTGGCTATCTGGTATACCCGCAGGGAGGCCCGGTATTCGGAGGGGGACATGCCCACGGCCCGTTTGAAATAGCGCCCAAAGATGGATTGCGAGGGGAAATTCAGGTCAAAGGTAATCTGCTGAATCGTATTCACGGTGGAGGACAGCTGCGCCTTGGCATCCAGAATCACATAGTCCTCGATCCATTGGAGGGCCGACTTGCCACTGGCCTTCTTTATGAGGGTGGTCATGTATTTGGCCGATATATTCATCTTGTCGGCATAAAACGCAACTTCGTGATGCTCGCGATAGTGCTGCTTTACCAGTTGGAGGAATCGCAGCATGACCTCGTTCTCGCGGAGCTGGGCTTCGTTTCCGGCGGTTGAGGCGTGAGTCACCCAGCCTATCATCAGGAAAAACAGCCGGTTCAGCAGTTGAAGGGCTTCTTCCATGTTGGGCCTTGCGGGCTGAATCTGCAGCAGTTTGTGCAAAAGGTCGATATAGGAACGTAAAGCCGCCGCCGTGCCCTCGTCCAGCTGGTAGAAGGGGACATGCTCCGCGTTTTTGTAAAACAGGTAGGCGTCTCCCTGGCCCAGACGGGAAAGGTAGCGCTCCGAAAAGAGGATAAAGGTTCCTTTGAAGTCCTCGCTTACCTCATAGGACTGGATAATCTGGGAGGGAAGCACAATGAGGAGGCTGTTTTTGTGAAGACGGAACGAGCGCAGGTTCACGGCGCCATAGCCGCTGCCCTCGTTGCACACGGCCACAAGGACATATTTCATGCGATACGGTTCCCAGTTTACGGTAAAGTGGGGGTTGTGCAGGATGAGGACATCGGTCCCGAATTGTCCCATCCAATCGGTCCGGGAGAGGTCGAAGTTGGACATTTGGAGGCTTTCCAGCCGTTCCTGGTTGAGTTTTTCACTATGCGCCATATTGAGATAAGCAATACTTCCACTAAGTTAAGCAATTTTTCCACAATAGAATACAATAGAGGAAAAATCGCACAATACTAACGAAGTTTTGCGAACAAAAAGTTCTTTTTTTATAGTACTTTTGCGCCCAATTGCAAAATTATGATTAGAAGATGAAAAACTTTTTCTTGCCGTGTGTCCTGCTGCTGGGTTTGCTCACAGGATGCACTGCGGAGAGGCCCGGGAGCGATGGAGCGCCCACTGAAGGCGCCGTCCGGCTCTTCCTTTCACAGGAAAGCCCGGATACCAAATCCGACCTGGACGATCTCCCTTCCCTGGACGATTTTGAGGTGGAGATTTACAATGCACGGGCCTTGCGCCTGTACCGTGACACCTATGCCCAGGCCAAGGACGCAACCATTAAACTGAACGCCGGCGACTTCAGGCTGGTGGCTCACCATGGTGACACGCTGGGCGCCGGCTTCGACAAGCCGTATTTCCTGGCCCAGAAGGAATTCACCGTGCACGGCTTTGCGGAGAACGGCGGTGAGCCGGACCAGGTGGAGGCAACCGCCCGCCTGGCCAATGTGCGCATGAAGGTGGTGCAGGGGACCAACCTGAACACCTCCTATAAAGACGCGTACGTGGTGGTTCGTCATGCGCAGTACACCAAAAAGCAGGTAAAATTTGTCCGGAACGAGAGCCGATACGGCTACATGCCGGGTGGAAACCTCTATCTGGAAGTGTACGCGCAGCTTTTCACCGACGAGTGGAAGTACTACAAGAGCGAGCCGGCGGAGTATCTGCCCAACGACAACGTTACGTTCAACGTGGACGCGGCCGGCCGCGACGGCTCCCTTTCCGTGAACATCACGGTGGACCGCAGCGTGGAAACCATTGAAGTGGAAGAACTTATCGGCGAGAAAGCCCTTCCCGCGCGCGCGCCATACTTTGTCTTTCAAGGCGACAAGAAAGGAACGTATGCCTACAAGTGCAACACCGGCTTTGTAAAGACGGTGGACGATGCCATTCTCACCCTCAACGCGGGTGCCAGCACCCATATCAGCAGCGTAGCCCTGCATACGGAATCTGCCTCTGTGACCCTTCCGGACGCAGATTTGGTGACCGTTTCCGGGGCCGACAAGCAAAGCCTTGTGAACGCCGGCCTGGACTGGATGGCGGGCGCAACCAGCAACCTCGGGTACGTGGACTTCAGCGGCCTGGTGAACAACATGATTGCGAGCGGAACGGCGGCATCGGCCACCTTTACCCTCACGCTCACCGACGGGGTGGGGCAGCAGGTGAACGGCACGTTCTCCGTGAATGTTCAGCCCTTCGCCGCCACCGTGAACATTCCCGACGTGAACATCTGGGCCTGGAAAATGACCGGCATCACCGCTACGGTGGCCGATGTGACGGAAATCCCCGCCGATGCCTCTCTGGGCCTCCAGTGGAGCACCGACGGCAGCAACTGGAGCGCGGAAAAGGCGGCGGCCTCCGTGAGCGGCAATACCCTCCGCTTCGGCGACATCTCCGGCCTCAAGCCCGCTACGGCCTATCGCTTCCGCGTGGTGCCCATGCACCAGACGGACCGCGCCTCCGTGACGCCCGGCACCTTCACCACCGAAGCCGCCCTGCAAGTGGGGAACAGCGGTTTTGAGGAGTATACGGCACAGTCCTATACCACGCCGGTTTTAGCATCCTGGATGCCTTTAGTTAATGATTTCGAGGTGACCTGGTGGCAGTTGTATAAGAATGCCGGCAGCGCATGGTGGGGAGTCAATGCCATGTGTACTATAGAAGATGGCAGGGTGGATACGGGTTATCAAGACTATAAGACCTATCCTTGCGTGGCGGTATTCAACTCCGCTTCCTATTCCGGGAATAGCGTAATGCTGGCTACGGTCTATATCGGCAGTGATGTCGCTTCGGAGGTTTTACATGGAAACACCAACTATCCCGGAGAGATATTCCTGGGAACGGCCAATAATAAGAACAAAGGCTCCTGGGCCAAGACCTCCGAGGGCCATGCTTTTGCCAGCCGCCCGTCGGCCCTTTCCTTCATGCATCGCTTCAACCCTAACGGTGCGGCGTATTATGCCCAGATTCAGGTGCTGGATGCTTCCGGCAACGTAATCGGCACCGGAGAGAAAAATGACGGAACAGCGGCTGTGACGGCCTGGACAAAGGTAACCATTCCCGTTACTTATTCCGTTACCAACCGGAAGGCGGCAACGCTCCGTATCAGCATCCGTTCCTCCAAGAACGGCGGGGAAGGTGCCCGGAAACTGGATAATATATCCACGCTCTCCGGTACGCACAAGATTTACTGCGGTAATGCCCTTTATGTAGACGACGTGAAACTTCTTTACGAATAATCGATTATGAAAAAGATTCTCTATATAGTTGCAGCCGCTGCCGCCGTGGCAGCCTGCGGGACCAAAAATGCGACCCAGCCGGAGGGCATGGGCCAGCTTTCCCTCACCGCGGTCCAGGAGGGAGCCTATGCCACCAAGGCCAATGATGTACTGGGAGACTTTGTGGTGGATATCACGCGTCCTTCCGATGGCTGGACCAAGCACTATGACCGGTATATTGACATTCCCCAGACCATTTCTCTGGGTAGTGGGGAGTACACCCTCACCGTGGCTTCGCCTGAATACCGGGATGCCGGATGGGACCTTCCTTATTACAAAGGCAGCGCGGACTTCACCATTCGCGTGGATGAGCTCACGCCCGTAAATGTGACGGCCACCCTGCAGAATATGAAGGTGAGCTTCGTCCTCACGGAAAGCTTCAAGAGCGAACTCACGTCCTACACCATCGTGGTCACCAACGCCGCTTCCTGGGATGCGGCCGATGCCGGCGAAAGGAGCCTGACATGGTCTTCCGCCACGGGCGATGTGGAGCAGACGGCCGGCTACTTCTCCGTTGCGCCGCTCCGCGTTAAGGTGGACGGTTACAGGGCCGTGGACAATAGCGAGACCCATTCGGAACTCATGATTGCCGATGTGGCGGCCAAGGACCACCATGTCATTACCCTGGATGCCCGGGTGACGGGCCTGGTCAATGGGGTGAGCATCACCATTGATCCTTCCGTGAACGACCGTGAGAGCAACGTGGAGGTGCCCGGCTGGGACGAGGTGCCGGTAGACGGCGGCGATGAACCCGGTGAGGAACCCGGCGACGAGCCCGGCGATGAACCGGGAGACAACCCGCAGCCTTCCACTGCCCCCACCATGACCTGGGAAGCGAATCCGGACTTTGCACGCATGGCTATTCGCGAGGGAATGGATGTGAATATTACCATCACCGCTCCCGAAGGGATTGCTGACTTCGTGATTGATGTGGATTCCAACATTCTTGGACCGGTACTTGCGAGTCCCAGCTTCGGCGGCACGACAAATACCGACGGAACGGTGAGGATGGACCTGATTAACAATGCGAAAATGGTGTCTGTACTTGGTGGCATGGGCGTTCCTACCGGAGACTCTCTGGCAGACCAGAAAGAAGTGGTGTTCTCTCTGTCTTCGCTGGTCCCCATGATTTTAGATTATGGACCGGCCCAAGGCTCGGAACACACCTTTACCCTGAAAGTGACAGATAATAAGAACCAGAGCCTGGAGAAGGCCATTGTATTCTATGTGGAGTAGTCTCATGAAAACAAGATATTGCCTTGTCGCGCTACTGGCCCTCATGGCCTGCACGCGCGAAGCGACCCTGTCGCAAGGGGAGGGGTATCTCTCCGTGCGACTGGGCACCGACCTGGCGGTGACGCCGGTGGTAAAGGCCGAGGCCGGCGAGCCCGACCCTGCCTTCTCGCTGGAAATTATTCCGGTCAAGGGTGGAGAAACCATTCAGGTGGCCGATTACCGCACGCTGGCAGATGCCCCGATGACCTTGCCCGTAGGGGACTATACCGTCAAGGCCGTTTCCGGCCCGGATACCCGTTTGAGTTGGGAGGAACCCCGCTATGAGGCGGAGGCACAGGTTGCCATCCGGCCCGACCGCCTTACGGAAGCCGCTCTGACCGCTACGCTGGCCCGTACCATGGTTACCGTGGAGTTCGACCCGGAAACCGCCACCTACTTCTCCGACTACCGGGTCTCGATTGCCAATGAAAATGGCGACGCCCTGGTATTCAGCCGTTCCAACGGAAACCTCTCCAAGACGGGATATCTGGCTGCATCGTCCCTGGAATGGGACCTGTACATGGTGAATACCCAGGGAACGCCCTATCGGGTGGGGCCTGTCACCATTGAGCATGTAGAGCAGCGGCAGCACTACCACCTTCGCTTTTCCTTTGACCGCACCCGGGCACTGTCCGGCTCTTCGCTGCTGCGTGTGCTGGTAGATGACTCCGTGAACGAGAAAGAGTACCAGCTCAACTTGGATTTCACCGGTGAAGGCCTGCCTTCCATCAGCGGGCAGGATTTTGACCTGGCCGACGGGATTGCCGTGAAAAAGGGCGACAACAGCAGCCACAATGTGGTGCATTTTAGCGCGCCCAGGGGCATCAAGTCCTTGACGCTGACTCACAACGAATCAAAGCTTTTGGACGCCGGCCTGCCGCAGTTTGTGCAGTTGGTGGATGCCTCTTCCGCTACTGTACAGAACCTGTCTGCCCTGGGTCTGGGGGTATCGGCCCTCAGCTATGGGCAAACGGAAACTTCCGTGGACTTCGGCCCCTTCCTGGGCACGCTGCCCATGGGCGATTATTACCTCTCCATGGATTTGATTGACGTGCGCAACCGCTACAGCGCCGCCACGGTGGTACTGTCCGTGACTTCGCCGGTGGAGGCCGATGCCACCTCCGCGAAACCGTGGGCGGAATTTGCCATCTTGAATGGCCGCTGGTACACGGAAGAGCATCCTTCCGGCCTCCGCTTCCAGTGGAAGAAGGCCGGAGATGCCAATTGGACGGACTATGCCGGAACGGTGAGCTATAACGATGCTGCCGCCACCTTCAGTGCGGAGCTCTATGGTCTGGAGGCTTCTACGGCCTATGTTTTCCGGGCAAAGACGGACAAGGAAGAGGAGAACCGTGAGGTGAGCTTCACTACCGCTCCGGCCGGCACCATCCCCAACCTGAGCTTTGACGATTGGTACCAGGACGGCAAGGTCTGGTATGCGGCATCCAGCTCTTCCAATCGGGTCTGGGATTCCGCCAACAAGGGTGCAGCCAAATTTATCGGCAGTACAACTACGCCGGAGACCAGTTCGGTGATTCATGGAAAGGCGGCCCGCATGGAGAGCGCCTATGCCGTGGTGAAATTTGCTGCTGGCAATATTTACATCGGCTCTTTTGTGGGCCTGGCTGGCCTGGGTGCGGAACTGGATTGGGGCATGCCCTTCTCCTCCCGTCCGCTGGCCCTGCACGGATACTACAAATACAGCCCCAAGGCCATTGACTACACCGAATCTCCTTACGGTTCCAAGAAGGGCGAAATGGACGCCTGCTCCATCAAGATGTACCTCTGCGACTGGAGCGCGCCGTTCCGCGTAAATACATCCACCAGTACGTTCTTGCAGGACAACGACCCCGCCATCATTGCCATGTGCGACTTTACCTCCAACGTGGCTACGGACGGGTACGTGGAATTCACCTTCCCGCTGCAGTACCGCGATGCCCGTACGCCCAAGTACGTGGTGATTGTGGGCGCGGCTTCCCGCCTGGGAGACTACTTCACCGGCGGTAAAGGCTCTACCCTCTGGCTGGACGAACTGTCCCTGGTCTATGACGCCGGACAGCTCTCCGAGACCGACCGCCAGCTGGTTGGCTATCGTAACCTGTAACCGTGAAAAAAATTCTCATCCTTCTTCTGGCCGCCTGTCTCGCCTTTCCGGGACAGGCCCAGGAGAAGTTTACCCGCGGCTTTGCGGGGAGGAACAAGATTTTCATTCCCAAGGGCAGCGTCGGCGGCGGGCTCGGCATTTCCTGGCGCAAGTATACGCTGGGCGAGGACGACGGCTTCACCGTGCTCTCCAAGTATATCGGCAATATCAAGGGCGGATACAATACGTTTGGCATCACCCCCTCGTTCGAGTATTTTCTGGCCGACAACCTGAGTCTGGTGGCCCGTTTCGAATACTCCTGGCTGGGTGTAGACCTGAACAATGCCTCGCTGCACCTGTCGGAAGACCTGGGCCTGGACATTACCGGAGAGCACTACAAGCGCCAGTCCTATGCGCTGGCCGCGGGTGTGCGCTACTATCTTCCCTTTATGGGCAGCAAGGTCTTCGGCTTTTTTGTAGAGGGCGCCGTCAACGGGGGCTATGTACATAGCATGCTGTACGAGCTGGAGGACGGCCTTAAGCACGGCACCTACAACAGTAATTGGAAAGTGGCGCTCCGGGTAGATCCGGGCATCTGTTTCTTTGTGCAGGAGAATGTGGACTTTGAGGTGTCGGTGGGTCTGCTGGACTTAACTTACCAGTTTAACAAGCAGTCGGAAAACCAGGTGAAAACCAGTTCCGGCAGCGGCTTGGGAACGGGATTTAACATTAACCTTCTGGCCCTTCGCTTTGGCGTGCATTTTTATCTATGGTAAGACGTTGGATACAAATAGCCCTAAGCGGCATGTTGTCCGTCAGTTGTGCTTTCCCCAACGACCTGGATTATCCCACGGTGGTGGGAAAGATTGTGGCGTTTGAGGTGGAAGATGCCAAAGAGGTGACTATCAACGCTTCCGCGCGCGAAGTGACCATCGTCCTGGAGGAGTGGGCCGACAAAAGCCACGTGAAAGTGAATGCCTGTGAATTGTCGGAAGGGGCCACCTGTGCCGAAATCGGGGAGTACCTGGACCTGACCAGCCCCATTAAGCTGGTGCTGCATACCTATCAGGACTATGAATGGACCGTTCTGGCCACCCAGACCATCGAGCGCTATGTGCGCTGCACGGGGGAGGTCCAGGAGGCCCGTTTTAACCTGGAAACCCGGAGCGTGTATGTGTATCTTCCTGACACCCAGCCGCTTTCCAAGGTGACATTTGAGTCGATGAAGCTGGAGCCGGAAGGCTCCCGCATTGTGAGCACCACCGGCTATGAGAGCGACCTGCAGCACCTCACGTTCACCACCCGGGCCGTGTCGCTGCCCATGACGCTGGACTGCGTTACCGAGCGCAGCTTTTTCGTAGAATGGAAGGGCGAGGTCATCGAATGGCACCTGAAGGCCTTGCAGCTGAAGGTGACTACGGCCGTGAGCGAGGTGGAGCCCCATTGCTATTCCGCCCGGGTGCGCGGCGTCTTTGCCTCGGATGGCTCCGACGTTGCCATCGAATATAAGAAGGCCGATGACCCCACGTGGCTCCAGGCGCCGGATGCGACGGTGGCCGGGGTGGGGATAACCGCCCGCCTGACGGGTCTGACGCCCGGAACCGCCTACGAGTGCCGGGTGCGGGATGGAGCGGAAGTATCGGCCCCGATGCCTTTTGAAACGGCGATACCGGTGCAGCCGGACAACCTTTCCTTTGATGCCTGGCACGCTAGCGGAAAGGTGTGGAACCCCTGGAACGAGGGCGGCGTGCAGGTATGGGATTCGGCCAATAAGGCAACGGCCTCCTTTACCGGAAGCGCCACTACGCCGGACGAGGCATTTGTGGCCGTGTCCGGTCCGGGCAAGAAGGCCTGCCGCATGGAGAGCAGCTATGCCGTGGTGAAGTTTGCCGCCGGCAGCGTGTTCACCGGGCAGTTCGTGAAGCTGCAGGGAATGGGCGCAGAGCTGGCCTGGGGCATCCCTTTCACCGGGAAACCGGTTTCGCTGAAGGGCTATGCCGCCTACACGTCCACGCCCGTTACGGATGCCGATCCCGCCTACGCCAGCCTGCTGGGCCAGCCCGACACGGGACATATCCTGATCGCCCTCACCGATTGGCCGGACCAGTTCCATGTCGTCAGTTCCACGGCTACCTATGTGGATTTTGACAAAGATCCTGCGGTGATTGCCTATGGCCGATACAACCTGACTGCGAGTACGGACGGCTATGTGCCCTTTGACCTTCCGCTGGAGTACCGTAGCGACCGTACGCCCAAGTACCTGGTGATCGTGGCCTCTTCCAGCTCGCTGGGGGATTATTTCACCGGCGGACGGGGCAGTACCCTCTGGGTGGATGAGTTTGAATTGGTGTACGACTAACCTATTAAGAAAACCCTTGTTGTAAGCCTGCGAAGTTTTTGCTAACTTTGCAGGCTTACTGTATTGTGACTATGAATCAGAAGGATTTTAAGAAATGGAACTGGATCGTGGCGCTCACCGTTTTGGCGGTGTCCCTGGTCACGTATCTGTCCACCATAGAACCCACGGCCTCGTTCTGGGACTGTGGAGAATTCATTGCATCGTCCTATAAACTGGAGGTGGGACACCCCCCGGGAAACCCTGTGTTCCAGTTGGTTGCGCGCTTCTTTACCATCCCGGTAAAGCCGGAGCATGCCGCCGTGGCCGTGAATGCCATGAACGCCATCCTGAGCGCCCTCACCATTTTCCTTCTGTACTTCACCATCGTCTTTTTTGCCAAAAGGCTCCTGTTGTCATCTCGACCGAGCGAAGCGAGCGGAGAGATCTCCTTGGGCCGTGCGATAGCGATCTTCGGCTCCGGCGCTGTGGGCGCGCTGGCGTACTGCTTCAGCGACACCTTCTGGTTCAGCGCGGTAGAGGGAGAGGTGTATGCCATGAGTTCCCTCTTCACGGCGCTGGTGTTCTGGGCCATGTGCCAGTGGTACGACCACGCCGACGAACCCCATGCCCGCCGCTGGATGGTGCTCATCGCCTTCCTGATGGGCCTGAGCATTGGCGTGCATCTGCTTAACCTCCTCACCATTCCGGCCTTCGTGTTCATGTACTACTATCGCATGAATGAGGGCAAAAAACTGCCGTTCAAGCAGTTACTTGGGATTTTCGCCATTGGCGTGGTGATTGAATTCCTGCTGGTGTACCTCTTTATCCCGTACCTGCCCAAGCTGGCGGCCTTCTTCGACCGCATTTTTGTGAATACCTTCGGCCTGCCGTACAACACCGGCGCGCTGTTTTTCCTGGTGGGGCTGCTGGTGCTGTGCTTCTGGGCGCTGTTTGTCACCCTCAAAAAGGGCCGGGTGTTCTGGAACACGGTCATCCTGTGCGTCACCACCCTGGTGATGGGTTTCTCGCTCTTCTCCATGGTGATTATCCGCTCCAGCGTCAAAACGCCCACCAACGAGTATCAGCCGGACAATCCGTACACGCTTGTGCGCTACCTCAGCCGCGAGCAGTACGGTTCCACGCCGCTGGTGTACGGGCAGTATTTCGACGCCCCGTACGACCTCAAGCAGGACAAGTACTGGGCACCGCTCAACGGGAAATACGTGAAGGCGGAGGCTCCGGCCGATGCCGAATATCTGCCGGAAGGCAAAATGCTGTTCCCGCGCATGTGGTCCGGGGCAGACCCCAGGTATATCGACTTTTACCAGACCTATACGCAGGGGAAGGGCACGCGCGTAAAGGGCGCCAAGTACCGCAAGCCCAGCTTCGGTGCCAATATGGCCTATTTCTTTGACTATCAGCTCAACTGGATGTACTGG
>DEKS01000136.1:0-871 GCA_002354005.1 Bacteroidales bacterium UBA2716
GGCATGAACATGAACAACGTAGCCGTAACGGACGGTGACCGTGTGGAATTCGAGCAGCGCCTGGGGTACCACGTGGACTACTGCCCCGTATCGTCCCTGATGGACTACTGGAAAAAGGTGACCCCGGCAGAGACAGAGGCCCTGGTAGAAGAATACAAGAAGCTCTATACCATCAAGATTGACGAAACCGGCGAAAAGGTATATTGGGAGAAGGTGCACAACGCCGCCCGTGCGGAGATTGCCCTCCGCCGCATCCTGGAAGACAAAGGCGCTACCGCCTTCACCACCAACTTCGACGACCTGGGCGATGCCGACATCAACGGCGATCGTTTCGTGGGCTTCGACCAAATCCCCGGCCTGGCCAGCCAGCGCCTCATGGAGGACGGTTACGGCTTCGGCGCAGAAGGCGACTGGAAGACGGCCTGCCTGCAGCGCACCCTGTGGGTGATGTCCCAGGGCCTGCCCGGCGGTTGCTCCTTCCTGGAGGACTACACCCTCAACTTCGCCGGCGAAAAGAGCTCCTGCCTGCAAAGCCACATGCTGGAGGTGTGCCCCATGATTGCCAGCGACAAACCCAAGCTGGAAGTGCATTTCCTGGGCATCGGCATCCGCAAGCAGCCCACCGCCCGCCTGGTGTTCACCTCCAAGACCGGCCCCGGCGCCAAGGCCACCCTCGTGGACCTGGGCAACCGTTTCCGCGTGATTGTGCAGGATGTGGATTGCATCGAGCCGCAGCCCATGCCCAAACTGCCCGTGGCATCGGCCCTGTGGATTCCGCGTCCCAGCTTCGAGATTGGCGCCTGCGCCTGGATCCTCGCCGGCGGTACCCACCACTCCGCCTTCAGCTATGACATCACGGCCGAATACTGGG
>DEKS01000136.1:944-2036 GCA_002354005.1 Bacteroidales bacterium UBA2716
GAGGTTTACTACCTGCTTAACAAGGCTCTCAAGTAGTATGAACGCAAAACAGACCATCGATGCCGGGAAAGCCATCCTGGGTATCGAATTCGGCAGCACCCGTATCAAGGCTGTCCTGATTGACGAGGACCACAATCCCATCGCCCAGGGCAGCCATGAGTGGGAGAACCAGTTTGAGGGCGGCTACTGGACCTATAGCTTAGACGCCATCTGGACCGGCCTGCAGCAGTGCTACAGCAACCTCCGCGAGGACGTCCGCGTCCATTACAACACGGAAATCACCAGCCTCTCCGCCATTGGTATCAGCGCCATGATGCACGGCTATATGGCCTTCAACAGCGCCGACCAGCTCCTGATTCCCTTCCGCACCTGGCGCAACACCAACACCGGTGCCGCGGCCAAGGAACTCAGCGCCCTGTTCAACTTCAACATGCCCCTCCGCTGGAGCCTGTCGCACCTGTATCAGTGCATCCTGGACGGGGAGCCGCATGTGAAGGACGTGGTGTTTTTCACCACCCTGGCGGGCTATATCCACTGGAAACTCACCGGCCACAAGGTGCTGGGCGTGGGCGATGCTTCCGGCATGATGCCCATCGACCCCAAAACCAAGGACTTTGACGAGAAACGCATCGCGGCCTTTGACAAGCTGGTGGCCCCTAAAGGCTATCCCTGGAAGCTGCGGGAGATTCTCCCCAAAGTACTCCTCGCCGGCGAGGAAGCAGGCGTGCTCACCGAGGACGGCGCCCGCTACCTGGACATTTCCGGTCACCTGAAACCGGGCGTGCCGTTCTGCCCGCCGGAAGGCGACGCCGGCACCGGAATGGTGGCCACCAATGCCGTTAAAGTGCGCACAGGCAACGTATCGGCAGGCACATCGTCCTTCTCCATGATTGTAATGGAGAAAGAGCTCTCCAAGCCGTATGAGGTGATTGACATCGTTACCACCCCGGACGGCCTGCCCGTAGCCATGGTGCATTGCAACAACTGCACGAGCGACCTCAACGCCTGGGTGAACCTGTTCAAGGAGTACCAGCAGCTGCTGGGCATTCCGGTCGATATGAACGAAGTTTTTGGCAAGCTGTACAACAACGC
>DEKS01000136.1:2142-2589 GCA_002354005.1 Bacteroidales bacterium UBA2716
TTTGTGCGCAACGCCCTGGACAAGTTCAACCTGGCCAACTTCATGCGTGCTCACCTGTACGCCTCCGTAGGCGTGCTCAAGATTGGCAACGACGTCCTGTTCAAGCAGGAAAAGGTGAAAGTGGACCGCATTACCGGTCACGGCGGCCTGTTCAAGACCCCCGGCGTGGGCCAGCGCGTGCTTGCCGCTGCCCTGGGCTCCCCCATCTCCGTAATGGAGACCGCCGGTGAAGGGGGCGCATGGGGTATCGCCCTCCTGGCCGCCTACACGGTGAAGGGCGCCGGCCTCAGCCTCCCGGACTACCTGGAAAAAGTGGTCTTCCTGGGCAACACCGGTACGGAGATTGCCCCCACAGCAGAAGACATTGCGGGCTTTGACACCTGGATTCAAAACTACACGGCCTGCCTCCCCGTAGAGGAAGCCGCCGTGCAGCACAAGGCGTAGCGC
>DEKS01000136.1:2664-5012 GCA_002354005.1 Bacteroidales bacterium UBA2716
GACCTAAGCCATTTTTCATAAAACACTCGCACTGAGCGAGTTAGCTCCACGCGCTATTTCACCTCCAGCGTTACCACGGAGGCGGCGGGAAGGGTGAGGCTGATGGTTTTGCCCGAAGCTTTGGCACCCTGGAAGACAGCGGTTTTCACCTGGGCCTCCTTACCGAAGTCGTTGTAGGCGTCAATGGAAGGCGCCTGGATGATCTCGCCGGAAACACTATGCGGCTTGAGATCCTCAAAACTCAGTTCAACCTTCTGAGCACGATCCAGGTAAGGATTGGCCAGGGAAACATGCAGCACGCCTTTAGCGTCACGAGAAGCGGATACACTGAAACTCTCCATGGTGGCACCGCTGGTAGAAGTGATGCTTCCGGCGCGTAAGCTCACCGGCACATACGTTGCATTCTGGTGCACCTTGAACATCTTGAACACGTAGTACGTGGGGGTGAGCACCATGCGCGGGCCGTCCGTGAGAATCATGGACTGCAGCACATTCACCACCTGGGCGATGTTGCACATCTTCAGGCGGCCGGTGTACTTGTGGAAGATATTCAGGTTGATGGCAGCCACCATGGCGTCGCGCATGGTGTTCTGCTGGTACAGATGACCCTCGTTGAAGCCGGGCTCTACCTCGAACCACGTACCCCATTCGTCCAGAATCAGGGCCACCCGGCGGTCCGAGTCATAGGCGTCCATGATGGCGATATGGTTCCTCAGGACTTCCTCCACACCCGCAGTGCGGGTAAGCGTGTTGTAGTAATCCTCGGTGGTGAACTCGGTGGCGCTGCCCTTGTCGCAGTCCCAGCCGGGCACCGTGTAGTAGTGCAGGGACAGGCCGTTGAGCTTGGTACCCGCCTTCTTCATCACGGTTTTGGTCCACTCGTAGTCGTCCTCGGACGCGCCGCAGGCAATCTTGAACAGCTTGTTGTCGGCATAGTTGCGGGCATACAGGGCGTAGCGCTTGTACACGTCGGCATAGTAGTCTGCCGTCATGTCTCCGCCGCAGCCCCAGCTCTCGTTACCCACGCCCAGGTACTTGATTTTCCAGGGCTCCTTGCGGCCGTTTTTGGCGCGAAGCTCTGCCATGGTGCCTTCTTCGGCCGTCATGTACTCCACCCACTTGGCCAGTTCCTCCACAGTGCCGGAACCCACGTTGCCGCTGATGTACGGCTGCGTACCCAGCAGCTCGCACAGGTTCAGGAACTCGTGCGTGCCAAAGGAGTTGTCCTCAATGGTGCTGCCCCAGTTGTTGTTCACCAGTTTGGGGCGGTTCTCCTGCGGACCCACGCCGTCCATCCAGTGGTACTCGTCGGCAAAACAGCCGCCGGGCCAGCGGAGAACGGGGATTTTGAGCTCTTTCAGCGCTTTGAGGACATCGGTCCGATACCCGTCCTTGTTAGGGATTTTTGAGTCCTTCCCTACCCAAATACCTTCATAGATGCATCGGCCCAGATGCTCCGAGAACTGACCATAAATCTCTGCCGGAATCCGGGGCTGGTCCATGGCGGTCTCGTGCACCTTGACTTTGACCTGGGCCGTGGCGCCCAGGGTCAAAGCCAAAGTGAATAACAGTGTGAAAGCTTTCTTCATAGTTTAGTCGATTTTCTTGCCCCAGAAAGTAGCGTCCAGGCTCTTGTGCGTACCGGCGAAGACCACGGTCTCCTGACGGTCCATCACCTGGGTGGTGGTGCCGTCTTCGGCCGTCACTTCCTTGGTACGCTCCCAGTCGGCTTCGTGCGCCACAACCATCACAACGGACGTGCCATTGGAGGTGATGGTGAGGTACTGGCTGTCTTCAGCAAAGCTCCAGGTACCCACCTCTGTTTCACCCTTGGTCACTTTGCCATCGGAGGCAAGGACATACTCCTCGGAGGCATCCTGCACACCCTGCTTGTACTGCAGGTTGATGACTTCATAGGTACCGGGGATTTCGGAAGCAGCCACAGCCTTCTTGCTAAGACCGGCATAACGCTCCGGCAGAGCCAGCGGCCACAAGTCGTTCAGGTCATCTGCCGATGAAGGGGCCCACACAATGCGGCGGACATGGCCCATCATAAGGGCGTTGGAGCTGGCATTGCCATTCACGCCGGCCGGCAGGCGGCCCTGAGAGGCATAGAACCAGTCACCGGTGCCTTCCTGCTGGAAGATGCAGCAGTGGGCAATACCTACCCAACCGTCGCTGCCGTTGAACTTGTAAGGATGGGTGACAATCGGATAAGCCACGTTACCTTCGGTGATGTTGTTGCCCTTGATGTCGTAGTAAGGACCTTCGATGTTCTCGGCACGGCAGACACGGGTGTTGTAAGGCACATCCAGGCCGTCGTAAGCCATGAACAGGTAATAGTACTT
>DEKS01000192.1:0-1860 GCA_002354005.1 Bacteroidales bacterium UBA2716
TATGTCGGGCAAAGGTAGGAATTTTGCCCCTAACGGCAAAAGATTGCCACGCTATTCTTCCTTCGAGAAGAACTTCCACTGGAACAGGATCAGGTAGATGGCCCCTACCGTGACGCAACTGTCCGCAAAGTTGAACACCGGTTCGAAGAAGATGTCCCCGCCCACGAGCGGGACCCAGTCGGGCCAGGTCCAGAGCGGGAAATAGAACATATCCACCACCTTGCCCTGCATAAAGGGGGCGTAAGAACCCAGTGTTGCTACCGTATCATAGGTGGACTCGCTGAAGATGAGCCCATAGCAAAGGCAATCCACAATATTGCCGAACGCACCGGCCGTGATAAGCGTAAGGCCCACCAGCACGCCCATGGGGACATTCCCTCTGCGGAGCAGCTTGGCAATCCACCAGCAGAGTACGCCAAAAAGCACTATACGGAACGCGGTGAGCAGGTACTTCCCCACTACCCCGCCGAACGCCATGCCAAAGGCCATGCCCTTGTTCTCCACAAAGAGCAGTTGGAACCAGTTTCCCAGCACCGGAATGCTTTCCCCGAGCGTCATGTTCGTCTTGACCAGGACCTTGATGACCTGGTCAATCACGACCAACACTACGCCCACAAGGAGTAAAGACTTCCCCTTAGACCACTTCATAAGGAACTACTTACGACCGGTCTTTTCAAGGATGGCTTTTCCTTCTACTGTGGTGGTGGCATGCGGAACCAGACGCAGGCGCTCCTTGGGAATGAGTTTCCCGGTGACGCGGCAAATGCCGTAGGTCTTGTTCTCAATGCGCACCAGGGCAGCTTCCAGGTTCTGGATAAACTTGTACTGACGCTGGGCCAGGGCACCGGCTTCCTCCTTGGACAGCTGGAAGGCACCGTCGTCCTCTACCGTCTTGAAGGTAGGGGCGGTGTCCAGGATGTCGTTTCCGCCGGCGTGGGTCATTGCCTCCCGCAGGGTGTTGTACTCCGTACGGGCCTTGTCCAACATCTCGTTGATAATGCCGCGGAACTCTTCCAGTTCCTCGTCAGAATAGCGGGTTTTGTTGAGTTCTTCCATATCTTGTTATCGTTTTACTATCAGTTTAATACTCCCTTCCGTCCATTCTACCTCCGTAGCCCCCGCAGGTGCTTCTGCAAAAGGATGCAGGCCGATAGAAAGAGACAGTGTCTGTGCCTTCACATAGGCCCCGAAGGCGGATAGGGCATCTTGCAAATCCGGATCGTCCGCATAAACTTCCGTGTCGATACGGTCCGTCACCTCAAAACCGGAGCTCTTGCGCAGGTTCTGGATGCGATTCACCAACTCACGGGCCAGGCCCTCGCGGCGCAGTTCCGGCGTCACTTCAATATCCAGCGCCACGGTAAGGGCACCTTCCGAGGCCACCAGCCAGCCGGGCATATCCTCCGAGGAGATGGCATAGTCACCGGGCGAGAGGACCACCTCTCCGCCGGGCAGTGCCAGCGTATAGCTCTCCCCTGCTCCTTCCGCCTTTTGGATGGCGGCAATCACGGGCTGCTCCAGCGTACCAAACGCGGCGGCGATTTCCTTCATGCGGGCGCCGTAGGTTTTGCCCAGCACCTTGAAGTTGGGCTTGATGCGCAGGGTCATAATACCGGTGGTGTCTGCAATGAATTCCATTTCCTTTACGTTCACCTCCGACAAGATAATCTCCTTGACAGCCTCCAGGCAGGAACGGACCTTCTCCGAAATCACGGGAATCATCACCTTCTGCAGGGGCTGACGCACCGGAATATTCACCTTCTTGCGAAGGGCCAGCACCAGCGAGGTAGCCTGCTGTGCCAGGGCCATACGCTCTTCCAGCTCTGTGTCGATCACGGCGGCGTTTACCTCCGGCATGAG
>DEKS01000192.1:1895-2613 GCA_002354005.1 Bacteroidales bacterium UBA2716
GCTCAGAATGACAGGTCAAATCCAGATACAACTGGTCCATGAAGAACGGGGCGATGGGGGCGCCCAGGATGGAAACGGTCTTAAGCACCTGATACAGCGTTTGATAGGCGGCCTGCTTATCGGCCGTCATCTCACCCGCCCAGAAACGGGCGCGGTTGAGGCGGACATACCAGTTGGAGACATCGTCACAGACGAAGGTCTCCAGGATACGGCCTGCCGATTTAACGTCGTAATCCTCATAGGCGGCACGAACGTCCCGGATGACGGAATTGAGCTTGGAAAGAATCCATTTGTCCAGTTCAGAGACCGGAGAGGTTCCCTTTTCCGGCTTCCACCCGTCAATATTGGCGTAACGGGCAAAGAAGGCGTAAGTATTGTACAGCGTGCCGAAGAACTTGCGGCGGACATCGGCCACGCCATTTTCGTCGAATTTGAGGTTGTCCCAGGGCTCCGCATTGGTGAGCATGTACCAGCGAAGAGCGTCGGCGCCATAGGTATCCAAGGCCTTGAACGGATCTACTGCGTTCCCCAGGCGCTTGCTCATTTTGTTGCCGTTCTTGTCCAGCACCAAACCGTTGGAAATCACGCGTTTGAACGCAGGCGTTCCGGAAATCATGGTGTGGATAGCGTGCAGCGTATAGAACCAGCCGCGGGTTTGGTCCACGCCTTCTGCAATAAAGTCGGCCGTGGCGCCGAAAGCGGGCGATGCCAGGTTCCT
>DEKS01000046.1 GCA_002354005.1 Bacteroidales bacterium UBA2716
CGGCAAACGGTTGGCCCGATGAACAAGAACTTGGTAGAAGGCTGGAAGGCAGGGGTAATGCTGCATAAGAAGCAAAAGCCCGATAACTATCCGAACTGCCGACAGTAAACCAAGCGGGTATAAACCGGAAAGAGTACGTCCATAACTGGGGAGGTCTCGCAGGCGAGGCTTCAAAAAAAAAAGAAGCACTCACTACTTTTGTTTTCCTCCTACTCTATTATTATGGCCATTCTGGTGTCATTTCGAGCGGAGCGTGGGAGGGCGAAGTCGAGAAATCTCATAAAAATTCGTATCTTTATGCCATGAAAAAGATTTCGCAAACCCTTATTATTGCACTTCTGGCGGCAGTATCCTGCGGGACATCTTCCCCCGAGAAACGGGCTAAAGAGCTCATTTCCAAAATGACCATTGAAGAAAAAGCATCTCTTATGCTGGACGAATCCCATGCAGTAGAAGGCCTTGGAATCCGTTCTTACAACTGGTGGAACGAGGCCCTTCACGGAGTTGCCAGAAACGGAAAGGCCACCGTATTTCCCATGCCCATCGGCATGGCCGCCTCTTTTGACGAACCGCTGGTGTACAGCGTCTTCACCGCAGTGAGCGACGAAGCCCGCATCAAGTACCGCCAAGCCGTGGAGACAGAGCATGTGGGCCAGTATCAAGGCCTTACGTTCTGGACGCCGAACATCAACATTTTCCGCGACCCCCGCTGGGGAAGGGGCATGGAAACCTACGGGGAAGACCCTTATCTTACCGGACAGCTGGGCATGGCGGTGGTCCGGGGCCTCCAGGGACCGGCCGACGCCCCCATGCTGAAAGCCCACGCCTGCGCCAAGCACTTTGCCGTGCACTCGGGGCCGGAATGGAACCGCCATTCCTTCAATGCCGAAGTCAGCGAGCGGGACCTCCGGGAAACCTATCTTCCGGCCTTCCGCGACCTGGTGGTGAAAGCCGGCGTCAAGGAGGTGATGATAGCCTATAACCGCTTCCGCGGAGTCCCCTGCGGCGCCAACGACTACCTTGTCAACGACATCCTGCGTGGAGAATGGGGCTACAAGGGCCTGATTGTATCGGACTGCGGAGCCATCGCCAATTTCTACATGCCCGGACGGCACGGCTACAGCGAAGACGCAGCCCACGCGGCGGCGGCAGCCGTCCATACGGGAACGGACCTGAACTGCGGCGGCACCTATGAACATATACCGGAAGCGGTCTCCCGCGGCCTGCTGGACGAAAAAGACATCGACCGCAGCCTGGAGCGCCTGCTTTCCGAGAGGATACGCCTGGGCGAACTTGACCGCGACCTGGGGCCGTGGAAAACGCTGCCGGAGAGCATGGTGGAGGGTGATGAGCATTTGGCCCTGTCCCTTAAAATGGCCGAAGAAAGCCTGGTGCTCCTTCAGAACAACAATTCCATCCTGCCCCTTGAAGCCGGTACCCGCATAGCCCTTGTGGGCCCCAATGCCGACGACCGCGAAATGCAGTGGGGAAACTACAATCCCATTCCGGAAAAGACCGTTACCCTTGCCGATGCCCTTAAAGAGCGCGTCCCGGATTTGACGGTGGTCAAGGGCTGCGAACATGTTCTTGGCGAGGCCGATGTAAAAGCCGTACTTGAGAAAACGAAAGGCATTGAAACTGTGATTTTTGCAGGAGGAATTTCGCCTCGGCTGGAAGGCGAGGAAATGTCGGTGGACCTCCCCGGATTCAGGGGCGGAGACAGGGAAGACATAGAGCTTCCGGCCGTTCAGAGAAACCTCATCAAAGCCCTCAAGGATGCAGGCAAGAAGGTGATCCTTGTGAACTTCTCCGGATGTGCAATCGGCCTGGAACCTGAGACAAAATCCTGCGAGGCCATACTGCAGGCATGGTATCCCGGAGAGATGGGTGGCACAGCCATTGCCAACATTCTCTACGGAGATGTGGTTCCTTCAGGCAAACTCCCCGTCACTTTCTACAAGAATGTCTCCCAGCTCCCGGACTTCCAGGATTACTCCATGAAAGGCCGTACATACCGTTATTTTGACGGTGAGCCGCTGTTCCCCTTCGGCTTCGGCCTAAGTTACACTTCATTTGAGTATGGCATTGCCGAAGTCAAAAAAGGCAAAGTCATAATCCCCGTCACAAATGCAGGAAGCACGGATGCCGAAGAAATTGTGCAGCTTTATGTCAGCCGTCCATCAGACACTGAAGGGCCTCTGAAAACCCTCCGTGGATTCACCCGCGTTGCCATTTCCGCCGGTGAAACCGTCAAGGTGGAGCTGCCGCTTACTGATGAGACTTTCATGGCCTGGGATGAGGACGCCCAGCGCATGCTCCCGCAGAAAGGAGAGTGGCTTTTGATGTATGGCGGAAGCTCCGGATCTTTGAAGAGTGTAGCGCACAGACTTTGATTCTTGACAAAACAACCTTGCATAATTGCGAACTCTGCACCCGACAAACCCGATTGACCAAAAATCGGGTTTGTTTTTTTTACTAAAGTCTGTACTTTTGGTATGCTTAAAGCCATAAATAGCACTTTTAAACCATATAATCATGAGTTTTATTAAACGGTTTGGTTTGTTATCCGGGATACTGATCCTGGTGGCGTCATATGGGGCTTATGCCCAAACTGTGACGGTAAAAGGAACGGTATCAGATGCGGTAGGCCCTGTTATCGGTGCCGTGGTTCTTTCTGGAAATGCCAATGCAGTAACGGACATTGACGGCGGTTACACCATCAGCGTTGCATCAAACGCCGTTTTGGAGGTTTCCTGCCTGGGATATCAGACTCAGCAGGTTCCGGTGAACGGCCGCTCTGTCATTGACATTGTCCTTCAGGAAGATGCATTGGTGCTTCAGGAGGCAGTTGCACTGGGTTACGGAGCCCAGACAAAGAAAAAGGACCTTTCAGCCTCAGTGGGCGTTGTAAACAATGCAGAGGAACTGGCTTCCAGGCCGCTCACCAGCGCCACGGACATGCTTCAGGGCCAGATTCCCGGCGTTATGGTGAGCTCCAGCAGCGGAGACCCCACCCAGGCTCCTTCAATCCTCATCCGCGGACAAGGCTCCCAGAACGGAGACTCTGTCCTGTGGGTGGTTGACGGCGTGCCCGGCGCCCCTATCGTATCAATGAATGACATTGAAAGCATAGTGGTGCTCAAGGATGCGGCATCGGCCGCAATCTACGGCGCAACTTCCGGAGCCGGCGGTGTAATTTTGGTAACTACCAAGAAAGGCAAGGACGGCATACATGTGGAATATGACCTTGTCGCAGGCGCCAGGGCCCTTTCAAAACTGCCCCAGTCCCTGGATGCACAGCAGATGATAGAGATGCGTACGCGTTCCCTTTCAAATGCCGGAATCATTGCTTCGGCCGGTTACAACCCTGAGGTCAACCCCTGGATTGCCACAACCCGCACCGACTGGTTCAAGGAGCTGTTCCGCACCGCTTTCTATCAGAGGCACAACGTAACCCTCAACTACGGAAGCGACAAACTCAAGTCTCGCCTTACCTTTAATTACCAGGACAATCCCGGCGTGCTTGTAAGCTCTTACAGCAAAACCCTTGGTGTCCGCGCCAACCTTGATTACCAGCTCAACAAGTGGCTCAAGATAACGGAGGACCTGAGTTATACCCACAACTCCTCCCGCTCCTCGGATACCTACAGTGCATACTCCGGCACCATCCTCAATGCCATATATATGCCCCGTTCCTCGGAGCTTATCCAGTCGGCAGGTCCCCTTGCCGGAACATGGGGAGGATCGTTCACCCAGGACCCTGAGTATTTTGCCCAGTACGACAACTACTCTTCCCTCTTTGACGGAGCAAACCCCGTGCGTATAGCATCGGCCTACAGCCTGTGGAATGCCTACACTAATTTTTGGAGCACTACCGGACTTGAGATTGGAGAGATTGTGAAGGGGCTCAAGTTCCGCTCCAATTTCAGCATACATGTGCAGCAGGACATGTCAAAGCGCTTCGACCCCAGGGTCAAGGAAGTTGGTGCCGTAGATAATTCCAATGAGTTGAAATGGGATTCAAGCCGCTACGATACCTGGCGCAGCGAAAGCACTCTCACCTACGACCGCACCTTTGGAAAACACACCGTAGGTGCTCTTGGTGCCGTAACTTTTGACCATTACAACGGACGCTATTTCAGCCTTACAGGTACCGGCTTTGAAAATGAAAGCGATTATCTGCAGTACGCATCCCAGGCTTCCAGCAAAAGCGGCAATGACGGTTATTCCGGAGACGATGCCAACATCGCCCTTGTTGCCAGGCTCGCCTACAGCTACGCAGACCGCTATTTTGTGACGGCTTCATGGCGCAGGGACTACGCAGGACGTCTCCCCAAGGATCATAAATACGGAGATTTCCCGGCCGTGACCGGTGCATGGAAAATCTCAAACGAGCCTTTCTTCCCGAAGGTTGACGCAATAAGCCAGATTAAACTTCGTGCCTCTTGGGGCCGAATCGGAAACCTTGGTTCCATTCCAATGAACTACCTTTCATCTGTGCTTCATGCTGCCGGATGGCCTCCGTCAGAACTTGCTGCTATATACGGTGTAGAGAACAACGGCCGCTGGGGTGCCTTCATGTGGCCGGCAAGGCAGGTCAACAACGCCCTTACCTGGGAAACCTCGGAGCAAACGGACCTCGGCCTTGACATAGATCTTTTCAAGGACCGCTTGAGCATCGGCGTAGACTGGTACAACAAACTTACTTACAACCTTATCCAGGATCAGTCCACCGGTTGGCCCATCACTATCGGCTGGGATCCCATGAAGGTGAACCAGGGCATGATTCGCAACATGGGCGTTGAAGTGATGGCCGGATGGAACGATAGAATCGGCAAGGATTTCAGTTATCATGTCAGTGCAAACTTTGCCTGGAACCAGAACCGCGTGGTAACAACCGGTATCCTGGACGATAACGGCGAGGAAGCCCCTTGGGTTGACGACCGCTCTGCATGGCGCATGGTGCCATGGCTATACCGCACGGAGAAAGGCCAGCCGCTGGAGTCTTTCTATGTCATCAAGACAGACGGAATTTTCCAGAACGAGACTGAGATCTATCAGCACACGAAGGACGGAAAGCTTATCCAGCCAGCCGCCCAGCCCGGAGACCTCAAGTTTGTAGACTACAACAACGACGGCATCATTGACGACAAAGACCGCCAGTATGTGGGAAGCGCCATTCCTAAATACACCTTTGCTTTTACGGCAGGCTTCAACTGGAAGGACTTCAACTTCTCCATGATGTGGCAGGGAGTAGCCGGCAACAAGATTGCCTACGTTGCAAAGATGATGACACAGTCCGATGTAGAGGGCAATTTCAACCGCAGCGTCGAAATCCTCAATGCCTGGACTCCGGAGAATCCCACCTCCACCATTCCCCGTCTTTCCAAGAACGACCCTAACGGAAACTTTACCACCGCTTCCGACTGGTACATTGAAGACGGCAGTTATCTGCGCCTCAAGAATGTGACAGTGGGCTACGACTTCACGCGTCTTCTCCGGAAGATTCCTCACTTTGCTCTCAGAAACAGCACTGCAAGCATCTACTTCAGCGGTGAAAACCTCTTTACCATTACCAAGTATTCCGGCATGGATCCGGAGTGCGGAGGCTTTGACACCATGACCTATCCCGTTTCACGCGTGTTTGCACTTGGCGTTAAAATCAACTATTAGGAGGAAGAGCCATGAAAAAATATCATCTGTTTTTAATTGTCATAGCGGTATTGAGCCTGAACTCATGTGAGAAATTCCTTGATGTCAAGACTCAGGGATTCCAGGATGTGAGCAACTTCTTCAACACGGACCGTGACGCCATCCGCGCTATATCGGCCTGCTACTATGAACTCCCTCAGGAGAGCCTTATAGGGCGTGACATCTATTGGGAGCAAGGTTGCTGCAACGACTTCGTCTGGGGCCGCACCAGGGACTTCAATACCCTTGCAACCCTTCACTACACCGGTCAGGAAAAGCCCCTTCTGGATGCTTTCGGCCAAATTTACGCAAGGGCAATGAACCGCTGCAACTGGGTGATTCAAGGGCTCACCAACCGCAGCAAGGAGCGTACACTCTCGGCCATAGAGACCCGCTCCCTTGGAGAAGCCCTCTTCCTCAGGGCCTACTACCATTTCCTCATTGCCTACCGCTACGGTAC
>DEKS01000100.1 GCA_002354005.1 Bacteroidales bacterium UBA2716
TAATGCCGGCGGGATTGGAATCCGGGAGAATGGGATACTCGGAATTGGTGAGATAGGCACGCTCCATCTTGAAGTGGCTGCCGTCGCAAATCAGGAACACATTGATGTCATCGACAAAGGATACGGGGCAATGGAAGGTTTCCGTGATAATGGAGCCATCCAGGGCGGTAGCCGTCTCCACAACATACGCCGTACCCTCGCTGGCATGGTCAATCACCAGCTCAACGGTGGCGCCGTTCATCTTTTCGCGGAAAGCAGCCCACCAGCTGTCGTCGCCGGGGCCTTCACCGTCAATATCCAACGCAATGTTGGCACCGTCGTACACGGATCCCCAACCATATTGGTCGGAACGGATGACGGAGTACTCAACATAACCGTCCGTGCCACGTGCAAAGGGAGTGGTGATGGCCAGGTTCCAGTTGTTCCAGTTGTTCACGCCCGTACCATAGTTCACAAAACTGAGAACCAATTTTTTGGCTACAGGGATGGTGAAATACTGGCTGAATTCAGTAAACCAGGCAGCGGAGTTGTCTTCCTTTCCCACAACTTCGGGGGAAAGTTCAATTTCAACAGCATCGTCGGGAACCGCTTGTTCGGCTTCCTTTTCCGCCTTGTACTGGGCAATCTTGTCGGCCAAATCTTCGGGGGCGTCAATCTTGTAGGGTTCCAGGCCCGTACAGCCAACCAATCCGAAGAAAGCCGTGCACATTGCACCAAGCAATAATTTTTGGGCTTGCATACGTTTGTTGTTTTTGGTTAATAATTAGTTATGGTTTAGTTTATAGTTTCACCACGGGCCAGCCGCCGGTCCAGTCGATGGGCCGAACCAGCAGATGGGCGTTGTATTTGAGTTTCTTGTCATAGGCGTGGAAAAACAGCTTGTCCCCCACTACGGCGCAGTGCCCCACGCCAGGGAACTGCTCATTGCCGCTCACCACAGTGGTGCCGCCACCCTCCACGAGGGAAACGCCGTCCTTGTCCACATAGGGCCCCGTGATTTTCTTCGCGCGCCCGCACACTACCTTATAAGTACTCTTGGGCCCGCGGCAGCAAAGGTCATAGCTCATAAACAGGTAATACCAGCCGTCCCGCTTGACGATGAACGGAGCTTCCACGGCACCGTTACCGGGGTCAAAGGCCTTTCCACGCGGGTCTGCCTGGATGGCATCGTCCGTCTTGGAAGTATCTTCCGCCGTGCCTTCCGGACGCATGCAGAGCGGATACCACACCTGCGGCTCCGCCGGACGGGTAAGGGTGCTGTCCAGCTGCACCAGTTTGAGGCCACCCCAGAAGGAGCCAAAGCTGAGCCAGGGTGTACCGTCATCGTCCATAAAGAGGTTGGGATCTATGGCGTTCCAGTTGTCGCGACCGCCCACCGAGCGCACCACGCAGCCTTTGTCTTCCCACTTGTAGTCCGGGGAAGCGGGATTCAGTGTTTTGTTCACCGCAACGCCGATGGCGCTGTCGTTCTTGCCGAAGGAAGAACAGGAATAGTACAGGTAATAGCGTCCGTCATGGAAGGAAATGTCCGGCGCCCAGGTGTGGCCGCGGTAGCCGGGAACGGTTTCCAGCGCCCACTGCGGCGGGTTGTCAAATACCTGACCGGCAAATTTCCAGTTTTTCTGGTCTGTGGAAGTGAAAAAATGCACACCGAAACCCGTGGAATACAGATACCACGTTCCTTCACACTGAATGGCCACCGGATCATGTGCCGGAGGCTCTGAAGGACGAAACTTGGGGACACGGCCATTGGGCTGTGCACAGGCACTGCAAAGAGTGGTGAAAAGGGCCAAAACGGCCAACGAATGTTTCAGTGTCATTTACAAATGGTTAACCGAAAGCAAAGATAGAGGGTTCTCCCCGCGAAATGGTGCACAAAATAACGTAATAAGTGGATTTTTGGACAAGGTATTTTTTAAAAAAATTAATATCCCCATCTTTGTTTTATGAAAGGATCCCACATAATTATCGGCCTTCTTATACTAATTGTTGCCGGATGCACCAAAAACGAAATTCCACAGCAAGAAGGGTTGGAAGACACCGCCTATTACCAATATGGGCTGGCACAACTGAACATCTATACGGAGAACGAGCGTCCCATCGTCTCCAAAGAGACCTATCTCCCCTGCAACGCCCACCTGGTGGGGAAAGGTATTTTTGAAGACCATCTGTTCATGAAGGCGGAAATCCGCGGACGGGGCAATTCCACCTGGGGCTGGTACCCCAAGAAGCCATATAGGCTCAAATTGGAGGAAAGCACGCCCTTGCTGGGCATGGCGGCCAACCGCGACTGGGTGCTCCTGGCCGACTTCCGCGACGTCACCCACCTGATGAACAATGTTGCCTTTACCCTGGCCCATGAACTGGGGCTTCCCTGCGCCAACCACTCCCGCTACGTAAACCTGTATCTGAACGACAAGAATCTGGGCTTGTATATGGTTACGGAGCAGGTAGAAGAAGGCGGCAACCGCGTTCCACTGGACAAAGAGGAAGGCATTCTGCTGGCCCTGGACCTGAACGACGGACCCAGTGAGAACCCCAAAGCCACCAATAACTTCTTTTCCACTGTCTTTAAAAGCGCCTGCGCCGTAAAATACCCCAAAGACCCGGATAGCAGCGCCAAAAGCCGTGTGCAAAGCGAATTTGCCAAACTGGAAACCGCCATCGGACAGCGCCGCTGGCAGGACATCCAGGCCCTGCTGGATATCAATTCCATGATTCATTACATCCTCATCCAGGAGATTATCGGCAACGGAGAGGTGGACAACAACCCCAGCATGCGCAGCGGCTACATTCACCGGCACCACAACGCCGCCAAATGGGTGATGGGGCCCTTCTGGGATGCCGACGCCGGCTTTGGTTACGATGGTGCAGACATGTTCAATCACAACGGCATGTGCCACACCTATTTTAAATGGAACGTGCTGGTGTTTGGAACGGAACCCTACCTGCACAAGGATGCCATGAACGGAACGGCACCTGACTTTTTCTGCCGCCTATGGGGCATCCCGGAGTTTGTACGCCTGCTCAAGGCCCGCTGGAATGCGGTAAAAACGCCTCTCCTGCAGGCCGTTATCGAGCAGATTGACCAAACCGAAGCCACGATAGGGCCGGCCGCCAAAGCGGATATGGAGCTCTGGGGCATCAACAAGTTTTCCCACCAGAAAGAGGTAGTCAGGCTCAAGGTCTGGCTCCAAAACCGTTTCACCTATCTGGACAGCGTTATTAATGCCTATCCGGAGAAACGGTATTAGGATTTGTTCCCTACCGCACTGGGCGCCATGCCAAATTCTTTGGTGAAGCAGCGGGTGAAGTACTTGGGGTCGTTGAAGCCCACCTCATAGGCAACCTCCGCCACGGTGGCATCCGTGCCGCTTTCCAGCATTTCCTTGGCAACCGCCAGGCGGTACGTACGGATAAAATGGCCGATAGACTGGCCGAACGCCTCTTGCAACTTGTTGTTAAGCAGCGTTTTGCTCACGCCCATAGCCAGGCAGAAGGCGTTTACGTCCAAATCCGGATTCTTGTACAGGCCACGGACCACCTCCAGCGCTTTTTCCCGGAACGGATTATCCTCGGGCGAAGCAGGCCGCTCCGGCGAGAAGAGCATCTTCCGCGACGCCAGTTCCTCGTTCTGGCGCAGCAGGACCTCGTTTTGCCGCCGCAGTTCTTCCGCCTTCTGTTCCACCAGCCGCTTCTGGGCCGATATCTCCCGCGTGCGCTGCGCCACCGTCTGCTCCAGCTCCTGCTGCCGGCGCCGGAGGGAGCGGGTGCGCAAAAGCACCACCGCCCACCCTGTCAGCACCAGCGCGACAAGCACCAGCAGGAAGAACCACCAGGTCCGATAAAAATAGGGTGTAACCGCCACCGGGAGCAGGATGCTTCCCGTCACATTGCCATACGGGTCCAGGGCTCGTACCCGCAAGGTATAGCGCCCTCCGGGCAAAGTGCTGTACGTAACGTCTCCCCGCTCCTCCGGCAGTGTAATCCACGTCTTGTCAAAGCCCTCCAGCTTGTACTGGAAATGTGTACGATTGCCGCTAAGGCACAACACGGAGAAACAGAAGCGGATGGAATGGTCCTTCTCATGAAGCCGCAGTTCCTTCAGGAAAGGATCCCGGTACTCCGTATCTTCCACGCTTACCAGGGTGAGGCGCAGCGGATCCACATTCATCTGCTCGTGAAAATGGCTGGGATCCAGGACAATAATGCCGTCTGTATAACCAAAATACAACAATCCGTCATGCCCCTGGAAGGCATTGTTCCAATGGAAAGCATCTCCCGGGAGGCCGTCTTCACGGAAAAAAGGTACGATGGAGCCGTTTGTAGGCGAAAGTCGATTCAGACCACGGACCGTGCTCACCCAGACATTCCCCTGGGGATCTACGGCCAGCCCGCGCACCTGATCACTGGACAAGCCCTGCACCGACGAATATCCCCGGAAGTTCCATCCGCCTTCCGACGCTGTTGCATGGAACACGCCCCCGCCATTGCTCCCCAGCCAGATGGTACCGTCCGGCGCTTCAGTAATACAGCAGACTTTGTCCTCTACGCGAAGCTGCGGAGAATCCAGTTTGGAAGCAAAATGCTTGTACGAAAAGGTTCCATCGGGCCCTTTTTCATTCAGATTGAACACATACAACCCCTGCTGGCACCCCACCCACAGGTTTCCTTTTTGGTCAATACAGGAGCCGATGCAGCCGGAAACCGCTTCCCGGGTTGCCTGCGTATACGTGCGCGTCTGAAAATCGTATTGGAAGATGCCCTGGTTGGAGCCTACCCAAAGGAGGTTATTGCGGCTGTCATATTCCAGCAGGCCCACGAAGTTCGTCAGGGAGCCATTCGCCGGCAAATGCGACAACACCTTGTAAGGCTTACTCCCCCGCACCACATCTATACCGCCGCCCCAGGTACCTGCATACAAGGTATTGTCCGGCCCCATACAAAGCGCGCTCACACTATTGTGCGTAAGTCCGCCATGCTCCCGTGTAAGGGTGGCAAAGCGCCCTTGACCCGGCTCCCGCACACTCAGGCCGCCTTCTACCAGTCCCACCCATAGTCTCCCGGAAGGCTCCTGCAAAAGGGCATTCACCACCCCCGTGGGCAGCCCGGCATCCCGGCCCAGATTGGTAAAACTGAGCTGCTGGGGACTCACCACCTTCCAGCCGTTGTTTTCCGTAGCCACCAAAAGTCCGTTGGGAAGTGCGCGAAGGCCATTGATAACGTCTTCTCCAAAATGGGAAAAGTTATCCGTGAGCTGGTTATAAATATTCAGGCCATGCAGGGTGGACGCCAGCACCTGACCATCCGCCATCCTGGCCAGCGCGGTGACAAAGTTCTGGGTAAGGGAACGGGGATCCGAGGGATTGTGCATATACCTTTTCCACTCGCCGGAAACGCGGTGCAGCAGATACAGGCCCACTTCTGTGGAAATCCACACCTGGGAGCCGTCGGCCAGATAATCGGACACATAGACGCCCTCGCCTACCTCCAGTGTAGTTAAAAGCGGACTTGCCACCAGCGCATCTCCGGAGAGTCCAATCTTATGAATCCGTCCGTCCAGCACCGCCCACACAGTGCCGTCAATATCCACATCTTTAAAAACATAGTTCACGGGTGAGAGAGAAGGATGGGTGAACGCATGCACCTGTGCCACGCCTCCTTCCCCATCGAACGAGATACGGTACAGTTTATCCGAGAATTTGGTCCAGAGCGCCCCTGTGGCATCCATGGTCACATACGAGCAGCAGAGGTGCTCTTTCTGCTCCGGAATGGGAAGGTCCAGTTCCACATGGGTAAGATGCTTTAAATCCAGGATATCCAGGCCGCCTTCTGACGAAACCCAAAGCCGGTTGAAACCGTCCTGAACCACATTGCGCACAAAATTACTCCGTACAGAGGGGGTGGTAGTATACGAGAAAGAAAGCAGCTCCGTACCGTCGAAGCGGCACAATCCACCACCGCCGGTAGCAATCCAGAGAAAGCCGGCGCTGTCCACAAAAAGGTCGTCCACATAATTACTGGGAAAACCTTTTTCCATGTTTGCCACAGAAATGTTATATTTGTCTTCATAACCCCCTTGTGCCAGGGAGACTACCGGCATGAAGAGCAGAAAGAGCGCCAACAGGGCAACTGTTTTTACACCTGGATTGTTCATTTGTCCACCTATTATGCTGCAAAAGTATGTATTTTTGACCAATTAAAAAACTGATAACCTGTTTATATGCGAAAAATCGTCCTGACACTTGCCGCGGCGCTTCTTTCCCTTGCCGCCTTGGCGCAAACCCATCAATTGGATATCAACCTCAAAAAAGCCGGTGCCCCCATTCCGTCCACCCTGTATGGTATTTTCTTTGAGGACATTAACTACGCCGCAGACGGCGGTCTGTATGCAGAGCTGGTGAAAAACCGCTCCTTCGAGTTCCCGAACGACGCCCTGCAAGGCTGGAAGGCCTTTGGCAAGGTGGAAGTCCGCGAGGACGGTCCCTTTGCCCGCAATCCGCACTATGTCCGCCTGGACAATCCCGGCCATCCGCACAAATGGACCGGACTGGACAACGAAGGTTTCTTTGGTATCGGCGTCCAAAAAGGCGAGTCCTACCGTTTCTCCGTGTGGGCCCGCGTGCCGGAAGGCGGTGAGTCCCTTCTCCGGGTAGAGCTGGCCAATACGGCCTCCATGGGAGAGAACCACTTCCTGTGCCAGGACACCCTCAAGGTGAGCGGAAAAGACTGGAAAAAATACCAGCTCATCCTTCACCCGGACCAGACGCTGGATAAGAGCATCCTCCGCATTTTCCTGGTGGGAGAGCGCGCCGCCACAGACCTGGAGCAAGTTTCCCTGTTCCCGGTAGATACCTGGATGGGCCATGAGAACGGGCTTCGCAAAGACCTGGCCCAGGCCCTGTACGACCTCCGCCCGGGCATTTTCCGCTTCCCCGGCGGCTGCATTGTGGAAGGCACGGACCTGCAAACCCGCTACAACTGGAAAAACTCCGTGGGCCCGGTGGAAAACCGTCCCCTCAACGAGAACCGCTGGGAATATACCTTCCCCCACCGCTTCTATCCGGACTATTACCAGAGCTACGGCCTGGGCTTCTACGAATTTTTCCAGCTCAGCGAGGAAATTGGCTCGGAACCGCTTCCCATCCTGAGCTGCGGCCTGTCCTGCCAGTTCCAGAACGAGGATGAGAAAGCCCACTGCCCGCTGGACGAGCTTCAGCCCTTCATCCAGGACGCCCTGGACCTGATTGAGTTTGCCAACGGTTCCGTAGATACCCCCTGGGGCAAGGTCCGCGCAGAAATGGGCCACCCGGCTCCCTTCAACCTCAAATACATCGGCATTGGCAACGAGCAGTGGGACGCCACCTATCCGGAGCATCTGGAGC
>DEKS01000019.1 GCA_002354005.1 Bacteroidales bacterium UBA2716
CCGAACTTCTTTTTCATGCCTTCTGCGTCAATGTCCAGCTTATTGAAGCCGGGAATGCGGTCCATGCACCAGTTCAGCCCCTCCGCAAAGGGCACGAAGCCCTGGCAGAACGGCTGCGGAATGGAGATGCCTTCCAGATCCTTGTAATAGCTTTGGAACTTCTTGGTGGTCAAATCGGCCATTACCAGCGTAATCACAAAGCAGATGATGGCGGCAAAAAAGCCGTACCAGATGCTTTCCGTGGCAAAATACACCACCGCGCCGATGAAAGCGTAATGCCAGTAATTCCACAGGTCGATATTGATGGTATTGGTGGCCTTGCACAGTAGCAGCACAATGTTGATGGCCAGGCACACCGGGATGATGAAGGCACCCACCGTGGTGTTGTAGGCCACCGAAGCCGCGGCGGGCCAGCCCATGTCGAAGATGCGAAGCTGCAAGCCGTAAATCTCCGTGACGTCCTTGAGCGGAGCGCCCAGGCTGGAGGTGAGGAGGGCCGTGACCACACTCAGGCCCACGAAGCCCACGCCCACCAGAAGGCCGCTCTTGAGCGCTTTCCCCGGCTTGATGCCAATGCAGACGCCCAGGATGAAAAACAGAATGGGCATCATCACCGCGGCACCCAGGCCGATGATATAACTGAAAACTTGTTCCATTATTTACTTGTCATACCGAGCGAAACAAGTGTATCTCTTCCCTACTTAGGCTGTTTGCCGATATAGGCCAGGATACCGCCGTCTACGTACAGGATATGGCCGTTCACAGCATCCGAGGCGTGCGAAGCCAGGAACACGGCGGGGCCGCCCAGTTCACTGGGATCCAGCCAGCGGCCGGCAGGGGTTTTGGCGCAGATGAAGCTGTCGAACGGGTGACGGCTGCCATCCGGCTGGCGCTCACGCAGCGGAGCGGTCTGCGGCGTAGCAATGTAGCCGGGGCCAATACCGTTGCACTGGATGTTGTACTCACCGTATTCCGAACAAATGTTGCGGGTGAGCATCTTGAGGCCACCCTTGGCGGCGGCGTAGGCGCTCACGGTCTCACGGCCCAGTTCGCTCATCATGGAGCAAATGTTGATGATTTTGCCTTCCCGGCGTTCCATCATTTCCGGAAGCACGGCAGCCGCACAGATGTACGGACCCACCAGGTCCACATCAATCACGCGCTGGAACTCCGCACGTGACATCTCATGCATGGGAATGCGCTTGATGATACCGGCGTTGTTCACCAGAATGTCTATCTGCCCTACCTCTGCATGAATCTTCTGCACCAGCTCTTTTACGGCCACTTCATCCGTCACATCGCATACATAGCCGTGTACATTGGTAATACCGGCCTCTTTGTATGCCTCCAGCCCCTTTTCCATAGAAGCCTGGTTGGACGTATTAAAGATGATGTTTTTGACACCGGCCTCCACAAAAGACTTGGCAATAGCGAAGCCAATGCCGTATGCAGCTCCTGTCACCCAGGCATTTTTGCCTTCCAGAGAGAAAAGATTTGCCATAAGATTTTATAAGTTAGTTGTAATAATTACGTAGCATGTCCCACAAAGATAACAATAATTTCCGATTTCCGTGCACGGTAACGGAAAAAACTATAACATAGATTTTACAGCTGACTCAGCCAACATTCCAGATCCCGGAAAACGTCCGCACGATACGCTGCTTCGAGGACATCCTCTACATCATCCTCTATGATGAAACCAAAGCCGTGCGGGCCTTCCGGATATACCTGCATCTGAACCGGGACATGACAACGCTTGAGGGCCCGGTAATACCGGTAACTGTTCTCGGGAGGAACCGCTTTATCGCTTGCTGTAAGGGCGATATAGGTGGGCGGCGTGTTTTCCGTCACCTGATTCTCCAGGGAGTAATGGGCCATCAGTTCCTTGTCGTTCACCCTCTTTCCCAACAGACGGTCGCGGGTTCCCTTGTGGGTGACGCCTTCTTCCAGGGTGATTACCGGATAGAAAAGAATGGAAAAATCCGGCCGGGTGCCGGCATCCGCATAGAAGTTGGAGGCGGTAGCAGCAAGATGCCCGCCGGCCGAGAAGCCCATGATACCTATTTTGCCGATTCCCCATTCTGCGGCATGCGCCCTGCAGTAACGGAACGCCGCCTGTACATCCGACAGCGGGATGGTATGGTGGCCGTTGGGCATCCTGTACTTGAGTACGCAGGCCGCAAAGCCATGCTCCATGAACCATTCCGCCACATTGGCGCCTTCGTGGCGCATGGCCAGGCCGGAATAACCACCGCCAGGGCATATCACCACCATTTTTCCGTTGGATCGGGCAGGCAGATAGCATGTGAGGGTGGCATCGGACGTATTGCGGACAAAGCCATCGTAACGGGAAGTTTCCTGCCCGGCCAGGCCGTTTTGCTCGGCGGGACCGTCCGGGTACAGATTTACGGTAAACGACTGGGGCTGCGCGTCCAGGATATTGAGCAGAATATTCTCCATGATGGCATAGCCGGCGGGATTGGGGTGCACCGTATCCGGGGAGTATTCCCCGCGGATGGTCTTTCCGTCTTCGCCCGCAAGGGCGCTGTAATAATCGGCAAAGGGAATGCCGTTTTCTTTCGCATAGGTGCGCAGGCGGGCATTCAGGGACGCCACTTTTTCCGGAACATCTCCAATCTCCGGACGCCAGCGGCAACGGACCGAAGGCAGGAGCGCACACAGGACCACGCGGATATCATGCGCCCGGGCCAGTTCCGTCATGCTCTTGATATTGTTGAAGGTATTGTCCTCGTTGTAGGTGTCTCCCAAATTCTGGGCAATGTCGTTGATACCGGCCAGGATGACCACGGTCTCCGGATGAAGGTCTATCACATCCGGCTGGAAACGCAGCAGCATCTGGGCTGTCACTTCCCCGCTGATACCCCGGTCCACCAGGTTCGGGTGTTCCACAAAGATTCCAGGGCTGCGCTTGGGCCAGAAATCGGTAATGGAGTCGCCCATCAGGACCACGCGGTGGCCGATATCCGCCCGGGACAGGAGCTTCTGGTTGTCCTGAGCATAGCGTTCCGTATGCACCACTTTTTGCCCAAAGGCCTGTGCTGCCACAAGCAGCGTCAGCAGGGAAAGAATGAGGTTTTTCATGTCGGTGTTATCAAGTATGTAATTAGCGATACAAATTTGGGGAATTTTATTCGCAATTCCACGTTCCATCGTCACATTTCCCGGGCCGATTTGTCTCGCTGTTCCTCCCGGCCCCACCTGATTTCGTGTGTAGCCCGTTAAATAAGCATAAATTGTTCAGGCGTCAGGACCTGGGGAGACACCCAGCCGGGATATATTGAGCCCGCTCATCATTGGGATCCAGTGCGGCGACAGCCCACTTGCCAATGCCTACCAGGCTGATAACCCGGGCATCTTTTACGGAGTGAGGAATGCCATGTCCGCTTTTTTGGCTCTCCCTTTCCAATAACGCTTCTATATATTTCTTCAAAGAACCGCTGTTTTCACATATATATTTTTCATAAAGATATATATACCTTCCTTGACTTCCAAATGTATATGAGAAATTTGCCCATTGAGGGCAAGTACACGTTCTCAGTAATCAAACATGTAGAAAAACCTACTGTTGGGGAAATTCCAACGAATGCTCTTCACATCACTTGTCTAAAGGAACAGATAGGTTCTAACTGATTATCCGTTCAATCTCGCTCGTTACCTCGGAAGAATATATTAACTCTACCCCTGTTGTCCTAACCCTACTATCCACGGCCTACTACAAATACTTTGAAAGTTTTTCGACTAATTCAGCGTGCGTAATAGCGCCTTGAGAACGGAGGGTTTCCATCATGTTCTCCATTGGGGTGAACACAAGTCCGTCCATTCTTACCTTCCTGCCATAAGCGGCAGATGGCTCCTGAAGGATATGTTTCTTCTCTTCCAAAAACTTTTTTCTCTGTTGCGAAGATAAGTGTTTTTTTACTCACAAGCAACAACGCTAATAGCTAAAAACCAGCCCGGAACCGGTGAGGGGCCACAACACGAAGCCGGGTGCGGGTGGCTGGCGAAAAAATAACCACCCACAGGCAAAAAGGGTGCAAAATGTAACACGCGCTTTTTTTTTGGCGCGGAATTCCCGGCAAAAGGAAAGAACCCCTAATTATCAACATCTATGAACAACACATTTTTCTCCGTTTGCATGGCCTGGAAGGCCGACAAACGCCCGTGGGTGAAACCCGCCACGTACGCCACGTACAACATCCTCATTAACAGCCACCTGGCCCCCTACTTCGGGCCCATTGCGCCATCAGCCCTGAGCGAGCAAAACGTCCAGGCCTATGTGAACGCGGAGCTGGAAAAGGGGCTCAGCGTCAAGACCATCCGCGACTCCCTGCGGGTGCTCAAGATGATTCTCAAGTTCGGGGCGCGGCGCGGCGAGTGGACCCTCTCCGACTTCTGTGTCCGCTTCCCCGTCTCCTGCGAACGGCGCCGGCCCCTGCAGGTGCTCACAAAACACCACTGTACGCTGCTGCAGCGGTTCCTGGAAACGCACCCCTCGCCCCGGAACATGGGGCTTCTGATTTGTCTGAACAGCGGCCTTCGCATTGGCGAGGTGTGCGGCCTGCAGTGGGGCGATATCGACCTTCGCACCGGTCTGGTCCATATCCGCCGCACGGTGCAGCACATCTGGATCCGGGACGGAGATGTCCGGGCCGACTGGATGGAGATTGGCATGCCCAAAACCGCCACCTCCGTGCGGGACATTCCCCTCTCGCGGGAAATCCAGGAACTGCTGCGTCCCGCCAAGAAAGCCTCGAAGCCCGGCCACTATGTGGTCACCGGCAGCCCGGAGCCGCTGGAACCGCGTTACCTTCGCGCGTATTTTTATCGCCTACTGGCTGTTCTGGGCATCCCCAAAGTGCGCTTCCATGCCCTCCGGCACAGTTTTGCCACCCGCTGCATTGAGGGCCAATGCGACTACAAAACCGTATCGGCCATCCTGGGCCACTCCTCCATCTCCACCACCCTGGACCTCTACGTCCACCCCGGCACCGCCCAGAAGCGCCGCGTCATTGAAAAGATGTCCCGTTCCCTCCGGTAGGCCCCGATGGACACTGGTCGATAATCATCTATCCGTCAACACTTTACTAATAATCCTCGGCTCCAAAAGCGCCGAGGATTATCCATAAACAGTTGTAAATGAGCGTGTTACCGGCCAGCCCCAAACGGAGTCTTACCAGCCCAGGACGGCTTGTTTGGAGGAGAAAGGCTCCGCCTCGGCTGCGGTGAGCTGCTTGCCGTAGCTGTTGCGGCTGCTGATAGAGACACCGGTGGTACCGTACTCCTTCCAGCCGCTCACGGCCGTGGGCTCCAGCGGCGTGGGAGCCTTGGCGTTGGAATTCACCGTAGGACCGAACCAGCCCACAGGAGCAATGACAGAACTCATCTCGCAATTGATAAACGTTACGTTATCGTACTTGGAGGTGTCTCCCCCACTGCGGGCCAGGTACATGGAGCCACTGGTCACGCCGGCATCAGCCGTAAGCTTGCAGTTCAGGAACACGAAGCCCTTGTACGTAGCATCGTTCACACGGGCCTGGACGATGTAGCCCCCTGCACGGGAACGAATCTCACAGTCCTCAAAGAGACAAGCCTTGGGATAACCCCAGATGTAGTCCACATGGCCGGCAATCAGGGAGTTGTGCACCCAAACCTCACCCTTGCACAGGAAGGTATCCTGCCAGGAGATAAGCGAGCAGTTCTCGATGGTGAGGCGCTTGTTGTCTGCATTGAAGTAGATGGTCTCCGCCTGGCCTTTGTGGTCATCGGCCCAGAAGGTGTTCTCGATGGTCAGGTCTTCCAGCACCAGGTTGTTGCAGCTCTCAACAAGGAACAGGCCGCGGCCGCCCATGGCACCTACTTTGGCACCCAGGGCCGGTTTGCTGGCGATAGCCGCACCGGAACCCGTGGAGTAGCTCTCGTTGTTGGGATAGGCAATCACCGTACCCTCGCGGGAAGCGCCCTTGATGGTGAGGTTGTTTTTGTCACGTACGTACAACAATTCCTGATACGTCCCGTTTTCCAGCTCGATGGTCACCGCCGTATCCTTGCCCAGCGTGGTGGCATAGCTCAGCGCACCTTGCAGGGTGCAAAAATCGCCCTCCCCTTCCGGATCCACAGACAGTGTATTGCCGGACGGTTTTTCCTTCACGGTGAACGTGTTGTCGCCTTTCTTCACCGCCAGACCGAACACGGACTCGTCCACCGTCACATAATAGCTACCGCCAAACGTCAGCGCCTCGTTGTGCAACTTGATAATCACGTTGTTGCCGGAAACACGGATGGGCGTATAATGGACGGGACGATAGCGCGTGCTGTGCAGCATATCAAGGAAGGTGTGCAGCACGGTTTCCTGGTTCATCTGCTCCTTGGGAACCATGGTACCGTCGGACAGGACCGTCATTTTAGCCATATCGGCCATGTCAATCTTGTCCACCAGCTTGTCGTTGGCGTCGAATACCTGGATAAGGCCCTTGGTGCCCAGCTTGGGCGTAGCGCCGTCCAGCGTAAACACCAGGGGCTGGTCCATGCAGATGGTGGCGGCAGGCGTCGGGGTGGGATCGGTTCCGGGATTCTCACCCGGGTCCTCGTCGCTCAGCGTTTTGGCCTTCACGGCATTGCTGTACAAGGACTTTTTGTCCCCGGCCATGGCCAGCACCTGGAAACTGTACTCGGTGGCCTCCTTCAGGCCTTCCACTTTCACCGAAGTCACAGTCACCGTACCCGTCACCGTCTTCTGGCCGGAAGCCGTGAGCTTGTAGCCATACGAATCGGCACTGGGAACGGCGTCCCAGCTAAAGGAGAGCGTGCTTTCGGTGGCCTCCGTCATCACCACATTGGTGGGTTTGGCCAGGCCGCTTGCAGGCTCGTCGGAGCCGCCGCCCCCGGAAGGATTGTCCTTCTGGCCGCACGCGAGTACGGCCAGAGGGGCAATGAGTGCAAAAAATAATTTCTTCATCGCTCTTTCATGAGATACACTCGCTTCGCTCGGTATGACAGGGAGACAAGCGAGTGTATGACAACTACTTCACTTCCACCGGTTTATACTTGGGCACCAGGGACTTCATCAGGATCCAGGCCAGCAGGTAGGCCAGGCCGCAGAAGCAGAACATGATGAAGTAGCCGGCCGGCTTGCCCTCGAAGCCCATGAAATGGAAGGCAGCGCCCTGACCCTCGGCATAGGTGAACAGGTTACCGGCCACCTTCTGGATAATCATGGAGCCGATACCGCCCGCCATGGCACCAATACCCGTAATGGAAGCGATGGTGCTCTTGGGGAACATGTCACCTACGGTAGAGAAAATGTTGGCGCTCCAGGCCTGGTGTCCCGCACCGGCAAGGCCGATGAGGATGGCCGGCCACCAGGGGCTCATGGCACCCATCGGCTGGGCGGCCAGGGCCACCAGCGGGAAGAAGGCGAAGATGAGCATGGCCAGCATACGGCCAGTGTAAGGATGCATCCCCTTCTTCTCCACAAAGAGCTTGGGAAGATAGCCGCCGAACAGCGAAATCACCGTCACAATGGCGTACAGGGTGAAAATGAGACCCTGTCCCAGCGGCGAGCTGGCCGGTGCGTTGAACTGGTCCTGGAAGTAGGCCGGCGCCCAGAAGAGGAAGAACCACCACACGCCGTCGGTGAGGAATTTGCCAATGGCGAAGCTCCAGGTCTGCTTGTACGCAAAGCACTGCAGCATGGGGATGGACTTTTCCTCTGCGGCGGGAGATTCACTCGCTTCGCTCGGAATGACAGTTTTCTCATCGTCCTGATGGATATAGGCAAGCTCTTCCTGGTTCACATGTTTGCTCTTTTCCGGCTTGTCATACATGAACTGCCAGAAGAACATCCAGATGAAGCCCAGGCCGCCGATGATGATAAACGCCATTTCCCAGCCAAAGTGCTTGGCGAGCGGCGGGATCAGGAGCGGAGCGGCCAGAGCGCCCACGGATGCACCTGCATTGAAGATGGAGGTGGCGAAAGCACGGTCCTTCTTGGGGAAGTACTCGGCCGTGGTCTTGATGGCCGCCGGGAAGTTACCGGCCTCGCCCAACGCCAGGATGCCCCGGCACAGGAGGAAGAGGTAAACACTTACCGTAGAGATGGTTAAGGCGATAGAAGAGCCCGCCTCAACGGCACGCAAGGCCTCCACGGAATCCACGCCGTCCACAAACCAGGTGGTGGCTACGCCACAACCGGCGTGCAGCACCGCACCCAGGCTCCATACGCCGATGGCAATCAGGTAGCCCTTCTTGGTGCCCATCCAGTCCACGAACTTGCCGGCGAACAGGCAGGCAACGGCGTAGAAGATGGAGAACAGCGAGGTGATGGTACCGTAGTCGGCATCGGTCCAGTGGAACTCCGGTGCAATGAACTCCTTATAGGTCAAGGAGAGCACCTGACGGTCCAGGTAGTTCACGGTAGTGGCCACGAACAGCAGGCTGCAAATCCACCACCGCCAATTGGTCATTAATTTTTTCTGTGTACTCATAAGTGATTACATGAGATCCCTCGACTTCGCTCGGGATGACA
>DEKS01000026.1 GCA_002354005.1 Bacteroidales bacterium UBA2716
TGAAAGGCAGCGTTGAGCCGGGATTCAAGATAAACATGGCGGCAAAGACACCCTTTTCCTGGTCGTGTGGATAGCGGACATCCACAATGTCCTCCATCTCCATCACCAGCTCCGGATAAGGCGCCAGCCACTTTTCGATCTTGCCGCTGTAGAGGTATTTCTTGGCAAGGTCTATATCGTCGGCCATGCACTCGGAGAGTTCCTTGGGCGTGTTGGCTATCAGGTGTTTGGAGGCGTTATAGGTGATGTTCAGGTCCTCGATGATCTCGTCTTCCTCTACCGGGACCTCTTCCCCGTTCAGGGTTTTTTCTATCTCTTCCCAGGCCCAGCGCTTGGCCGGGTTCCGGATGAGCAGGCCGCGGCAAATCCGGGAGAGCGGCTCCGGCATATCGGCGGGGATGGCCAGGCGGCCTTTCACCTTGTCAAAAGCAAGCTGTTGCTCGGCCATGAACGCGCCCTCCCCCATCCAAAGGGAGAGGATGGTCATGCCCAGCGAATAAAAATCGGCCTTGGGAGTGAGCTCAATGTAGGTTTTGTCCAGGATGGTGACGGTGTCCGTATACACCTCCGGGGCGGCATAAATGGGGGTACGGAGCTGCTGGGTGGCACATTTGCCGTCCTTGTCCAGGAGGTCCGCGATGCCAAAGTCGCACAGGACGGTGGACATTTTTTGCCGGTCTTTAATAAGGATGTTGGCGGGCTTTACATCTTTGTGCAGGACACCGGCCGCATGCAGTTTATCCAGGGCCATGGCCGTGTTGAGGACAATCGCAAGAATCCATTCTGCATTGCCTTTGAGGCCGGCCTTGGCCACATTTCCCTCCGGGTAGTAGGCCATGAGTTCATAATCCTCGGCATACTCCACCAGCTCCACCGTATAGCCCTTTGGAAGGCTCTTAACGGCCGACAGCACGGCCTGGTTGGCCTTGAAGCCCGGGTTGCAGAGTTTGAGGGCGTATTCCCGCTTGCCGTCAGTTACCAGGTACAGAACCCCTTCCGAGCCGCTGCCGATAACCTTCTTGACGGTGAGGCTGTATTTTCCCACCTGGATGGTTTCACCGGGCTCATAGGTTTTGACACCGTCCTGGACGGGGGTGCCTCCCTCTGCACCAAGCGCCGCCGCCGTCTTCTGGAAGGCAGCGGTTTTCTGGGAAGCGGCCGTTTTTTGGAAGGCGGCGGTTATTTGCGGAGGCGCAGCTGCCGTTTTCTGCGGGGCTGCCGCCGTTTTCTGTGGGGCGGCCGCCGTCTTTTGCGGGGCGGCTTCTGTTTTCTGGGGATCGGCCATTAGCTCTTATCTTTTATAAACTTTCTTTTCGATTTTGGTGATGCAGAGTTCTGCGCCTTCCGTGCCCTCTTCCACCACCTGCATGGAGTCACAGGTGACCCAATGGCCGCCGAATTCCGCAACGCAGCACTCTGAGGGGTTGTTGTGAAGGACGTTGCACTCATTGCATACCCAGCCCATTGTTTCCGTCACTTTGATCCCCCACCAGCGCTCTTCCATCACTTCCATCATGGCCACTTTGCGGGCCGTGTAGTAGTTGCGCTGCTCCTGAGGGGTCATACCCGCCGGCGGAAGCATCTCTTCCATCACCTTGTTGGCGTCTTCTATGGCTTGCCGGTATTCCGAGAGGATTTCTTCCCGGCTGCGGCCTATTTTGCGGCTGGTGACTTTGGGTTTCTCCGCGGCCGTGAAGCCCACCTTGGCCATGAGGGCTTTCAGGCGGATTTCTGCCTCTGTGGGTTCTTCCGGGGTGCCGTCTTCCGGCGTGCCGGCCGTTTCCAGTTCCGCTTCCAACTGGGCTATTTTCACCAGCAGCCGGGCCGTCTCAAGGACCTTGGGGTCCTGTTTGGCTTTTTCCACCGCACGGCGGGCCGCCTTGGAGAGCGGCTGGCCGCACTGACGGCAGAAAGGACGGAAATTGCGGATGTGGCAGGCCGGGCATTCCACGCCGTCCGCGGGCATGCCGCATTCCGGACAATCGATGTCTGAGGGGCTCATGGGGGCACCGCAAAAGGTGCAATACGATGCCAGCTTGCCGCCGCAAACCGGACAGATTTCGTAGTCCGGGCGGTCCAGTGCCGCACCGCAATGGGGACACTTGAGGGGTGCGTCCTTCTCCTGATGCTGCGGCTGTTCCGCCTGCCGGGTGGCGGTCCTTTCCCGCTCCCGGGCTTTAAGATTCTCCTCCATAGGCCTATAATTACTCACTGTTTACAAATATAAATGATTTCGCTCAACAATACAATTGTTTCCCGGATTAAAAAAAATCACTATCTTTGAAAGAACAAACACAACACGTCATGTCACAGATGCTCACCTACCCAGGGTTTTCCGTGGTTTTCATCCAGACTTTCTCCGTGCACCACACCAAGGAGTTCATCCTGCCGCAATATGGCGTCCAGGACAGAAACTTTGCAGACTACGACGAATCCCGCGGCGTGTACATAGAAAAGGCAGATGCCCTGCAGGTGCCCATCGCCATGGTGGAGCGGGATATCGAGAACCAGATCTTTGTCCTGCCACAAAACAAATCGGCCCAGGAAAATGTGCGCCGATACAGTCTCAGGGGCTTTGACTTTACCATGCCCATCGTACCAGCCCCGGACGAGTCCATCTATGAGGCCACTCTCAAGGGCCACTGCAACGTGGAGATGAACCTGTTCTTTGGCCATACCGTGAGCATCACCTACCGCTTCCTCTTCGACGGCCACGCCTGCCAGCTGTCCCGTCCGGTTACCACGGACCACATCATCGCTTTTCTGAGCAACTGGCTCAGCGCAGAATTCTGGTCCAAGGAAGAAGGCAGCGACAAAACCGCCATCGACTACGAAACCCATTTTGCCGTGGACGCCATCTGGCTGGACGCCATGGGCAATCCGCTGGATAAGCCGGAAGCCATCGGGAAACTTGGCACCGGCCGCAGCTTTGACGCCGTGGCGCTGCGCTACAAAAACTTCATCTACCAGCATTGCTCCCGTTTCAAGGAAGACACTCCGCTCGCGGAGCGAAAGCGCCTCCTGCGCCGCTGGACGCCCGGTTCCTTCTCCGTGGACAACGACCTCCACTACGCCATGGTGGACGTCTGGGAAAACATTCAGCATCTGGAGCCGGACGGCACAGACCTCTTTGCGTCAGACCGCACAGACCGTCTTTCAGAGGCAGAAATTATCGACCATATCCGGGAGGAACACAAGAACGAGCTCATCGGCCTGCTGTCCCTGTATCCGGAAGAATGGCCCTACCGGGACCCGGCCGCCTATGATGAAGTGTGCGGGGAAAACATCGCTATTGACACGGACGACCTTGTCCTTGCCGGCAGCAGCCTGTGCGTGGTCATCGGGACCTACGGCCGCCGGGGCGCCGGAGAAGAAGGCGTCAACTGGGTGGAGCACCTCAAGGAACGCGCCCACTATCATGTCTCGTGGCCGGAATACCTCCTGATCCTGCAAATGATCCTGGCCAAGAAGTATGTCATCGGCCTGGCCACGGATACGGTGGTGCTGTCCACCCTCGACGCAGAAAAAAAGTCGTCCCAGGACCTGATTGGCGCCAACGCTGCCCTGTCCATGCGCCTCACCCGGATGGTCACCCAGCTGGACGTGGTCAAGTACTCCAAGTTCCCCTCGCACAAGGTCATGTTCGACCGCACCACCGCCCGTCTGGGGCTGGGAGAGGACTATGAGCGCCTGTCCTCCCTCATGGAAAACGTAGATAACAGCCTGCACAACCTGTCGGACTACAAGTCCATGCGCAGCGAGTTCCTCCTGAACATTATCCTGGCCATCATTTCCGTTGCGTCCACCTTCGAACTGTTCTTCCAGGAAGACGAAATGCCTTTCCTCACCTACTTCGGATTCGAGAGCAACCGCCTCTCTGCCATTGTGCTGGCCGCGGTTGCCTGCGTCACCATATTTGCCCTGCTGCTGGTGCTCACCAATTCCATCAGAAGCATCTGGGAGAGAATTAAATCACTTTTTAGCTATGAAGATTGAGTTTGCCACTGCGCAAGACGCTCCGGCGCTTGCCGATATTTTCTTTTCTCATCTTGCCGCCCACCCGGAATACATCTCCCACGGAGAAATGCAGATGGGCGTAGGCGAAGGAGTTATCCGGGACGGCGTACTGGTAGCGCAAACCGCCCCCGACGGCCGTCAAAAATGGATGAAGTACATCCTGTTACACATTGAGAATGAGGAACTTGCAAGGGTCTGGAAGGCCGTATCGGAGCAAGGAGAAATCGTGGGCTTTGTAGTGGCCGATATCGAGGACGACGGAGATGCTCCCTTTGGGATGGTCTGCGACGTCCTGGTCAAGGAGGCATGCCGCGGCTGCGGCGCCGGAGAGGCGCTGCTGCAAACGGCCATCGCCTGGCTCCGCGGGCGCGGTGTCAGCGGCATCTACCTGGAATCCGGCAAAAACAACCATGCCGCCCACCGCTTCTTCGAAAAGCGCGGCTTCACCCACATCTCGGAAATCTACAAGCTCGTGTGAGCGCCTACTCCACGTTAAAGGAATACTTGCGGATGGGTTCCTTGGTCTGGTCCGCCAGCTTCATGGCGCTGGTGGAGAGGACTTTCTGGAGGGTGAGGGAGTACTGGGCGGTGACGGTGTCCTTCACCTGGTCGTAGAAGGCGTCGGCGGCCTTTTCCACATTCTCGAAGGTGCTGGCGCGATTGTAAATGAAGGCATAGGGCGACGCCCCGGCGGCCTTGTAGGCGGCCTCGTCCAGGAGTTTGCCCATGGCCGCCCCGGCCACGCTGTCCTGCAGCTCCTCAAAATCGGTCACCTCCGTGTACATGTACACCCAGTTGTTCACGGTTTTGGAACAGGCGCATAGCACCACAGCAGCCACCAGGGCCGGTATAAGCCACTTTTTCATCCTTATTTCTCCAGTCTGGCCTTGGCGTAATCCAAGGTGAGGGTGAACGTTTTCTTATGGGACGACGGAGCCTCGAACATGGCATCCGCCATTACCTTTTCACAAATGCTGCGAAGGCCGCGGGCGCCCAGCTTGTTCTTGAGGGCGGTGTCCACAATGAGGTCCATCACGGCCGGCTCAATCTCCAGCTTGATGCCGTCCAGCTCGAACATCTTCTGGTACTGCCGCAGGAGTGCGTTCTTGGGCTCCGTGAGAATCCGCTTCAGGGAGTCCCGGTCCAGCTGGTCCAGGTAAGTAATGACCGGCAGACGTCCTACAATCTCCGGAATAAGGCCATAGGCCCTGAGGTCCATGGCATCTACGTATTCCAGCAGATTGTCTTTGTCGATGCGCTGTTTTTCCTCCGCGCCGAAGCCGATAATCTGGGTATTCTTCCGGAGGGCGATATGCCGCTCAATGCCCTCGAAGGCACCGCCGCAAATGAACAGGATATTCTGCGTATTCACGTGGATGAACTCCTGCTCCGGATGCTTGCGTCCCCCCTTGGGCGGCACATTCACGATGCTGCCCTCCAGGAGTTTGAGCATGGCCTGCTGCACGCCTTCGCCGGAAACGTCGCGCGTAATGGAAGGATTGTCGCTCTTGCGGGCAATTTTGTCTATCTCGTCGATGAATACAATCCCCCGCTCAGCCTTCACCTGGTCAAAATCGGCCTCCTGCAAAAGGCGCGTGAGGATGCTTTCCACATCCTCGCCAACGTAACCGGCTTCTGTAAGCACCGTGGCGTCCACGATGGTAAACGGCACGTCCAGCATCTTGGCGATGGTGCGGGCCAGCAGCGTTTTACCCGTACCGGTGGGACCCACCAGCAGGATGTTGCTCTTTTCCAGTTCCACGCCGTCATCGGCCTTCTCGATGAGGTTGTGCTGCACGCGTTTGTAGTGGTTGTACACGGCCACCGCCAACACTTTTTTGGCGCGGTCCTGCCCAATCACATACTCATCCAGGTATGCTTTGATTTCCTGCGGCTTAGGTGCCTTGCCCAGTTTGGGAGCCGGGCCGGCGGCCTTTTTCTGGCCCCCTTCCAGTTCCTCTACATACTGGGCGGCCAGTTTGGCGCAGTCCGAGCAAATAAACCCGTCCATCCCTTGCAGCATGAAAGGGACTTCTGCGTCTGTCCGTCCACAAAAGACACAACGACTACCCCGTGACGATACTTTCTTAGCCATTAGCGGGCTCTTTTACGAAGAATTTCATCGACCATGCCGTACGCGAGGGCTTCCTCTGCGCTCATCCAATAGTCGCGTTCGCCGTCCTGGGCCACCTTCTCATAGGGCTGACCGCTGTGCTGGGCAATGATATTGAACAGTTCCGTACGGGTTTTCTCAATTTCTTTAGCAGCAATAAGGATTTCCGTGGCCTGGCCCTGGGCACCGCCCAGCGGCTGATGAATGAGCACGCGGGAGTGCGGCAGCACGCTGCGTTTGCCCTTTTCACCGGCGCACAGCAGCACGGCGCCCATGCTGGCGGCCATGCCCGTGCACACGGTAGCCACGTCCGGCTGCACCAGCTGCATGGTGTCGTAGATGCCCAGGCCGCTGGTTACCTGCCCGCCGGGGGTGTTCAGGTACATGGTGATATCGGCATGGGAATCGTTGGACGCCAGGAACAGCAGCTGGGCCTGGATGATGTTGGCCACATCGTCGTCGATGGGTACCCCCAGGAAGATGATGCGATCCATCATCAGGCGGCTAAACACGTCCATCTGGGCCACATTCAACTTCCTTTCCTCCGTAATGGTAGGATTGATATATCCGTCATACACACTGGTATAACGGTCAAGGGTCATGGAAGATATTCCACGGCCCTTCACTGCAAACTTGTCAAATTCTGTCATATTCAATTAACGAAAGAAATTTATTGTTTGAAAACCCATGGCCACCCTCGGCCCTGTAAGAGGGAGGGGCCCGCCGCGAAG
>DEKS01000152.1 GCA_002354005.1 Bacteroidales bacterium UBA2716
GGCGTAAAAACGTTTGAAAGCGTTTCCGTATTATACGGCAGAGGCGAAAATCTGGTGGTAAAAGCCACGTCGGGCACAGAAAAACCGGAACCGGTGGTACAAAAAGGGGAGAACGGCACAACGCTCCTCACCTGGCGCTTTAGCCAGCCGGTGGAAAAAGCCACCCTCACCTTCCAGGGCAATGCGGAAATCTACGGCATCGGGGCCGATGGCAACGCCGGCGTAGCGGTGGACAATGTGCCGCTCAGAGGCTGCTCGGGCACCATTTTCACCCGCATCAGCAAGCCGCTGATGACAGACAGTTTCGCCCTCACGGATACCCGCTTGATTATCCTCCAGTTTGGCGGCAACATGATGCCCATGATCCGCGGCGCCAAGCAGATTGAGCCGTACCAGGAGCAAATCACCAAACAAATCGCCTATTTCCACGAGGTAGCCCCCCAGGCCAAAATCCTCTTTATCGGCCCGTCCGATATGGGTAAGAGCGTGAATGGCCGCGTGGTCACCTGGCCGCACCTGCCGGAACTGGTGGACTCCCTGAAAGCCACCGCCTTACGGAACGATGCCGCCTACTGGGACCTCTACCGCATGATGGGCGGAGAAAACTCCATGGCCCAGTGGGTGCGCCACAGTCCGCCCTACGCCGGTCCGGACTATATTCACTTCACCCCCGCCGGTGCCCAAAAGGTGGGCGACGCCCTGTCGCGCTCCTTCCTTACCTATTATGACTTCTACACCCTCCGGAAAACCCTTCCGGCCCAGCGGGTGCAAAACGCCATGCGGCCATGAAGCGGGCATTACTGGCTATCCTTCTGTTACTGACGCTGCTCCCGCTGGAGGGCCGCCGCCTGCCGCGTTATCCCTTCATCCGTACGGATAAAAACGTGCTGCAGGGCGAATCGGCCGATTTCCAGCGCTTTTGCCGGAAGCTGGACACCCTGCTCGTCACCGGCGGTGGCGATGTCCGTGTCCTCCACGTAGGGGGGTCCCATGTGCAGGGCGGCACCTTAAGCGACCGTCTCCGCCGCCGCTTCCTGAGCCTCCGATACGGCATTGAGGGCGGCCGGGGCCTGGTTTTCCCCTTCGCCACGGCAGGCACCAATACGCCCGTCAGCTACAACAGCTCCTACATTGGCCATTGGGAAAGCGCGAACTGCCTCAAGCCTGCCGACGAGCCCCTGGGCCTTACCGGCATGGCGGCCCTGGCGCAGGATACATCGGCCCGGGTCATCATTGACCTGGCACCGCGCGAGCGCACAACCCTTCAGCAGCGATACACCTTCAACCGGGTCGATATCCTGGGCGACGGCACGCTGGAGCCCCTCCTGCTGGTCAATGGGCGCGATACGCTGCACGGGGTGGGCGCACAAGGCTTCCGCCACTTTGACCTGCCGCATTACACGGACTGGATCCAGCTTTGTTTCAGCGGGCAGGGCCAGTACACCCTCCGGGGCCTGTACCTGGACAAGTCGGGCGGCGGTTTTTCGCTCAGCGAGGCCGGGGTGAACGGTGCCTCCACGCAGGCCTGGCTCCGCTGCGACCTCTGGGAAAGCGAGCTTCGCCGCGTAATGCCGGACCTGGTCATTTTCTCCATCGGCATTAACGACATCCAAGGGGCCGATTTTGACGTCCGCCGCTTCAAGGCCAACTACCGCCAGCTCATTGCCCAGGTGCGCCGCGTGAACCCGAACTGCGCCATCCTGATGAGCGGCATCAACGACAGCTGGATGCGCAAGCGGGGCGTGAATCCCCACACCGAGGCCGCAGAAACCGCCTTCCGCGAGCTGGCCCAGGAATGCGGCGGCGTGTTCTGGGACTGGTACCAGGTGATGGGCGGCTACGGCTCCATGGAAAAATGGGAGGAAGCCGGGCTGGCCCAGTCGGACAAGATTCACTTCACCCCCAATGGCTATAAACTGGTGGGAGACCTGCTCTTCGACGCCATCATGGATGCCTATTATCTGCGATGACACTGTGGGACATCATACGGGACTTTTTCCAGAGCCTGCTCTCCTTTGACCAGGCCCATCCGCTGCTGTTCACCCAGTTCTACTTCTGGGCGTTCTTTGCGCTGGTATTTGCGGTGTTCTCGCTCTTCCACTCCAAGGTGCTGCTGCGCAACGGCTACCTCTTTGCCGTGTCGCTGTTCTTCTACTACAAGACCAGCGGCGTGTTCCTGGCGCTCCTGCTCTTTGTCATTGTCTATAATTTCTTTGCGGCCAAGTGGTTGCATCGGCTCAAATCCGAGAAAGGACGTTCGGCCGTAACGGCGCTGAGCGTTATCGTTGACCTGGGCATCCTGGCCTATTTCAAATACGCGTACTTCCTCACGGATTTTGTGAATAACCTGTTGGGGCTGCACCTGCAGGTGCACGACGTCCTGGGCGAGTGGCTGAACATGCTCATCGGCACGGAAGTTTTTCGGGTCGATGCCATCATCCTTCCGGTGGGCATCTCCTTCTTTACCTTCCAGGCGGTGAGCTATGTGGTGGACGTCAAGCGGCGGAAGATTGCCCCGGTGGGGAACTTCCTGGACTTTGGCTTCTACCTGAGCTTTTTCCCGCAACTGGTAGCGGGTCCTATCGTCCGTGCCGTGGAGTTCGTTCAGCAGCTCCATAAGCCGTACAACCTGAGCCGTCGCTGGTTCGGAATCGCCGTCTTCTGGATCATGAACGGCCTCCTCAAGAAGCTCATTCTGGCCGACTATCTGGCGGTGAACTTCTGCGACCGCGTGTTCGAGAACCCCCTTCTGTACAGCGGCTTCGAGAATTTATCGGCCCTGTTTTGCTATTCGCTGCAGGTCTATGCCGATTTTTCCGGCTACACGGACATCGCTACGGGCGTTGCCATGCTCATGGGCTTCTACCTGCCCAAGAACTTCGATTCGCCGTACAAGGCCGTGAACACGCAGCAGTTCTGGCGCCGCTGGCACATGTCCCTGAGCCGATGGCTGCGCGACTATCTGTACATTCCCCTCGGCGGCAACCGCAACGCCACGCCGGCCACCTTTGTGATTATCCTGGCGGTGGCGGTATTCGGCAGCTTCCTCAGCGGCTCCTGGTGGGTGGCCTTTGGCGTTTTTGTGGTGGCGGCCGGCATTGGTGTGTGGGCCTGGCTGCGACCGGGGGACCGCAAGCTCATTACCACCAACATCAACTCCATGAACACCATGCTGCTGGGCGGCCTGTGGCACGGCGCCAGCTGGAACTTCATGATTTGGGGCGGCCTCAACGGCCTGGGCATGGTGATTTATAAGGTCTGGACCAAACGGAGCATGCTGCAGAAACTGTTGCTGATCAGTGCCTTAATGTCGCTTAGCGCCCTGCTGGTGCGCTGGACGCATGCTCCGGTGTGGAACATGTTCGCGGTGTGGCTGCTGATTATCTGGGTCGGTACGTTTGTGAAGTACTGCTACCGCTGGGCTGTTCTGGGGAAGGATGCGGTGGTCAGGGAGCCGGCGATGACGGCCAAGGGGGCGGTCGTTCCGGAAAAGCTGCCGTCGGCCGGAGCCCGCTGGATGTCCAATGCCTGGGACATCTTCCAGACCTTCGTGTTCATCACCTTCACCCGGCTGTTTTTCCGCAGCGGTTCCAACCTGGACCCCGCCCTGGCCAATGAACAGGCCTGGAATACCGCCAAGAACATGGTGAACCAGATTGGCGGCGCGTGGGATCTGTCGCTGGTGCCTCAGATGATGCGCGCCCACTGGGCGGTGCTGCTGGTATTTGTAGTAGGTATGCTCATTCACTGGCTGCCGGAACGCTTCAAACGGCGGTATCGGCTCGCGTTCTCCCGCCTCCCGCTGCCCGTCATGGCGCTGGTGGTAGTGGCCATCATCGTCTTCTTCTACCAGTTCATCACGGCCGACCTCCAGACCTTCATCTATTTCCAGTT
>DEKS01000135.1:0-7021 GCA_002354005.1 Bacteroidales bacterium UBA2716
CTCTTGGAGCGGAAAACGAGACTCGAACTCGCGACCCCGACCTTGGCAAGGTCGTGCTCTACCAACTGAGCTATTTCCGCAGTGCTGTAATGAGCTCCCGTGTCAAACGGGATTGCAAATATACGGCAATTTTTTGAACTTGCAAAAAAAATTGCAAGTTTTTTACTTTTCTTTGTATCCGGCGGAAAGTTGACGGAGGCGCAAGACCCGTCTGACGCTCTCGTCAATGCGCTCCTGCGTGAGTCTTCCCTGCTCGATAGCATCCAGCACAGCGTTAAAACAGGCAGGGTAGTCTTTCACGCAAAGCAGTACATCCACGCCGGCCTCCAGGGCCAGGACGCAGGCCTCCGGCACCGGGAACTGCCGGGCAATGGCGCCCATCTCCATGGCGTCGGAGATAATCACCCCCTTAAAGCCCAGTTCCCCGCGGAGCTTGTCCTGCAGGACCACGGAGCTTAGCGTGGAAGGCAGCTCGTTGCCGGTAACGGCCGGAACAGCGATATGGGCTGTCATCACCAGCGGAGCGCCGGCTGCAATTCCCGCCTTGAAGGGCACCATCTCGCAGGAGGCGAGCTCCTCCCAGTTTTTACCGCTCACGGCATAGCCGAAGTGGGTATCGGCCCGGGTATCCCCATGCCCGGGGAAATGCTTGAGACAGCTCAGGATGCCTGCCTTCCGCATGCCTTTCACATAGGCCGAGACGCATTTGGCAGCGACCTTGGGATCGAATGAAAAAGCACGCGTGCCAATAACGATATTCTCGGGATTGGTGTTTACATCGGCCACGGGCGCAAAATCAATGTCAAAGCCATACTTGCGCAGGTACGTGCCGATGGTATCGGCTGCCTCCCCCGCCGCACGCGGAGTGCCGAGCACCGTCATGCTCTCATACTGCGGCAGGCCGAAGGCCGGGTTCTTGGCCAGACGCGCCACGCGCCCGCCTTCCTCATCGACACTCAGGAGCGGCTTGCCGGGCAGGGCGCGCAGCTCCTTCTGGAAGGCGGTCAGCTGCTCCGGATCTTTGATGTTATGCGCAAAAAAGGCAATGCCGCCCACGGGATAATCGGCCGCCAGGGCACGCATGCGGTCGTTGACCGCCTGTACGCCAAAAGAGGGCAACTCGTCACTGGAGACATAATGGATGGTTGTATCCAGAGCCTCCGGCCTCAGAAAAAACAGCTGCCCCACCTTCTCCCGCAGGGTCATCCGGGAAAGTTCCTGCTCTACCAGTGCCTCGTTCACACGGGGGCCCTGCACACAGGACACAAGGAAGGCGCCAGCTATCGCCAGCGCCCACAGAAAACGATGCATGTTGCTCCGCATTACAGCTCCCAGGCCAGGGCCGATGCACCCAGAATGGCGGCATCGGACTCTTTGAGCGAAGAGTAGATGAGCTTTACCTTGTTCCGCCACAGGGGCAGGACATTGGCGTTCATGGCCTCCAGGATGGGCTCCGTGAGGAACTCCTTGGAGCGGGCCAGTCCGCCGAAGAGCACGATGGCTTCCGGAGCGGAGAACTCAATGAAATCGGCCAGCTTTTCACCGAGGATACGACCGGTGAATTCAAAGATTTTCAGGGCCATCTTGTCCCCGTCCTTGGCGGCCTCGTACACATCCTTGGAGGTGATGCGGTCCAGGGAGCGGAGCTCTGAAGGCTCGTCGCTCATTTCCAGCCATTCGCGGGCGGTACGGGCAACGCCTATGGCGCTGCAGTAGGCTTCCAGGCAGCCATGCTTGCCACAGCCGCACTGACGGCCGTTGTGGCGCACGGCGCAGGTGTGACCCAGCTCACCGGCAAAGCCGTCGTGGCCGTATACCACTTCTCCGTTAATCACAATACCGGAACCCACGCCGGTGCCCAGGGTAATCATGATGAAGTTCTTCATACCACGGGCGGCGCCATAGGTCATTTCGCCCACGGCGGCGGCATTGGCGTCGTTGGTGAGGGACACGGGGATGCCGTTCATCTGCTCGCTCAGGAGCTTGGCGAATTCTACCCGGTTGTGGCCCCACTTGAGGTTGGGAGCGCTCTCGATGCAGCCGGTGTAATAGTTGCCGTTAGGAGCACCTACGCCGATGCCCCGGATCTGGCCTTCCGCCTTGGCTTCCGCAATGATGCGGTTCAGGGCCTCCGCCAACTCGGCGATGAAAGGTTCTACAGTGTCGTAGGTATCCGTACGGATGACCGTCTGTGCCACAACCGTACCACGGGCATCCACGATGCCGCATTTGGAGGTCTGTCCTCCTACGTCAATGCCAATTACTAAGTCTTGTGCCATATTGTGATTGATTAGTCTACAGGGATGTCTTTGTTAACATTCTTGGAGCCGATGACGGCATAGTACAGCAGGTAGGCCAGCATGGCCACCACCAGCCAGTAGCTGTTCATGTAACCGGCATTCTTGGCGATGATGTTCTGCAGGAAAGGCATGATGCCGCCGCCCACCACCAGCGTCATGAAGATACCGGAAGCGGTCTCCGTATACTTGCCCAGGCCTTCCACGGCCAGGTTGAAGATGGCGCCCCACATGATGGAGGTGCACAGCCCGCAAAGCACCAGGAACAGGCAGCTGAGCGGAACCTGGAACATGGCGAAACCGTCTGCGGCGCTATAACCGGGCATGTTCACGGTAACGGCCTTGGGGGTGAAGATGGCGGCCAGCACCAGGATAATGGCCACGGAGCTCACGCAGGTCATCTGGGTGCGAGTGCTCACCTTGCCGGAAATGAGGGAGCTGGAGAATCGGCCCACCATCATGAGCAGCCAGTACACAGCGGCGATGGCGCCACCGATAGCTGCACCGTTCACGGCAATGCCGGCGCCCCTTTCAGAGGCATCGGCCAGGAAGAAATTCACCTGGGAAGGAATGCCAATCTCGATACCCACATAGAAGAAGATGGCAAAGGCGCCCAGCACGAAGTGGCGGAAATTCCAGGCACTGTGCTCGTACTTGGTGGTCTTGCGCTCCTGCGCAGGCTCCGGGATGGTGAGGAAGGAAATGATGACAAACGCCGCGGCAAATACGCCCATCGCAATGAACAGCAGCGGAGACACATCAGACATGGAAGTGCTGGCGCTCACCGTGCCCACCAGTACGCCCACCAGCAGCGGAGTGAGGGTGCCCGTGAGGGAGTTCAGGGTGCCGCCAATTTGGATGAACTGGTTGCCGCGGTTGCCGCCGCCGCCCAGGATATTCAGCATGGGATTCACCACCGTATTGAGCATGCACACGCAGAAGCCGCACACGAAGGCGCCCAGCAGGTACACATAGATAGCGTAGCTCCCCAGGAAACTGAAGCTGGACAGGTACTGGATGCAAATGCCCACAAAGCCCGTAGCCAGGGCGATGAGCGTGGTTTTCTTGTAACCCACGGAAAGGAGCATCTTGCCGGCGGGGATACCCATGAACAAGTAAGCGGCAAAGTTCATCAGGTTACCGGCCATACGGGACCATTCATACTGGTTGCCCCAGATAACGCCAAACGGAGCCGCCATGTTGGTCACGAAGGAAATCATCGCAAAGATGAAGCACATGGTGACCAGGGCGACCATATTGGTGCTGTTCTTTTTAGCAGACATGATGTATTAAGTTTTATTTGTTAATAATTATTCGGCTTACAAGTTTCAAAGATACTAATTTTTTTAAGGACTTGTACCAAAGGGGCACAAAAAATGCCCAACCATGGGGATGGCTGGGCATTTACAAGGTATGAGTGAAAACTTACTCGGCTGCAGGAGCTTCGGCGGAGGGAGCGGCTTCCTCTGCGGGAGCGGCCTCGGCCTTCTTGGCGCGGCTGCGACGGGTGGTTTTCTTGGCCTCTTTCTTGGTGGAAGCCAGGGCGGCCTCGTTGAAGTCCACGAACTCTACCAGAACCATTTCTGCGGCGTCACCGCTGCGGAAACCGGTGTGGAGGATACGGAGGTATCCACCGGGACGGTCTGCCACCTTAGGGGCGATGGTGCGGAAAAGCTCTGCCGTTGCCTCTTTGTCTTTCAGGTAGCTGAAAACAACGCGGCGGGAGTGGGTAGTGTCTTCCTTGGACTTGGTGATGAGGGGCTCTACGTAAGGCTTCAGGGCCTTTGCTTTGGCCTCGGTGGTGGTGATCCTCTTCTTCAGGATGAGGGAGGATGCCATGTTGGCGAGCATCGCCTTGCGGTGACCGCTCTTGCGACCAAGATGATTGACTGCTTTATTGTGTCTCATTGTTAAACGATCTTTTTCTTAGGTTCAATATTGTACTTGGTGACATCCATTCCGAAGGAAAGCTTCATCTTCTCCACCAGGAGGTCGATCTCGTTCAGGGACTTGCGGCCAAAGTTGCGGAACTTCATCAGTTCGCTGCGGCTATAGGACACAAGGTCTGCGAACGTGTCGATATCGGCGGCTTTCAGGCAGTTGAAGGCTCTTACGGAAAGGCCCATGTCGGAAAGCTTGGTCAGCAGAAGATGACGCATTCTCAGGGACTCCTCGTCAAGCTCTTTGCTCTCGGTTTCTACCGTGGACTCGATGGCAATTTTCTTGTCGTCGGTGAAGAGCTTGAAGTGATAGATGAGGATGTTGGCTGCATCCTGCAGGGCGGCCTCCGGAGAGATGGAACCGTCTGTGACAATCTCCAGGTTCAGCTTCTCGTAGTCCGTCTTCTGTTCCACGCGGTAGTTTTCCACGGTCCAGTTGACTTTACGGATGGGCGTGTAGATAGCGTCCACGGGCAGGGTGCCGATGGGCGTGTTCTCGTCGCGGAGTTCCTCTGCGGGAACAAAGCCGCGGCCCTTGGTGATGGTCAGGGAGATGGTAATTTTGACGGAGGGCTCCAGCGTGCAGATGTGCAGCTCGGGATTCAACACCTTGAAAGAAGACAATCCTTTGGAGATGTCCTCAGCGGTAAACTCCTGCTTGCCGCTGATTGTGATATTCGCCACCTCGGAGTCTACAGTGTCCACCATCCGGCGGAAGCGTACCTGCTTCAGGTTCAGGATGATGTCCTGCATTCCCTCAATCACGCCGGGGATGGTCTGGAACTCGTCCTGAACACCCGCGATCTGGATCTGAGAGATAGCGAAACCTTCGAGAGAGTTGAGAAGGATGCGACGGAGGGCGTTACCGATGGTCTGTCCGTAGCCAGGCTCAAGCGGCCTGAACTCGAAACGGCCCACGGTCTCGGTGCCTTCGAGCATGATCACCTTGTCCGGTTTCTGAAATGCTAAGATTGCCATAATTTTATACGGTGTTAAATCTGTTACTTGGAGTAGAGGTCAACGATAAGCTGCTCGTTGATGTTCTCGGGAATTTCCTCGCGGGCGGGAACATTCAGGAACTTGCCGCAGAGGTTAGCGGCATCCAGCTCCAGCCAAGCATACTTGGTGGCGGCAGCCAGGCTGTTCTGAATGACCTCCAGGCTCTTGGAGCGTTCGCGGACAGCGATTACCTGACCGGGCTTAACCTGGCAGGAAGGAATGTTGCAGATAACACCATCCAGGGTGATGTGGCGGTGCAGAACCAGCTGACGGGCAGCGGCGCGGCTGGGAGCGAAGCCCAGACGGTACACCAGGTTGTCCAGACGGGCCTCCAGCAGGAGAACGAGGTTCTCACCGGTCTGGCCTTTCATGCGGGCAGCACGGGCGTAGGTGTTACGGAACTGACGCTCCAGCACACCGTACATGTACTTGACTTTCTGCTTCTCCTTGAGCTGGGTGCCATATTCTTTCTGCTTTTTACGCTTGGCAGCCAGACCATGTTGTCCCGGAGGCGTATTTCTCTTTTCAAAGGTCTTGTCAGGGCCATAGATGGGCTCGCCGAACTTACGGGCGATGCGAGTGGTAGGACCAGTATATCTTGCCATAGTTTTACTTGTTTAAAATTAAACTTTACGGCGGCCCTTAGGACGGCAACCATTGTGCGGCATAGGGGTAACATCGATAATCTCGGTTACCACGATACCAGCGTTGTTGATGGTACGGATGGCGCTCTCACGACCGGCACCCGGGCCTTTCACATAGCATTTCACTTTGCGAAGACCAGCGTCGAAAGCGGTCTTGGACGCATCTTCTGCGGCCATCTGGGCGGCGTACGGAGTGTTCTTTTTGGAACCACGGAAACCGCACTTACCGGCGGAGGACCAGCTGATCACCTGACCCTGGGCGTTGCACAGGGACACGATGACGTTGTTGAAGGTCGAGGAGATATGGGCTTCGCCATAAGCTTCAACCTTGACAACTCTTTTCTTGGTAGTTGTAGTTTTCTTTGCCATAACTTCTCAGACTTTACTTGGTTGCTTTCTTCTTGTTGGCAACGGTCTTCTTCTTACCCTTGCGGGTACGGGCGTTGTTCTTGGTGCTCTGGCCGCGGACGGGCAGACCTGCACGGTGACGGATGCCTCTGTAGCAACCGATATCCATGAGGCGCTTGATGTCCATCTGGACAGCAGAACGGAGTTCACCCTCAATCTTGTACTCGTTGTTGATGAGGGTACGGATAGCGGCGATCTGCTCGTCGTTCCAGTCTCCGACTTTGATAGTGCGGTCGATGCCACAGGTGTCCAGAATCTTCCGGGCGCTACTGCGGCCGATTCCGAAGATATAGGTCAGGCCTATCTCTCCGTGTTTGTTGTTCGGTAAATCAACACCGGCTATTCTTGCCATATTCTATCTGTACTTTTTAATAGTTACACTTATTAACCCTGGCGCATCTTGAACTTGGGGTTCTTCTTGCAGATAACGTACAGGCGGCCTTTACGCCGGACAATCTTGCAGTCTTCACTGCGTTTCTTGATGGAGGTCTTGACTTTCATCGTTATCTAGTTTTTATTTGTATCTGAAAGAAATTCTTCCTTTGGTTAAATCGTAAGGTGAGATTTCCACTTTGACCCGGTCACCGAGAAGGATATGGATAAAGTTCATCCTCATCTTACCAGAAATGTTGCAGAGGAGGACATGACCATTCTCCAGCTCCACGCGGAACATCGCATTGGGGAGGGTTTCGATCACCGTACCATCCTGCTCGATAGCTACTTGTTTGGACAT
>DEKS01000135.1:7066-11338 GCA_002354005.1 Bacteroidales bacterium UBA2716
TTAATGGAACCATCTTTCTCAATGTAGTCGAACGTTGACAGCTGCTGGGCCTGGCCTTTTCGGACAACAACCGTAAGCTCGTAATGGGCCGCATTCTTGTGATCGGCGGTGTGAACTGCCCAACCATTTCTTGCAAGATACACACCTCTGCCGCCTGCACAAATCATCGGCTCGATACAGATGGTCATTCCGTCCACAAGCCGTGCGCCGTGTCCCCTTCTCCCGTAATTGGGAATACCCGGGTCTTCGTGCATTTCCTTGCCAACGCCGTGGCCTTCCAGCTCACGGACAACGGAAAAACCATAACTTTCCGCATACGATTGCACCGCGTATCCGATATCGCCGGTGCGATTGCCTGCAACCGCCGCTTCAATCCCCTTGTACAGCGATGCCTTGGTGACATCCAGGAGCCGGCGGGTTTCGGCGTCCACCTCCCCTACAGGGAAGGTGTAGGCCGAATCACCGTTGTATCCTTTGTACAGGGTTCCGCAATCTACGGAGACGATGTCTCCCTCTTCCAGGGGGCGGTCGCTGGGAAAACCATGGACCACGACATCGTTCACGCTCATGCAGAGCGCTGCAGGGAAGCCGTCAAAACCTTTGAAGGAAGGGATAGCGCCGTGATCGCGGATGAAGGTCTCGGCCACCTCGTTCAACTTCGCAGTTGTCACACCGGGGGCGACCAGCTTACCGACCTCTGCCAGTGTCTTGGACACCAGCTCTCCATTGATACGGAGCAGTTCGATTTCTTCTTCGGTTTTGGGCCTGAACATATTGTCAAAGTTCTACCAACATTCAAAATTACATGCCAGAGCGTCCGGTAAGACGACCCGTCTTCATGAGTCCGTCGTAGTGGCGCATCAGGAGATAGCTCTCGATCTGCTGCAGGGTGTCCAGGATTACGCCCACCATAATCAGCAGCGAGGTGCCGCCGAAGAAGGAAGCGAACTGGTTGTTTACACCCAGCACATTGGCCAGTGCCGGCAGACAGGCGATAAGGCCCAGGAATACGGAACCCGGCAGGGTTATTCTGGTCATGATGGTGTCCAGGTACTCGGCCGTCTTCTTGCCGGGCTTGACACCCGGGATGAAGCCACCGTTCTTCTTCATATCCTCTGACATCATCGTGGGGTTCACGGTAACGGCAGTGTAGAAGTAGGTGAATACAACCACCAGGAGGAAGAATACGACGTTATACCAGACGGTAGTGTAGCTGGAGAAGGCAGCGGCGATACCACGGGTGGCATCGTACTGGCCCAGCAGCATAGGGAACATCATGAGCGCCTGAGCGAAGATGATAGGCATAACGCCGGCGGCGTTAATCTTGAGGGGGATGTACTGGCGTACACCACCATACTGCTTGTTGCCGATCACACGCTTGGCATACTGTACGGGCACTCTGCGGACGGCCTGCACCAGGGCGATAGCGGCCAGGATGACCAGCACCCAGATGACCAGCTCCACGATGAGCATGATAGGGCCACCCACGCCACCGGCAGTGAATTTCTGACCGACTTCCGCCACGAGGGCGTAAGGCAGACGAGCCACGATACCAATCATGATGATGAGGGAAATACCGTTACCGATACCACGGTCTGTGATCCGTTCACCCAGCCACATCACGAACATGGAGCCGGCCATCAGGATGACGGTGGACACCAGGTTGAACATGAAGGGGCTCCAGGTCACGGTGCGGGCGGCGGCGGGAACCATACCGGCCACATAGGCGGGACCCTGGATGGCCAGGATGGCCACGGTGAGGTAACGGGTGATCTGGTTCATCTTCCGGCGGCCGCTCTCCCCTTCCATCTGCATTTTGCGGAAGGAAGGAACGAACATGCCCAGAAGCTGGACCACGATGGATGCCGAGATGTACGGCATCACACCCAGTGCGAAGATACTGGCGTTACCGAAAGCACCGCCGGAGAACATGTTGAGGAGTCCGACGAGGCCCTCCTGGGTACCGCTGATACCACCCTTCAGGTACTCGGGATCCAGGCCCGGGAGAAGGATGAAGCTACCCAGTCGGTAAACCAGCACAAGCAGGATCGTGTAACCGATCCGCTTGCGCAGTTCTTCGATGTTGTAGATGTTTCGAATTGTCTCGATAAACTTCTTCATAGCTGTGGCTATTCGATAACGATTGCTTTACCACCGGCAGCCTCAATCTTCTGGGTAGCGGATGCGGAGAAAGCGTTGGCTTTCACCTCAACAGCAGCGGTGAGTTCACCGTTACCGAGCACCTTCACGAGTTCGCCCTTGGAAGCGATACCGGCAGCGATGAAGGTGTCCGTGTCGAAGGCCTTCACGCCCAGCTTCTCGCTCAGGGCCTGAATGGTTGCCACGTTGACAGCCTTGTAAGCCACACGGGTAGGGTTCTTGAAGCCGAACTTGGGAAGACGACGCTGAATGGGCATCTGACCACCTTCGAAACCTACTTTGTGCTCATAGCCGGCGCGAGCCTGTGCGCCCTTGGTACCACGGGTGGCGGTGCCACCTTTACCGGAACCCTGGCCGCGGCCTACGCGCTTGCTGTTATGGGTTGCGCCCTTTGCGGGCTTCAGATTTTCAAGTTTCATCTCTTAGTCCTCCTTAGTCAATTACTTCACAAGTAACCAGATGGGCCACTTTGGCCAGCATGCCGCGGGTGATGGGCGTATCTTCCACTTCCACGGTCTGATGCATCCGGCGGATACCGAGAGTCTTGAGGTTTGCGATCTGACGCTTGGTCTCTCCATTCTTGGAGCGGACCTGGGTAATCTTAAGCTTTGCCATAGTCTCTCTGGGATTAACCGTTAAAAACTTTGCTCATGGGAATACCACGCAGACCAGCCACGGTATAGGCGTCGCGCATCTCGGTGAGAGCGGCGATGGTAGCCTTTACCAGGTTGTGCGGGTTGGAAGAACCCTTGCTCTTGGCCAGCACGTTCTGAACGCCGGCGCTCTCGAACACGGCACGCATAGCACCACCGGCCTTTACACCGGTACCGGCAGCAGCGGGTTTCATGAACACCTCTGCACCGCCGAAGCGATACACCTGCTCGTGGGGGATGGTGGTGTTGATCACGGGGACCTTCACCAGGTTCTTCTTAGCGTCCTCTACGCCTTTGGCGATAGCGGCGGTAACTTCGTTGGCTTTGCCCAGTCCGTAACCGACCACACCGTTCTCATCGCCGACTACGACGATGGCAGCGAAGCGGAAGTGACGACCACCCTTGGTAACCTTGGTTACGCGGTTGATGGCCACCAGTCTGTCCTTGAGTTCAAGGTCAGAGGTCTTTACTCTTTTTACATTAGAATTTGCCATAGTAGTCTCAATGATTAGAAAGCGAGGCCGCCTTCGCGGGCAGCGTCTGCCAGTGATTTAACTCTGCCGTGGAAGAGATAACCTCCGCGGTCGAAAGCCACCTGGGTGATACCGGCGGCGAGGGCGCGCTCAGCGATGGCCTTGCCAACGATGGCGGCGGCGTCAATACCGTTCAGACCCTTGGTCTTTGCGGCGAGGGCCTTTTCATTGGAGGCGGCAGCCACGAGGGTCTTGCCTTCGAGGTCGTTCACCACCTGGACATAGATCTGCTTGTTGGAGCGGAACACGACCATGCGGGGACGCTCGGCGGTGCCATTGACATGCTTGCGGATTCTGTAATGAATCCTTCTTCTTCTTTCAATTCTATTCAATGCCATAACTCTTTCCTCCTAATTATTTGGCCGAAGCAGTTTTACCAGCCTTGCGACGGAGCTGCTCACCGACAAACTTGATACCCTTGCCCTTATAAGGTTCGGGACGACGGAACGAACGGATTTTGGCAGCCACCTGACCGATGAGCTGCTTGTCTGCGCTCTTGAGGATGAGGACAGGGTTCTCACCTTTACGCACCTGAGGGGTCTCTGCGGTGATTTCCTTGGGGAGCATGATCTGGATGTCGTGGGAGTAACCCAGCGACATGGACAGGAGCTGGCCCTGAGCAGCCACGCGGTAACCTACACCCACGAACTCCTGCTTGATGGTGAAGCCTTCGCTCACGCCCACAACCATGTTGTGAACAAGAGCGCGGTACAGACCGTGCATGGAGCGGAAGCGAGGGAGGTCGCTCGGGCGGGTGAACTTGATTTCATTTCCCTCGATGGTGACGGTGATGTCCGGATCTACTTTCTGGCACATCTCGCCAAGAGGGCCTTTCACCTTCACTACGTTGCCGTCCAGGAGCTCTGCCTTGACACCGGCCGGAAGGACTACAGGTAATTTACCAATTCTTGACATAGTTTTGTTCT
>DEKS01000135.1:11407-14159 GCA_002354005.1 Bacteroidales bacterium UBA2716
TTGTCGGTGATGACGCCCTTGGAGGTGGACAGGATAGCGATACCCAGGCCATTGAGGACGCGGGGCATGTTGGCTACATCTGCATACTTGCGCAGACCGGGGGTGCTCACGCGAACGATGCTCTTGATGGCAGCGGCCTTGGTCTGAGGGTGATACTTGAGGGCGATCTTGATGGTGTTGTACGGGGTACCTTCCACAACTTTGTAGCTGAGGATGTAACCTTTCTCACACAGAATCTTGGTGATGGAGAGCTTCATGTTGGAAGCGGGGATTTCCACCACCTTCTTGCCAGCGCTGTAAGCGTTGCGAATTCTGGTCAGAAAATCTGCAATAGGATCAGTCATTGTTTTGTCTTTTTGTGGACCGGCGCATGTTTACGCCCGATATCCGATTGTTAGTTTATAAATAAATACTTGGAGTTGTCTGTTACCAGCTGGCTTTCTTTACGCCGGGGATCAGGCCCTGGGAAGCCATCTCGCGGAATTGGATACGGCTGAGGCCGAATTCGCGCATGTAACCCTTGGGACGACCGGTGAGAGAGCAGCGGTTGTGGAGACGTACGGGGCTGGCGTTCTTGGGGAGCTTGTCCAGAGCGGCGTAATCACCGGCCTCTTTCAGAGCTGCGCGCTTGGCGGCGTACTTAGCAACTAATTTCGCGCGTTTTACTTCGCGTGCTTTCATTGATTCCTTTGCCATGCTACTATATTAGTTATTATGTTTCTTGAACGGGAGACCGAAAGCCTTCAGGAGAGCGTAAGCTTCTTCGTCGGACTTGGCGGTGGTCACGAAAGTAATCTCAACACCGTGGATGCGCGGGTTCTTGTCGATCTCGATTTCCGGGAAGATGATCTGCTCCTTGATACCAAGGGTGTAGTTGCCCTGGCCGTCCATTTTCTCGGAGATACCGTTGAAGTCACGGATACGAGGGAGAGCAACACGGATGAGGCGCTCCAGGAATTCGTACATCTTCACGTCACGCAGGGTCACTTTTGCGCCGATGGGCATGCCCTTACGGAGTTTGAAGTTGGAAATATCCTTGCGGGAGTTGGTGATAACAGCCTTCTGACCGGCGATGATGGAGAGTTCCTCTGCGGCCTCTTCTACCATTTTCTTGTCCTGGGTGGCGTCGCCCACACCTTCGTTGAGGGTGATCTTCACCAGCTTGGGAACCTGCATTACAGTACCATAAGAGAACTGCTTGGTGAGAGCGGGAACGATTTCCTCCTTGTAAACCTTTTTCAGGTCCGGGGTATAGCCCTTGGGAAGTGCCTGGACTTCTGCGGGTTTGTTTGCTTTCTTTGCCATAATTACTTGATCTCCTCTCCGGTTGTTTTAGCAATACGCACTTTCTTGCCGTCCACCTCTTTGTGAGCAATACGCGTGGGCTTGCCAGCGTTGTCCACGAGGTTCACGTTGGAAATGTGAATACCTGCTTCCTGTTTTACAATACCGCCCTGAGGGTTCTTCGGGTTGGGTTTGGTATGCTTGGACACCATGTTCACGCCTTCTACGATGACGCGATCCTTGTCACGCAGCACTTCGAGGACCTTGCCGGTCTTGCCTTTGTCGTTACCGGCATTCACATACACGGTATCGCCTTTCTTGATATTGAACTTTTTCATAACTGCTACTGATTAAAGGACCTCAGGTGCCAGTGAAACGATTTTCATGTAGTTCTCGCGGAGTTCGCGGGCCACGGGACCGAAGATACGGGTACCGCGGAGTTCGCCTGCACCGTTCAGAAGAACGCAAGCGTTCTCATCGAAACGGATATAGGAGCCGTCCGGACGACGGATTTCCTTCTTGGTGCGAACAACAACAGCCTTGGTGACAGTGCCTTTCTTAATGTCGCCGCCGGGGATGGCGCTCTTCACGGTCACTACGATGGTTTCGCCGATGGTGGCGTAACGGTGACGGGTACCGCCCAGCACACGGATGCAAAGGACTTCCTTAGCTCCGCTGTTGTCGGCAACCGTTAAACGTGATTCCTGCTGTATCATAATTACTTCACTTTTTCTACGATTTCAACTAATCTCCAGTTCTTGGTCTTGCTCAGAGGACGGGTCTCCATGATGCGGACGGTATCGCCCTCGGAGCACTCATTCTTGGCGTCCTCAGCAACGAACTTGGTGGTCTTCTTTACGAACTTGCCGTAAATGGGGTGCTTCTCGTGGGTTTCCACGGCCACGACGATGGTCTTGTCCATCTTGTTGCTGACCACAATACCTACTCTTTCTTTACGAAGATTTCTTTCCATAGGTCAATGCTTCTTTAGTTCTGCTGTTTCTCTTTCTCGGCCAGGATGGTGATCATGCGAGCGATGTCCTGACGGGTCTTGCGAATCTTGGAGGTGTCCTCCAGGGGGGAGATCGCATGATTGAGTTTCATGGTGTCGAGGTTGTTTTTCTCGACTTCGATGCGGTCGCGCAGATCTGCGACGCTCATCTCACGTACTTCGGATACTTTCATTTTCTTCTCCTCCTACTGATTATTCTTCTACATAATCCCTGCGGACCACGAACTTGGTGGCAACGGGAAGCTTGTTGGCAGCCAGACGCATGGCCTCTTTGGCGGTGGCGAGGGAAACGCCCTCTGCCTCGAAGAGGATACGGCCGGGAGTGATAGGAGCAACAAAGCCCTGAGGATCACCCTTACCTTTACCCATACGGGTATCCAGCGGCTTGGCGGTGAACGGCTTCACAGGGAAGACACGGATCCAGATCTGACCTTCACGGTTCATACGACGGGAGAT
>DEKS01000135.1:14245-15471 GCA_002354005.1 Bacteroidales bacterium UBA2716
TTTCCACGACCGGAATTGCCCTTCATGCGGTTTTTCTGTTCCCTTCTGAATTTGGTTCTTTTAGGCTGTAACATTTCTTAAATGCTTTAAATTTTCCTTATAATTCCCTAACTCATTGAAACTCAGCTGGTTGGGTGCATTTTGCTCCAATTTGGGGATTGCAAAGTTACAACTTTTTTTCAAATCCACAAATTTTTTTGCACGATTTTTACACATTTTCGACCGCGGTTTTTTACACATAACTCGCTGATATTTACGCGAGTTACGTGAATTGTTGAAAAAATCTTTCCGCAGTTTTCGACCGTTACTTTTTATATCGGTCCGGAACGTTGACCACGGGCGGCTCCTCCCAGAAGAGCGACCAGTACAGGTCGCGGAACTCGCCCCGCTGCCAGGCTTGCACCAGCTCCTCCAGAGGGGCATCGGCACCGGTGGGGTCATAAGAAGATTTAAGGTCGTTTTCGAACATTTTGGCGACGCCCTGCCAGAAGATGGCCGCAGCGCCGTTCTTGTAATTCTTGATGATGTCGTAGGGCGGAACGCCGGTTTCCCGGTCGATAAGCTTGAGGAGCACCGCCCCCTGCTGGATGGTCATCTGGCGCAACGCCCCCTCGAAGTCGCGGAACAGGTCCTTCTGGATGGCCGATATGTATCGTCCCTTCCGGAAAGCGCCGTAGTGCTCCGCGTTGAGCGTGCTGTCAATCTCCTCCTTTAATACGCGCGATGCCTGCGCATACGGGTACACGCGGGCGAACCGCCACACCAGCTTGTAATACTGGCGCCACTGCTTGTCGGTGGTTCTTTTGCTCCGGCTCAGGATGTACACGGCCGGAAGGCGGTCCAGGTAGGTGGTATCGCCATCTTTCACCACCATGCGCATGTTGCCGCCGGTGCTATGGCCTGCCTCCGCGTTCACCTGGGTGCGTGCCATCGCCTCCTGGCGCTCGCGCGCCCTTTCCATCGCCCTGCGCACATGATTCTGCGCCGATGCCCCCAGCGGAACAACGGCCAGCAACGCTGCCAGCAGGATATGACGGACGATTTTCACGACTGCAAAGGTAACACATTGCAAAAAGTTTACCAAACTCTTTGGGGGCCTCCCGGGGTGGCAGATAAGTGCCTGATAATCAGTAAAATACTAATAATCCTCGGCTCTATTTGCGCCGAGGATTTTCGGGAAAGTATTGATAATCAGTATGTTATTGACCACTGGCCGATACAAACCT
>DEKS01000135.1:15547-17724 GCA_002354005.1 Bacteroidales bacterium UBA2716
CACCGCGTACGCTACTGCACCAGTTCTTTCCGCACGTAGCGCTCCCCGGTGGCCTGCAGCACAGCGTCTACAAAGGCGGGAGCATAGGCGGGAGAAGTGTGGCGGCCGGGAACAATCTCGCCGTCCTTGGACGGGCGCATAATCTGGTCGTTGTGCTTCACGATGAGCAGCTTGGCCAGTTTGTCCCAGCGTTGCATCATGCGGTCCGTGTAGGCAAGGGTCTTGTCCGTCAGATAGTCGGACAGCTCGCCGGCGGTGAGCCCGGCGGCATGTTCTTCCACCACGGCCTGGTCGGACTCGAAGTAGTCTTCCAGCTCGGTCTGGGCTTCCAGAAGGTCCGGGTACATGGCGCTCCAGCGCGGATAAACCATGTTGGCCACCCAGTTGCACATCCAGAAAGCGCTGTCGAAGGAAAACTCGGTGATGCTGTTGTTCTCCCGGCGGAACGGCTCCGGAATCCGGTTGATGCCGCAGTACACCGGCACATAGGCCACCATGGTGGCGTCGTCCAGGTTAAAATACGTAATGCCGCCCAGGGCGTCCGGCAACCAGGAACGCATGCGGCATACCATGGTGAGGCCGCTCTGTTGGCAGCCGATGGGCCGTTCGCGGAACATGGGCGTGCCGTCGGGGGCCTGGAAGTTCAGCGGCTGGTTGCGGTAGGGCGACGCCCAGGGACCGGCGCTGATATCGCTTGTCATGTCCAGGGCGGTGCCTTCGTAGTGGTCGCGCATGTCCCGCTGGATGTCGCGGTAGCTCACGGGGGCATCCGGCTTAATCCACAGCGGCAGTTCGTCGTGCTCGCGCAAGTCCCCGTTCAAGAAAGGCAAATAGCTGTCCATCACTTCCTTGGAGTAGTGGCGCCGATAAAAACTCCACACGCGGGCCTCGCAGTAGCGGATGGCGCCCCAGTCCAGCGGACCATAGGCTTCGCGGAAGCTGAAATCGGCATCGGCCCCGTCAAAATAACCCATTTCGCGGGCAAAGGAGATGACGTCTGCGCTGTACATGGTGTCGCCATCCTTGGTCACGCAGAAGCCCAGCTTCTTGTCCACCTTCTTGGCTTGCGGGAACTGACGGATGCGGCTGGCGTTGGCATACGCGCAAATGTGGTCGTCCGGGACGCGGCGGGCCACCCAGACTGCACCCACGCGGCCCGGCCCCTTGCCGATAAGCTCCATGATCCAGGCCTCTTCCTTGTCGCAGACGGCAAACGACTCGCCGGTTTCGCTGTAGCCATATTCCTGCACCAGTGCGTGCATGACGGCGATGGCTTCCCGTGCCGATGCCGACCGCTGCAACGCCAGGTGCATAAGAGCGAAATAGTCCAGCGCCCCGTCCGGATTGCGGAGCTCTTTGCGGCCTCCCCAGGTGGTTTCCATGATGGAAACCTGCTTCTCGTTCATCAGGCCGGTGACGGCATACGTATAAGGGGCCTGTGCAATGTAATGCACGATGGAAGGGTCCCTCCTGCCGCGCACGATCACCTTTTCGCCGGGTTCATGCTTTCCGGGGGCCGAATAGCTGAGCGACCTGGCAGAGCCGAAGCTGTCGCAGTTATAGGTGCAAATGACGCTCCCGTCCACGGAAGCTTTTTTCCCGACAATCAGATTGGTGCAGGCGTCGGTTTTCTGGGTGCCCGCAAGCAGGCAGGCGGCCATAACGGCCAGAGTGATAAGTTTTTTCATGACTGCAAGATACGGAATTGTTGGCACTTTTGCAAGTCCCGCCTTGCATCATGCCCGGCCTTGCATCATGCCCGGCCTTGCATCATGCCCGGCTCCGACCGGGCATCCCCCCTATCATCCCGAGCGAAGCCGAGGGACCGCGCACCCAGGCTGGTCACTAACCAACTGATACTCAGCCATTTCCCCATAATCCTCGGCTCCATTTGCGCCGAGGATTATTAGCATCTTACTGATTATCAGCCACTTAGCTGCCACCAAAATCGTGTCGTCGAGGGTCTATAGGGCGGACCTTAGGAGCCGGCGCCGAAACAGGTGCCGAGGGTCCAAGGGATGGACCTTCGAAGCCGGAATGGCGCCGGAACAGGTGCTGAGGGTCCAAGGGATGGACCTTCAAGGGCAAGGGGGAGCCGCTACGGGCGCAAAAACGGGCGAAACCGTAGCATTGGCGGACCTTTCGGCCCGCCATCGGCACGATATGGGGCCAAACCG
>DEKS01000135.1:17775-20525 GCA_002354005.1 Bacteroidales bacterium UBA2716
CCCCACGCCCTCCTGCGCCGTGCGGAGCACAGCGCCGCCGCACACAACCCAGTGCGGCGGCTTCCGGAACACGGAACCACCGCCTCGCATAACGCAGCTCGGCGGTTAGCGGAGAACCTTCCCGGGCACCATGAAAGGGCCCAGGAAGGTTCCCGCTTTCCTTGCGACATCACCACGGGTGGAGCTAAGAATCAAAACAAAAGCGCATTACAAGAAATGACTTATCCCGAACCGGATAAGTCATTTCTCAATACTCATTCTTCATCAATCATTTGCCTCCATGTTCAACGTCAAAGGCTACTATCAAAAAGCGGAGCCGTGTGGGCTCCGCATAAATAGAGGCTAACTGTATTAAAGGGCGTGAACGTCCGGCCAACCAGGCGTGTCATCATTAACAAATACCACATAGCAATTGTTTTCCATCACGCAATAGTATACGGAGTCTTTATCCGATGATGAAACTGAAATATTCTTAAAGTTCATATAGAAATATCCATGATTCTCATCTGTATTATCACATGCATATTGAATTGCGTACTGGGCGGTAATAGCGCCATTCGAGTTTGTTACTTTCATGGTTACCTTGGCCCTATTCATATATGGTTTATATAAGTCCCAGTTTAAATTTGCGGCTTTATTCACATCTGCGTTCGCTGCGGTAAATGCCGTGCAAGAATCACCCTTACCAATATACCAATCCATTCGTAAGACAACACCCTTGTTGAGTACGAATTCATTAGTTGTGTTCAAGAAAATGCTTGGGCAGTTCCAGTTAGAGACAGGGCTACCATACACATACATTTTTTTGACAATAGAGGTTCCATTTGAAGGAAGAATGGCGAGGGCTTGATTTCCATCGCCGCCATTATAAGTCAATGTCCCAATTGCGCCGGTTCCTGTTACAACAGGGATATCAACATTATAATTTTTACCGTTGAACCCAACACTTATTGTTTGAGGCGATGTCCCTTTCGAGATCGTTGTAGGAGAATAGCTGGAAACCAGATTGGGATCGACTTGAGCAACGACGCCGTCATCGTACGTTGCATACAAATCCCTCATAAACGTTATAGTGGAGAGTGTAAGGTCGTCATTATAAATGTAAACTGGACTCGTCACATGCAGGCTCGATACTGTTTTTTTACTGTTAGAAAACCATGCCTTATTGAGTATGAGATAACTCTTATTTACAGTAAGGTAGGCACGAATATCCTCCGTCCCGGAAACTCTTTGCGAATAGCTCTCAGTCCATATTGTTTTTTTATCTGCTGACACGGCTTTGATTTTAACTATAGCTGAACCAGCTGCCGTGTGCTCAACTGTTGCAGTTACAGTTGCGCCGTCCATTTTATCTCTGAAAACAGTCCAGTATTTCTCACCAGAAATATCCTGATCAGAATCAAGATTGGCGCTCTTTCTGCTCTTATTATCATCCAAGAAATAAGGCGCATCACCAACATCCACCCAAGTATCGGCACGGTAGACAAAGTATTTCTTTCTTGCAGCGTTTTCCCTATCAAAATTGTTGGTAACGGCCACATGCCAGTTTAAATTATTTCCTGTATTTGTTCCATAATTTTCGAATTCAAGATGCAACACCTTGCCGACAGGAATAGAAAAGTCGTCACTATGGGCCGTATCATACTCGTCGGTTTTGTCTGTTTTACCAATAGTTATAGGAGTGACGCCCATAGCAAGGGTGATCACGGGTAATGAAAGGACATCGCCACGAGCGATGGTCGTGGTGCCCTTTACGGTTTTCGCCGTAGAGCTGGCAATTGCATCGGTGCCAGTCAAGTTTACATTGAATTCGAAGCTGGTGTAATCACCAGAGGGAATCGGAATGTAGAATATGAGGTTTGCGGTCGCATCAAGAGGGGAGCTCAGGGTGATGGTTACGTCATTACCTCCTGTTGACGCGAAATCAGCCAAAGTGAGTTCTACACCTGATGCCGTTGCTATTCCGCTCTTCATACCGGTAATTTTATGGTTCTTCGAGGTGAACTTGAGTCCGGTTGTGCCAACAGGAGCATTTTCATAAGTCACCTTGAGCAAAGCGGCAGCATGGTTAAAACGATATTTGTTAGACTCAACGGGTTCACCCACCATCAGAGCATTGGTCGTTCCGGGAATGTATGAGCCATATTCAGTGCCCATAGAAAGGCTATAGCTGAAAGTGTCTCCACCGGTAGTAAATGCACTTGCAGCAGAACTCGGAGACACCGCGACTTTACGAGAATCCGTTGCAGAGCCTGAGAAAGCGCCGGTGGAAGTATTCGAGCAAGTGTAGTTATAAAAATGTGTACTCTCGGATAGAATACCTCCAACTGCAATTGCTTCACTGTCAGTCCAGGAAAATTCTGCAGCACTTTCAGTGGTTTTCGTTTCCGGAACGCTTGCATAGATAGTGTTCAGATTCTGGAAGGTTGGCTCGTTTTCAACAGGAGCCTCTTCTTTAGCGCAGGCAGCCAATGCAAGGGCGGCGCTAACGGCAAAATACAATGTTTTTTTCATAATCATCTTTCCTTTTGACGTTTTACTCCCAATCCCAATCATCGCCGGTCCGGGAATTACCTTTCTCAACGCCATTAACGCCATAACTTTGGCAAATAACGGCTTCTCCTTGAACCTCAAGCACTTCCGCCTGGGGCTCAACATAAAGTTGTTTTTTTAGCATGTTGATAATATTTGTTGGTTATTAGTTATCAGTGCGTTAGCGGCGGTTGATGTGGTAGGGTGGGTTACCACAT
>DEKS01000188.1 GCA_002354005.1 Bacteroidales bacterium UBA2716
AACTGGCACACGCCCATCCTCTGTATCCACGGCGGCTCGGACTTCCGCGTTCCAGTGGACGAAGGCATGGCGGCCTTCAATGCGGCCCAAATGATGGGTGTACCGTCCAAACTCATCGTGTTCCCTAACGAGAACCACTGGATTCTCAAGCCTCAGAACGCCCTCTATTGGCACCGCAGCTACTTTGGCTGGCTGGACCGCTGGATGAAGGGGGAGTAGGACCCTTCTGACGACGGACAAATAATTAGGAAATCTGGGAATAATCCTTGGTTTGGTATTTGTCCCGCTTGAGCTCTGCGGCGAGCGGGGCGTTGCGGTCCTGGGTGAGCCCCGGGTCCTGGTCCAGGATGTGCTGGGCATAGCCGCGGGCGTCGGACAGGATGAGCCCGTCCTTGGCCAGGGAGGCAATATTGAGGCTGATGGGAAGGCCGCTCTGCTGGGTGCCTTCCAGGTCTCCGGGGCCGCGCATCTTCATGTCTTCCTCGGCCAGTTCGAAGCCGTTTTCCGTGGCGCACAGAAGGTCCAGGCGCTTCTGGCTTTCCTTGGACACCTTGGTGCCCCGCATAAGGATACAATAGGAGCGCTCCGCGCCGCGTCCCACCCGGCCGCGCAGCTGGTGCAGCTGGCTCAGGCCAAAGCGTTCCGCGCTTTCGATCACCATCACGGAGGCATTGGGCACATCAACCCCTACCTCTATAACGGTAGTAGAAACCAGAATGTTGGCGCGGCCGGCCACAAAAGCGTCCATGTTAAAGGCCTTTTCCTGCGGGGTTTGCTGTCCATGGACGATAGCCACCTTGTACTGCGGCAGCGGGAAGGCTTTCACAATTTCCTCGTACCCCAGTTCCAGGTTCTTGTAGTCCAGTTTTTCGCTCTCGAAAATGAGCGGATATACAATGAATACCTGCCGGCCCTTGGCAATCTCGTCCCGGATAAAATTGTGCATGGCGTGACGTTTGCCTTCTCCTACGCACAGCGTCTGGACCGGCTTGCGGCCCGGGGGCATTTCGTCAATCACGGAAACGTCCAGGTCTCCGTACAGGGTCATGGCCAGGGTGCGCGGAATGGGCGTGGCGGTCATTACCAGCACATGCGGAGGTACGCCCTGCCAGCCTTTGTTCCAGAGGCGGGCGCGCTGTTCCACGCCAAAACGGTGCTGCTCATCCACGATGGCCAGCCCCAGTGCCCGGAAATGCACGGTGTCTTCTATGAGCGCATGCGTGCCGATGAGCACGCCGATGCTTCCATCCTGCAGGCCGGCGTGAATTTCCCGGCGGTCTTTTACTCCGGTGTTGCCGGTAAGGAGCGCCACCCGTACGCCCGTGGGCCTGAGGTACTTGGACACATTGGCAAAATGCTGCTGGGCCAGGACTTCCGTAGGTGCCATGAGACAGGCCTGGTAGCCGTTTCCCACGGCGATGAGGGCACTGAGCACCGCTACCATGGTTTTGCCGGAACCTACGTCTCCCTGCAGCAGGCGGTTCATCTGGTGGCCGCTGCGCATATCGTCACGAATTTCCCGGATCACGCGCTTTTGCGCATTGGTAAGTTGGTACGGTAGTGCGTTATAGCAGGCATTAAAGGCCTCCCCGACGGCAGGCATCTTGAGCCCGACGGCGCTGCGGCTGCGGACATATTTTTGCTTGAGCAGGGACAGCTGCAGCAGGAAGAGTTCTTCGAATTTGAGCCTGTACGTGGCCTTGGCCAGGGCATTCTGATCCACCGGGAAGTGGATTTGCCTTAAAGCGTATGTGAGCGGCACCAGTCCCTTCTCCTTTAAAATATAGTCCGGAAGTGTTTCCTGCAGGGTGGGCAACACGCCTTCCAGGGCCGTGCCGATGAGCTTGAGCATGACCTTGCCCGTGATGCCCGCCGTCTTGAGCTTTTCCGTAGAATTGTACACCCCGGTGAGGACGCCGGTGTTGGCGCTGTCCGGGGCGTCTACCTCCGGATGGACCATGTTGAGCCGGGTGCCAAAAACGGCCGGTTTGCCAAAGAAGATAAAGGTATGGCCGGGAACCAGGCGCGCGTGCATCCACTTGACGCCCTTGAAAAAGACCATCTCCATTTCTCCACTATCGTCCGAGACCATGGCGCTTAGGCGGCTCACCATGTTGTATTTGAGTTTTTCCGCGGGGAGCTCCACACCGTTTTTGCCGTACAGGCGCACCTTGGTAACCATGGCGCGCACCTGCACCTGCGCAAGGTCCGGGTGAACGTCCGCGATGCGGACAATGCTGCTGCGGTCTATATAGCGGAACGGATACGTGCGCACCAGATCCCCCACCGTGCTCACGCCCAGCTCGGTTTGCAGGAGCTCCGCCCGTTTGGGCCCCACCCCCGGCAGGTACTGTATGGCCGTATCCATGTTCATCCTCACAAAGATAACATTTTTTTCTATCTTTGTGCTCATGAAACGAATCTTCACCCTGCTTACAGTACTTGGGGCACTGTGCGCCTGCGAAAAACGTGCAACCTTGTTTGTCGGAACCTATTCGGACGGGTTCTACGCCTATGATTTTGACTTGGTTAAGGGCGATGTCCTTCCCGGAGAACCCGCGAAAGCCCCCATGCCCAATCCCTCGTTCCTGGCGGTGGACGGCAACAAGGTATACGCGGTGAGCGAAATGCCGGACAGCACGGCCTCCGTATATGCCTGGCGCTATGGCGGCAACGGGTTCGACCTGCTGGGCAGCCAGCCCACCGGCCTTCCGGACCGCGGCGAAGACCCCTGCTACGTGTCCACCGACGGCCGTTTCCTGGCCGTAGCCAACTACAGCGGCGGTTCGCTGGCGGTATACAAATTAAAGGACGATGGCAGCATTGCCCCGCTGGACAGCCTTATCTTCAGCGGCACCGGCGGCCCGGACCGTTCGCGGCAGGACAAAGCACATGTGCACTGCGCCCTTTTTACGCCGGATAACCAACTGTTATTCACGGAATTCAGCGCCGATGCCATCAGTTCGGTGGACGTAACGTCCCTGGGAGTGTCCAACTATCGGAAACGCGCGCAACTTCCCGCCGATTTTGGCCCGCGGCACCTGCTTCTGAGCGGGAACCGCCTCTACTGCATCGGCGAGCTTTCCGGGGATATCGCTGTGTATGCTTATCCTCAAATGACTCTCCTGCAAGTGGTTAAGGCCGATGAGGTGGATGCCCGCGGCGCAGCGGACCTGCACCTGAGCCCGGATGGGAGGTTCCTGTACGCCAGCCTGCGTCTGCAGAATGACGGCATTGCCATCTTCCACGTGAACCCGGATGGTACCCTGGAAAAGGTGGGGTATCAGCACACGGGCGGTCACCCCCGCAACTTTACGGTGCTGGACCGCTGGGTCCTGGTGGCCTGTCGGGACACGGACCAGGTGGAAATCTATGCCCGGGACAAAAAAAACGGCAGCCTGCAGGACACAGGCCGCCGGATTCACGTTTCCAAACCGGTATTCGTCGGGATT
>DEKS01000119.1:0-5412 GCA_002354005.1 Bacteroidales bacterium UBA2716
TCCAGTTCAACGGTAGCATCGGCCCAGAGCTCCTTGCCGTAGACAACCACAATATTGTCGCCGTCTTCGGGATCCTCCGGTTCGTCGGAAGGCAGGATGGTGCCATCGTCAATGGCATGGTCTTTCACCACAATGTTGGCGATGGAAACCACGGTCCCCTCAGCGTTGCCGCCAAAGTCAAAGACCATCTTCACGCCATTGGGAGCGTTGATGCCTTTCAGGTCGGTGAGGTAGTAAATGGTCTCGCCGACTTCGATGGGCTCGCGGTTGGCGAAGAGGAACACATCGTCGGAATCCACGGAGGTGAGCTTGAAGGTCATGCCCGGAAGGGCCTTGTTGGTATTGATGATGACAGAGAAGTCGTAGTTCTTGTCCTCGGTGAGCACGACGGGCTCTTCGGGGATGATGTGGAACTGGGCCTGCCACTGGTCAGCGGTAGCGGACGGCAGGTCAATGGTGTATTCGGCGCCTTCCAGCTCCACTTCCGGATCGGCAATCTGGGCCCAGCCGGGAGCGTAATAGAAACTGAAGGTGTGGGCACCGTCGGCCGGTTTCCAAAGGTTGGAATCGGCATTGTACTTGAAGCCTTTGAATACGTAGGCGGCCGGCTTGGAGGTGAGGAGGAAGTGCCAGGCGATGTCGCCGTTGTCGTGCACCAGTTCCAGCGCTTCGCGGGTGACGCTCAGCACCTTGAATTCGGGATTGGCCCAGAAGGCATCGTTGTCGATGTACGGGAACAGGGTCTTCTCGGGAAGGACCAGATACAGGTCGTTACCCTGGTACTCAAACGCATACGTGGCCGTCTGGGGATCCACCAGGGCCACAAAGTCCTCGGTGGCGTCACCCTTCTGCTCCACGAACGGAGACACGGTGATGTCTTTGTTCACGTATACGCCACCGTCCTCGCCGGGATCGTAGGCATAAGCACCGTCGCCACCAAAGGTAACCACGTCTTCGTACACGCCGAAGGCAGCCTTGTCGTTAGCGGCGGCGGACCACCACTCCAGACCGTCGGTGCCGGCAGGGCCGCAGCCCATGTGGCCTGCGGTTTCGCCGTCCACGTGCCAGTTCTTGGTATTGTCGGCAGCAGTACCACCGGCCAGGAAGGTGATGAACTTGTCGAAGCTGGCGATGGTGTTGTCAATATGGAAGGTCTTTTCCACGTAGTCGGGGGTGACACCGGAGGCGTTCATGACCTGCATGCGCACCGTGTAGTCGCCGGCTGTGGCAAAGATGCGCCGGAGGCCGTTCTGGGCTTTGCGCTCAGTGAATTCGCCGTCCTTGTCCTGGAACAGCCAGACAGGGATGACCGCTTTGGAGTCCACGGAGAAGGTAACCTGGTTAATCTCCTGGTCCACCGAAATAATGGGCTCGAATGCGGATGCGGTCTTGGGGGCCTGGGCCTCGGAGGGGTGACGAATCTCCTCCTTGGCGCAGGCAAACAGCGCGAACGTAGCCGCAAGGATATATGCTAACTTTTTCATATTCAGCGTCTATTAATAATTGTTCTGAACCAGTTGGTGCGTGAGGCCGGCCGTAGCGTCCATCTCGTGCTGCGGGAAGGGCAGGTACTTCTTGCTCTCGCTCCAGGTATTGGTACGATAACCGTAAGCATCCGGAACAAGCACCGTGGCGGCATCGCCCCAACGGATGAGGTCCCAATAACGCTTGCCTTCACCTACGAATTCAAGCCTGCGCTCCTCCTTGATGTTCTCCAGGGAAAGGGCCACGGTGGCGCCACCCAGGGAACGGCCGTGCACGGCGTTGAGCCAGCCTTCGGCACCGGCGGTATTGTTGGTGCGCAGGGCGAGTTCCGCTGCATTCAGCAGGCACTCGGAGTAACGGTAGATGCGGAGGTTGTTGTTGAAGTTGAGGTCGCCGTCGTATTCGGCTTCCGCATTGTTGGCTTTGTAGGCCACGTACTTCTCCAGGAAGTAGCCGGTATCCTGGTAGCGCGGGTTGTACTTGCCGGAGCCGGTGTTGCGGGCATCCCAGCAGGTAGCGGCACGGCGCGCGTCGGCAGGATCGTACATCTCGTAGGTTTCGGCACGTACCGGAGCGAAGCCCCAGCCGTTGTCGTGCTCGCCGTCACCGGACCATTCGTTCGGGGAGATCATACGGGGAAGAACGGTACCACCTACGCCACGCACCCAGTTCCAGGAGCGCTGGGCGCCGCTGTCCTTGTAGCTGATTTCGAAGATGGATTCGCTGCTCCATTCGCCGGTCTCCAGGAAAATCTGGCCATAGTCCGGCAGCAGCTCGTAGTTGGGATCGGCAATGATTTCCTTCATGTAGCCCAGGGCCGTGGAGAAGCGGGATTCGTCGTTCTGGTACAGGACAGCCTCGGTGTACAGCATGTAGGCCATGGCTTTGTTCACGCGGCCGATGTTGGCATCGTCCCAGTGCATCGGGAGGGCATTCAGGGCAATGGCGCCCTCAAGGTCGGTGATGAACTTTTCGTAGACTTCGTCGGCCTTGAACTGCTCGCAGGTGAAGTCACCGGTGAGGTTCACCTCATAGTACGGGATGTTGCCCCAGAATTTCCAGAGGATGTTGTAGTAGAAAGCGCGGAGTACGCGAACCTGGGCCTCGGCAAGCTTTTTGGCGTCGTCGGAGAGGTCTTTGGTCCAGCCGATATAGGTAAGGACGTCGTTGCAACGCTTGACGCCGGAGTAAGCATCGGACCAGATACCCGACATGGTCTTGGTGGGAGTGGCCTCAAAGTTCATCATCATGTGCCAGTAGTCGTTGTCGGAACGGTCGGAACCGCCCACCCAAATCTGGTCGGCCATGATGTCGGACATAATGTTGAGCGGATTGTACTGCCCTTCGCACCAGTCAAACCACTGGAGCGGGTCGTATGCGGCCACAACGGCTTCCTCCAGGTGCTCCGGAGTAGTGAAGTAGGTCTCCAGCGGACGGGCGCTGTTGTGTTCCACGGTCAGGAATTTTTCGGTGCAGGCAGTGGTGAGGGCAAGCAGGGCTGCCGCAGCAAGAAGTATATTCTGTTTCATAATCATGCCTGTTTTTAGAATTTAAGGTTAAGACCGCACAGGAAGGTACGGGACTGCGGATACACACCGTAGTCTACGCCCAGGGAAGTTCCACCGGAGGAAATTTCCGGGTCGAAACCGCGGTAAGAAGTGAGGGTGAGCAGGTTTTCGGCGCCCACGAAGAAGCGGAGGGAGGAGATGAAAATCTTCTGAGTCCACTTTTGCGGGAGGGTGTAACCCAGCTGGATGTTCTTCAGGCGCATGTAGCTACCGTCCTGCACATACAGGTCGGACATCTGCCAGTTCACGGCATCACCGCGCACGAAGCGGGGGATGGTGTTGGAGGTACCTTCACCGGTCCAGCGGTTGAGCATGTAGGCGGGCAGGTTACTCTCGGAAATGTCGACACGGCGGGTCACATCCAGGATGCTGTTGCCAAAGGTGCCCTGCCAGAGCATGTAGAAGTCCAGGCCCTTGTAGGAAGCGCTGAAGTTCAGGCCCACGGTCCACTTGGGCATGCCGTTGCCAATGTTGGTACGGTCGTCCTCGGTGAACTTGCCGTCACCGTTCACGTCCACGAAGCGGACGTCGCCGGGGACAGCGTTGGGCAGGATTTTCTCGCCGTCCTTGTTCACGTATGCGTCAATCTCGGCCTGGTTCTGGAAGATACCGTTGGTCTTGTAACCGTAGAAGTACGGGAACGGCATGCCGTTTTCCGCACGGGTCATGGTGCCGGCGCCCTGGAAGGAATCCAGGTTCATGAAGCCGCTGTCGTTACCCAGGTTCACCAGACGGTTGTGCAGGTAAGTGGCGTTACCGCCGATATGGAAGTTCAGGTCCTTGACCGGGGAGAACTTGTAGGAAGCCTCCATTTCCACACCCTGGTTGCGCATGAGACCGGCGTTGCCCCAAGGGCTGGCCTCACCTACATAGGCGGGCACCGGAACCTGGATGAGCATGCCGTCCGTGGTCTTGTTGTAGTAGTCGATGGTGAAGTTGAGGGCGTTGGACAGGAAGCCCAGGTCTACACCCACGTTGGTCTGGACGGAACGCTCCCAGCGGAGGGACGGGTTGGCCAGGCCGGAGGACTTCACACCGATGACGGTGGCCTCGTTGCGGTCGAAGATGTAGTTGTTGTTATTGGAGGTGAGGGTTGTGTAACGGAAGGCCTCGAAGGCATCGGAACCATTCACGCCCCAGGAGAAACGGACCTTGGCACGGGACAACCAGCTGGGAACGTTGATGTACGGTTCATTGTGGATGTTCCAGCCCAGGGAGAAGGACGGGAAATAACCCCACTTGTTGTTGGAGCCGAACTTGGAGGAACCGTCCTGGCGGATGGTGAACTGCACCATGTAGCGCTCGCCGTAGTTGTAGTCGGCACGGCCAAAGTAAGAGGCCAGGCGGTACGGGCTGTTGAACCAGCCATTGGCGTGCTGCTTGTCAGGGTCGTCGTTGTTGTCGGGCGCATTGCCGATGTACGGCTTGTCGAACCACTCCGGAGCCAAGTCGCGGCGATTGCCCCAAAGGCCGTCGCTGGTGTTCTCGAAGGCGCTCTGGCCAATCATCACGGAGAAGGCGTGCTTGCCGATTTCCTTATTATAGGTAAGGTAGTTTTCCACCTGCCATACCAGGCCTTTCTCGTACTGCGCGTTTACTTCCGTAGTGGTGGCGTGGTTGTTACCGGACAGATAATAAGTAGGAGTATAACCATAGTTGCCCCAGAAGCTCATGTCCACGGAGAAAGAGGTGTGGAAATGCAGGTTGTCCCAAATCTGGATGTCTCCGGAGAGACCGCCCACGAACTTGTGGCTCCAGTTGTCATTCGCCGGACGGGAAAGGTCCGCGATGGGGTTGTTCATCTCATTGTAAGCGCCGCCGGGAATCATGTAATAACGGCCGTCGGCAGCCTGCAGCAGCGTTTCGCCGGGATAGATGGTGCGGTAGTTGGCCACGTCTTCCTCGCTGGCATACACGCCCAGGATAGGAGAAAGGGCCAGGGCGGAACCCAGCGGAGAACCCCACTGCGAGTTCTCGGAAATGCCCTTGGAGCTGATCTTGGCGTAAGACAGCTGGTTCTGCAGGACAATGCTGTTCAGGAAGTTGCGCTCGCTCTTCTTGTCCACCAGGGTGAAACTGGTATTGGAGCGGAGGGTGAGACGATTGTAGTTGGAACGGCCCCAGTTGCCGCCCACGATACCCTGCTGGTCGGTATAACCCAGGGCCAGGTAGTAGTTCACCCGGTCGGTAGCGCCACTCACGGACACCTCGTGGGTCTGCTGCGGGGCGTTGCGGTTGAACACTTCCTTCTGCCAGTTGGTGCCCACGCCATAGCTGAACGGGTCGGCGTACTTGGGAGCCATACCCGCGTTGATGAGTCCTTCATTGATCATGAGGGCATACTCGGAAGCGTTGAGCA
>DEKS01000119.1:5489-8769 GCA_002354005.1 Bacteroidales bacterium UBA2716
GCGCGGGTACCGTAAACAGCACCGGACGCGGCATCCTTAAGCACCTCGATGGACTCGATATCGCTGGGATTCAGGTAGTCGATACCACCGGAGATGGGCATGCCGTCCACAATGTAGATAGGGTCGGAGGAGTTGATGGAACCCACACCGCGGATGCGGATGCGGGAGCTGGCGCCCGGCTGACCGGAAGCGGAAGTAACGGTAACACCGGCGGTGAGGCCTTTAAGGGCATTGTCCACGCGCGTAGGGGCCGTTACGCCCAGCGCTTCGGCGTCCACCTTGGCAATAGCTGCGGTAACCACCGATTTTTTCTGTACACCGTAGCCGATGACCACGGTCTCTTCCAGCATCTGGGCGTCGTCCGGAAGGACTACCACCACGTCTTGCTGGCCGTTGTTGGAAATCACCTGCGTTGCATATCCGATGCAGGAAATCTCAACGGATGCACCTTGCGGGGTGGTGAGCGCGAATGCGCCGTCCACGTCCGTCATGGCACCGTTATTGGTTCCCTGCTGGACAACAAACGCTCCGATAATGGGTTCGCCGGCGGCGTCCTGCACCTTCCCCTTCAGGGTAAGATTCTGCGCCATGGCCGACAAAGCCAATCCTGCAAAGAGGATCAGAGTTGCGATTTTTTTCATACGCTTGGTTAATTGATTTGCGTTTGGTTATTGGTTAAAAATGGTTTTTGCGACACTTGGTCTGATGCAAAATTAGAGGGGAAAAACGAACAGCGAGCCAATAAGAAAATTTAAGTAGTATAATAAAAATTGCAAACGCTTAATAATAAAGCATTTGCGAATCGTATTGTACGGTTAAAAAGTAGTAAATCGGGAGTACGATTTTACTGCTTCCCTATCAATTTCACCCTTTCTTCGAAGGTTTCACGGGGACCAAGAGATGCGTTTTTCACGCTCACCTTGTAATTGTAGATGGTGCTGGGAGAATAGTCCAGCATGGAGGCAATCTTCTTGCTGTCATCTACGCCCAAGCGGATGAGGGCGAACACGCGGAGTTCCGTGGTAAGGCGCCCTTCCGGCGGTGTTACGCGGGCTTCCTCCTTGAGCAGGGCATTGAACTGCGCCACAAAATCCGGATACATGGCCAGGAAGGTACGGTCGAAACTCGCATAGAACTCTTCGCGGGCCTTCTCCGAGCGGCCGGTGATAGAGAGTTCCTTCAGAAGCGTATCCGCCTTACCTTGCTTGAGCAGGTTGCGGTAGCGGTTGTCCTCGGCCCGGATGAGGGAAATCTGATTGGCAAGGCCTTCCAGGAAGGTGACAATCTGGCGCTCTTTCACCTTATCGGCCCGGGAAATCTGGCGGTTCAGGTCGTTGAGACTCACATTGGCACTGGCCAGCTGGATGTTGGCCTGTTCCAGCTGCTGCCGGGTGCGGGACAACTTGCGGGAACGGGTTATCAGGAAACGGGAGAGGATGGACATGGCGATGGCCAGAACAGCCATGATGCCCAGTGCTATATAGGTGAGCCTGCGGTTTTCCGCCTGCCGCTGGGAATAGGCGTCCTCCACCGCAATCAGGAAGCGGGAGATTTGCCAGGGACGCAACTTGGCATTGTAGAACAGGGCGTCTTCCTGGGCGACCCGCAGATAATGGAACGAGCGGTTTACATCGACCGGAAGAATATTCTGCGCCACCATGGTCAGGGAGGCATAGTCCTTCACCGCGCACAGGATGTCGCTCTTGGCACTTTCCACCAGCCACTTCAGGCGGTCTGCCGGACGTCCGCTTGACTCGGCAATCTCCGAGCAGAAGAAAGCATGGATGGCATAATTGTGCTCATCGGGCCGGGTGCCGGAAAGGAGAAGATGGGCGACACTGTCTGCCGCGGACCAATTCTTCGCGTCGATGAGCCCGTCCCGAAGGAGGACGCGCCAGCGCTCGCTGTTTACCGGCAGCAGCGGCATCAGCTGCTCCCGATACGACGCCGCAGAAGGAATGGACAAGCGCTCCACCATGCCGGAATTGCCTGCCAGGTCATGGCTGAAATCGTACAATACCCACAGGTACTCCGGAAGCAGGGCCTTGGACAGGCGCGTGCTGTCCAGCTGCTCATATAATAAGGTATAGGCCTCCATGTAGTTGCCGGCCTTTTCATACAAATGTCCCAGGGCGATAGACGCTTCGTCATAACGGTCCTTGTCGGCTCCTGCCAGCTGCTGGCAATGTTTCAGGTACGCCTGCGTAGAGTCAAAGCTGAAGGAAAAATATTCCTGGGCGATGGTGAACTCCAGGTTGTAGCGGAGCGTGGGATCCTCAATGTCCCGCGCCAGTTTGGTAAGAGCGGCCAGCTGATTTTGTTTCTGCGCCACATACAAGTCCCTGGTTTCCAGGTAGGTATCCAGGCCTTGAAGCAGACTTTCCGTCTGCCGGTCCGGGCCCATCCGGACGCAAGAAAGCGCCAGAAACACAGGAAGCAGTATGAGGAGCCGCCTACTCCGCATAGCTTCTGAGCACCCGCTCAATTTCTTCCTCCCTTCCTGCCGGGATTACCGGAGACAGGAAGGAGAGCATCTGCAGGGTCCGGGCTTCCGCTTCGGGGACGCCGCGGGAGCGCATGTAAAAGAGTTCATCGGCATTAAGCTGCCCTACGGTAGCGCCGTGGGAGCACTTGACGTCATCGGCATAAATTTCCAGCTGCGGGCGGGTGTCCACCTTGGCGGTATCCGTGAGCACAATGTTGTGGTTTTCCTGGTAGGCCTCCGTTTGCTGGGCGTCCGGAGCGACGACAATGGTACCGTCGAAATGCACCTGCGCCTGCCCGCCGACAATGCCGTTGATGCGCTGGGTGCTCTTGCAGCCAGGCGCACGGTGATGCATCAGGATGTGGAAATTCACCTTTTCGTCGGCCTTGCAAAGGTACAGCGCCTTGATATGCGCCTCCGCTCCGGGGCCCACAAGGTCGATCGTGATGTCGATATCCCTGCTCTCCCCGGGCAGCACAACGTACTCCAGGTTCAGGGTTTCCCCGGCTTTCACCCGATGATGGGACACGCTCGCTTCGCTCGGTGTGACATTGTCATTCCGAGGCCGAAGGCCGAGAGAATCTCCCGCCTTGAACGGGTCTATGTACTTACCGTGTCCCATGGCTAAAACTGGTCAAATCCCTGCGACTCAATGGCGTCGATGAGCTCCCGGCCGCCGGTTTTCACAATGCGGCCGGCCTTGAGCACATGCACCACGTCCGGCTGGACGTATTCCAGCAGCTTATGGTAGTGGGTAATGATGATGGCGCTCTTCTGAGGGCTCCGGAGCGTGTT
>DEKS01000121.1:0-1665 GCA_002354005.1 Bacteroidales bacterium UBA2716
AGCACGGCAGGGTCCTGGACGATGAGTGCGTCCACCCCGGCCTCCTCCAACTGCCTCACCAGCGCACGGGCCTGCGGAATCTCCTCCTTCTCCAGCAGGGTGTTCACCGTGGCATAAATGCGTACCCCGAAGCGGTGGGCATAGGTGCACAGCGCCCGGATGTCCTCCACGCTGTTTCCGGCCGCTTGCCGGGCCCCGAACGCCGGGCCGGCAATGTACACGGCATCCGCCCCGCAGTCTATGGCCGCGATGCCAATCTGTGCCGTCCGTGCTGGCGCCAACAGTTCCAGGGCAATCATACTGCAAAGATACAAACTATTCTTGAATCCAAATCTCCTCGCAAAGGGTGCGGCAGCTGACAGGGAACGGAACAGCCACGGGCGCATTTCCCCGGCAAAACGTAGCACTGGCGGACCTTTTGGCCCGCCAGCGGAGCGATATCGGGCAAAAATGCTCCCCTGGCGGTCCGTACAGTTGTTGAGGGTCCAGCGGGTGGACCTTCGTACAGCACAGAGGGACAAAAAAGCCCGGCGCGAACCGGGCTTTAAGGGAGGGCTTTAAGGGCTCCTACAGGGTCTTGAGCTGGGCCTCCGCCTGGGCGGCGTACTTGGTACCGGCGAGCTTCTGGTAGTACTCTTTGGCGGTAGCCTTGTCACCGGCCTTCTGGGCAGTGGCGGCGATGGTGAACATGATGTCCGCGGCGTTCTTGGCGTTGGGGCTCAGTTCCAGGTATTTCTTGTAGGCCTCGATGGCCTGGGCGCTCTTGCCGGCTTTGGTCTGGGCGCTGGCGATGAGCATATAGGCGTTGCCGTTCTCTACGTAGCTGTTGGACTGCTCCAGGGCCTCGATGGCTTCGGCGTTCTTACCGGCCTTCAGCAGTGCCTGGCCTTTCTTGAGGTAGGTGGTGGACAGGAGCTTTTTGGCCTGTTCTTCACCCAGCTCGTCGGCTTTGGTAAGAGCCTCCACGGCACCGTCCGTATTGCCGCCCTGCAGGAGGGACTGGCCCAGCAGAAGATACGCCTGGCCGTCTTCCGGGGTGAGCGCGGTGACTTCCTTGAAAGCGGCAGCTGCACCGGCGAAATCCTTGGCCTTGAGCAGGGTGGAGCCCTTGCGCAGATAAACGTTGGGGATAAGCTCCGCAGCTTCTGCTGCAACCTCAGTTGCTTCATATTCCGCGGCAACAGTCTTTACTTCTGCCAGGGTGGCCAGAGCGCTGTCGTAATTGGCCTCGTTAATTTGTTCCTTGGCGATGGACATCAGGGTGCCGGGGATAATCTCCTTGCATTTGGCTACGAGCTCTGCGGCTTCTTCGCCTTCACAGAGGGCGGCTTCCGCCATGGCGGCACGGAACTGGGCCAGGGCCTCTGTTTTATTGGTTTCCAGAGTAGTGGCTCCGGCGTTGAATGTTTCTACGGCTTTTTTGAAATCTTGTGCGGTTGCCACAGCAGCGGCGAGCCCGAGGGCGGCGAGTGCTACAAAAAATCTTTTCATGGTTCTTTTCTCTCTATGGTTAAATTAAACATTCATTGGTCCACGAATTGCAAAAATAGTAAAAATAGTTGTAATTTTGCACCAAATTACCTTAAAATGAAGATTCGTCAGTTCAAATACCTCATTCTGACGCTGTGCGCCCTATGCTCTTTTTCAAGAATAGTGCCAGCGCAG
>DEKS01000121.1:1710-12440 GCA_002354005.1 Bacteroidales bacterium UBA2716
GGCTGTGGCGTTACCTACTACATGGTAACGGATCCCACGGTAAAAGGCTATGCCGACGTTGCCATCGTCCAGCGCGACGAGCCGCTGTCGGAAGCCAAGCGCAGTACCCTCCGGAGCAGCCTCCTGAGCCGCCTGAGTATCGCTCCCGGCCCGGAAGGCTATCTTTCCGATACGGACGGCTCCACCGTCTATCGGTTCTGCCAGGTCCCCTTTTACCGTCCGGAGGCCCTGGATTCCACGCTGCTCTATACGTTTGGCCTGGTGGCCCAGTCCAAGGCCCAGCAGGCGGTGATTGTCAGCGGCGACATCGACGCCGTGGAACTCAAAAAGAAGCTGGACATTTTCTCCATGCTGGTCCCGCGGATGCTGGTAAAAACCAACCACCAGCCGGACTATGTCTGGGAGCCCTCGCCGGCCCCCATCGTCCAGTTTTATCCGGACGGCAGCGCCCGCGTGAGCATTTCTTACGACGGCGCCCGCATCCCTTTCCCGTACATGAATACGGCTCAGGCGCTGGTGACGGACCTCTTCGGCCTGGAATTCCAGGTCCTACTGCAGCATCGGCTGGAACGCAATTTCCGCGCTGCCGGAATCCCCTACGGCAGCATTGATTTCCATGCCCTTCGCAGTGCCGATTATGGCGGTGACGAGTGCTATACCGTATCCATGCGTGTAGCGCCGGAGAACCTGCACAACACCATGCGCCTGATGTCCAACACCATTGCCGAAATGGACGCATTGGGTGTTTCGCCGGAGGAGTTCGCAGAGGCCAAGAAGGTGCTCATGCCCACCATTTACCGCAAATGGGTGTCCAAACCCGCTCCCGGTTCGCTGGTGAACCGCTGCATCGCCCATTTCCTGTATGGCGCCAACCTGGCCCCCTACGACGAAACGGTGCGCCTTTTCTCTCGCAAAAACGTGAGCGACAGTGTGGAAACGCGTCTGTTCAACCGTTTTGCCGATGCCCTCTTGGAGCAGCTGTCCAACCTCACGCTGGAATACCGGCAGGCCCCGGACTCCCTGGACAAGGACGAGGAACTGTTCTACTACAACCTGTCCTACTTGTATGGCTCCGTGGTGAAGTCGGGCAACGATTACCGCTGGCATGGGGGCGATACCCTGGGCATGCAGGTGAACTGCCCCAAGGTCAGGGTGAAGAGCGAGCGCGTGGAACCGGTCTCCGGCGGCACCAGCTGGACCTTCTCCAACGGCATGCGCGTCATCTTCAAGCAGGTGCCCAAAACGGGTATCTTCAACTACGAGCTGCAACTGGGCGGCGGCCTGGCCCAAATTGGCGACCTTCAGGAAGGGGAGGGCGGCTACATCGGAGACCTTCTTTCGCTGTACGATGCCGCCGGCCTTCCTGCCTGGCATTTCCGCGAAGTGCTGGAGGTGAGCGGCGTGAGCATGGATACCCACGTGGACCTGAATAACATGGCCGTGAGCGGCGTGGCACCGTCATCGCAGCTGCCTTTGCTGCTAAAAGCCTTGCTGGAGCTGGCAAACCACGGAAAACTGAACAGGGACGCATGCGAAGCCTATCGGCAGCAACAGCTCCTGCGGGAAATGACTACGGACGATGCCCTGCGCCTTCGTCTCTCGCCCGGCTATCGCTATACGGATGCGCGCATTCCGTCGACCCTGAGTGCCCAAACCTGGGAAAAGGCGGAGAAGTATTTTGCCGACCGTTTCTCGCGCATGAACGACGGCGTACTTATCCTTTCCGGAGACCTCGACCAGGCCAGCGTAAAAAAGCTCCTCTGCCAGTATCTGGGCGGGTTCCGCGTACTCAAGGGCGTGACGCCCCGCCGGATAGTGTCGTACACCCCCCGCACGGGTACGCTCACCGTCACTGAGGACGGTCCGGAGAAAGGAATTTATGTGCTGATGGAGGCGGACTACCCCGTGACGGCCCCGCATTTCTATACCTCCTATGTCGCCCAGGACCTTTTGCAAAAGCGCCTGACCGAGCACCTGGCCAATTACGGATTCACAAGCCGGGTGGAAGTGGTGCCCCTGGTACACCCGCGCGAGCGTTTTCAGGTGAAAATCAGTTGCCGGCCGCTTCCGCTCGGGAATGTGCCTGCCGATGTAGACGAAGTATCGGCCCAGCGAGCCCTTACTGCGGTTCGCGCTGCCGTTAAGGAGGCCTCTTCCGAACTGGCCGACCCCGTCGACATGGCCTTGTGGAAAGACAAGCTGGGCCTGGTGGTGCAGCGGGTAATGGGGAACGCCAGCGGCTTTGTCACCACCCTCCATGCCCGTTATGCCTGGAACAAAGACATCACCAGCCGTTTCAAAGAAAGTATCGCCGTCATGACGCGGGAAGACGTCCGGGACTTCCTGCAGGCAATGGCGGCCGGTGGACGCGTAGAATACCTTGTACCATGAGCAGTGCATTTGGAACCATTATCGAGATAGGGGATATCCTGGTTTCTGAGGATGTGGTCCTGGAGTATTTTGCCTGTGACTATGCCGTTTGCAAAGGCAAATGCTGCATCATTGGCGACAGCGGTGCGCCGCTGAAGGAAGAGGAATTGGAGCCGATAGAAGCCAATTACGCATCCTTCAGCCCGCTCATGACCCCTCAGGGCCGTGCCGCCGTGGAAGCCAAGGGTTTTTTCGAGATCGACCGCGACGGGGACCTGGTGACCCCGCTCGTACCCGGCAGCGAGGAGTGTGCTTTCTGCCACTTTCAGGACGGCAGCTGCTTCTGCGCCATCGAGCGGCAGTTCTGCAAGGGACTATCGACCTTCAAGAAACCCATTTCCTGTTCCCTGTATCCCATCCGTGTGACGGAACTGGGCGGCGGCAGGGTAGGGCTGAACCTGCATCGCTGGAACATCTGCAAGGAGGCCTATGAAAAAGGGCGCCGCGAAGGAATCCGGGTGTACCAGTTCCTTCGCGGACCGCTCACAGATGCCTTTGGGGAGGAGTTTTACTCCGCCTTGGAAGCGGCTGCCAAAATGCTCATCGCCGCCTCATAGTCATTTTCATTTACCTTTACTTCGATGGGCCTCGCATAGCCCAGGGAAGGGTAGGAGGAGTCTGCGCCAAAGACGCCGGCAGGGATGCCGTTGTCGCCCAGCAGGGCGGCGCACATGTCGGCCTGGACCTTCTCGGTGAAGGTGGCCACGGTTTTGAAGGATTGGGTATCAGTTGCCATAGCTATTGATTTTATGGTCTATCGCGGAAACAATGCGGGCCAGGTCCCGTACCAGGCCTTCTGCCTGGAAACCGCCCAGTACCGGCTCGATGGTGATGCTGTCCTCCCACAGGCGCAAGACGCGCATGAAGGTGGAGGTGTGGTGGTATTTGCGGCCGCCGTTTTCCGTTTCGCCGGCCTTTTCATAACCGCGGGAGGCCATGGCGGCGTCTATGCGGGCCCAGTATTCTGCCGGGTCCCCTTGGGCGTGGATGGTCCGTTTGCCATAGCCAAAATGCGGGTATGCCAGGGAAACGAGGGCGAACATGGCGGCAATATAGCCGATAGAGGTCCAGCCCTGCTGGAAAGCCACGGAAACATCACGGGAAATGAAGCCCGTGAGCATGAGCGCGCCAATAATCACGACAAAGAGGATGCAGATTTGCAGCAGGTATTTGAAAGCTCTTCTAAGGTAGGTCATGCCAGTTCTCTTATAATTTCGTCCGATACAAAGAAATGGTCCTCCGGGATGCGGTAGCGCCGGCCCACTTTTACCAGCGCGCCCTCTTTGATGAGGCGCTGGACGTCTTCTCCCTTGCAATTGGCAAGGAGGAACTCTCCGTCAATGCCACGGGCCGTACGAAGGGCCAGCATGAGGGTTTCTACTTTCTCGTCTTCCACGCTCAGGGACTCGCTGGTGTGCGTGTAGCCGTTTAGCTCCGGAGAATTCCAGCTGCGGCCGCGTCCGCTGAACGAGTGGGCCGACGGTCCCAGCCCCACGTAGGGCTTTCGCTGCCAGTACCCGCCGTTGTGGATGGCCTCAAAGCCGGGTTTGGCAAAGTTGGAAATCTCGTAATGGACATAACCGGCGGCGGCCATTTTGCTGCACAGGATGTCGTACTGGTGGCGGCATAGCTCGTCCGGGGCTTCTTCGTATTCCCCGTTTTCCAGCCGCTGGGCCAGCACGTTGTCTCCCTCAATGGTGAGCTGGTAGCAGGAAATGTGCTCCGGGTCCATAGCGATGGCCTCGTCAATGGTGGCCTCCCACACGGCATCCGACAGGTTGGACAGGCCAAAGATAAGGTCGATGCTCACGTTCTCGAACCCGGCCTGACGAACCAGACGGAAGGCTTCGCGGGCACCCTCCGCCGTGTGCCGGCGGTTCATCCAGCGGAGCAGGTCATCGTCCAGGGACTGCACGCCCATGCTCATGCGGTTAACGCCCAGGGACCGCAGGCTTTCCAGGTAGGGAAGGCCTTTTTCCACCAGGTCTTCCGGATTGCACTCCATGGTGAATTCCGTGTAGGGGCCGCCGTGGCCGCATTCTTCCAGGGCCAGGAGGATACGGGTAAGATGAGAAAGGGGCAGCACGGAAGGTGTGCCGCCCCCAAAGTATAAGGTTTTGAGGCTGTTGTCCATTTCTGCTGCGCGGTCATGGATTTCCTGACAGAGCTGCTTGGTATAAGCGTCGTACATGCCCTCACCCGGGATTTCCGAGTAAAAATCGCAGTAGGTGCAAAAGCTTTTGCAGAAAGGGACGTGGATGTATATCATATTACCTTAACATGCATTCGGCGCGGCCCAGAAGGCTTTGCTCGGTGTAAACTTCCAGTGTGTACACACCCTTGACGAATTCACCGGTGTCGTTGATGTAGATGGTGAGGTCTACTTCGTTGCCTTCGTAGTCCACTTCACGGGAGGCGGTGGCCTGCAGGACTTCTCCGTTCACGGTGAAGCTGGTGGACTCGTTGTTGTTCAGCAGAATGCCTTCCGGATCCTTCACGCGCACGTAGATGCGGACAGGGCCTTTGTCTGCCAGGGAGTTCTCCACCAGGGACAGGTTGGCGGTCATGTAGCGCACGCGGCTGTGGCGGTCTCCCGCTTTGTCGTTGCTGTAATGGGCCAGCAGGGAGATGCCACGGGCCTTGAGGATTTTGCCGGCGCTAACCTGGGTCGCCAGGCTTTCCACCTGCTGGGTGAGCTGCTCGTTGGCGGCTCGGCTCTCTGCGGCCTCCCGGCGGGCGGCTGCGGCGTCTGCCGTAAGCTTCTTGTTCAGGGTGTTCAGGGAGTCAATCTGGACAATGTAGCCCTTCATAATGGAACGGAGGGTGCCCAGTTCCTTCTCATACTGGCGGATTTTGGCGCGGTTGGTGGCTTCCGTCTTGCTCAGTTTCTCGATGAGCAGGGCCACTTGTTCGCGGGAGGTGTCCAGCTGGTGATTGATGCTCTCATAGTCCGAATTCAGGCTGTCAAAGTCCTGCTGGAGGGCTACCATTTGCTGGGCCAGTTCTGCCTTTTCCGTTTCCAGGTCCTTGACCAGGCTGTTGCGCTGGTACAGCATGTAACCCAGAACGCCACCCAATGCCACCGCTACGACAGCGAGGATAATCATTACGGTACGGGGACCTTTGTTTTCTTTTCTTTCACGCTCTTCGCGTTCGATTCTCTCGAGGGGATCTTCTGCCATGGTATTTCTGTTTTTATTTCGTACAAATATAGCTATATTTGTGCAAATATCATGCGACTTCTTGTATGGAAAATATCTTTTATGGCCGCATAGAGGCTCTTCGCGCCCTTATGAGGGAAAATAACTGGGATATCGTTATCCTTACCGGCAGCGATCCCCATTCCAGCGAATATCCGGCTCCCCGCTGGAAACAGGTGGAATGGCTTTCCGGCTTCACCGGAGAGGCCGGGGACCTGGTGGTCACCCGGGATCATGCCGGCCTGTGGACAGACACCCGCTACTTCATCCAGGCCGTGAAGCAGCTTGCCGGAACGGGCGTTGAGCTTCACAAGATGCGTGTGCCGGAGCAAGTGCCCATCCCTGAGTGGATTGCATCGTTGGAGATGGACGAACCCCTCATCGCCGTGGACGGACTTTGCCAGAGTGTCAGCGCCATGGAGGAGCTGCAGGAGAAGGTGCCATCGGCCATCATCGTCCCGGTGCCGGACCTTTTGAGCGCCCTTTGGGAGGACCGCCCCGCCATTCCTTGCACGCCCATCATTACGCTGGGGGAGGACCTCACCGGTGAAAGCCGGGAGTCCCGCATCCAGTGGCTGCGCAAGTGGCTGGTAAAGCAAGGGGCCGATGCCATTCTCCTCACCGCCCTGGACCAGATTGCCTGGCTGCTGAACGTACGTGGCTCGGACATCGCCTATAATCCGCTGGTCATTTCCTATTTGCTGGTAACCCTTGACGATGTCTCCTGGTTCGTCCGCAAGGAAATCTACGCAGAGCCGGATCCGGATACGGCCGATACCTTTGACGAACTCACGGCGGACGGCGTCACCATCTGTGACTATTCCGACGTAAACTTCACCTTGGCCTCCCTGCGGGAAAACGGCGTAGACCGCATTTGCGTGGACCCTTCCGGCCTCAATGTGGCACTGCGGGACGCCATTGACGACGGCGACCAGCTGCCGGAGGTGGTGGAATGCCCTTCGCCCGTTCCGCTTCGCAAGGCCGTGAAGAATGCCGTTCAGATAGAAGGCATGCGGGAGGCCCATCTGGAAGACGGCCTGGTGATGGAGCGGTTCCTTTACTGGGTAGAGCAGCATATCGGCTCCGTGAACGAGTGGGAAGCCGCCTGCTACCTGGGCAGCCTCCGGGCGCAAATCTCCGGGTACCGGGGAGACAGTTTCGAGACCATATCGGCCTATGGCCCTTCGGCGGCCCTGCCGCACTATTCCACCCCGCGGGAAGGGTCGGCCCTGCTGGAAGCCCGCGGCCTGTACCTGTGCGACTCCGGCGGACAGTATCTGTTTGGTACTACGGACATTACGCGTACCGTGCCCCTGGGCCCCTGCACCGCGCTGGAGCGGGAAGACTATACGCTGGTGCTCAAAGGGCATATCGACCTGTCCATGGCGGTGTTTCCCAAAGGCACCTGCGGGCCGCACCTGGACATTCTGGCGCGCGAACCGCTGTGGCGATACAAACGCAATTTCGGGCATGGAACGGGGCATGGCGTGGGCTTTTTCCTGGGCGTGCATGAAGGTCCGCACGAGTTCCGCCAGAACTTCAATTCCGTGCCGTTCCAGGCCGGGTTTGTGGTAACGGACGAGCCCGGCATCTACCGGGAAGGCATGCACGGGGTCCGGCACGAGAACGTGCTCCTGTGCCACTCCCTGGGGGACAATGAGTTTGGCTCCTGGCTGGGTTTCGAGCCGCTCACCCTGTGCCACTACGATACCTCCTGCCTGGAGGTATCCCTCCTCACCGAGGACGAGCGCAACTGGCTCAATGCCTACAATGCGCGGGTCTGCCGGGAACTGAGCCCCCGCCTCCCAGCGGAAGTGGCCGCATGGCTTCGTAACAAAACCTTACCGATATGAAAAAAGTAATTTCCTTCCTGCTGGGCCTGGTGGTGGCCGTGGCCGCCCTGGCGCAAAGTAAAATCGTTACGGAAAGTGTTCAGAGTCAATTGCTTGGCTGTGAACAAAAGTACAACGTGTATCTGCCGGCGGGATACGATGCCGCCAGATGCTATCCTGTGATTTACCTGCTGCACGGCCTGTATGGAGAATACCATGACTGGCAGACGCAGGGCAACATGCAAACGGTGGCGGATGAACTCATTGCCAGCGGGGAGTTGCTGCCAGTGGTCATTGTGATGCCAAATGCCGGCAATCCGGACATCCATCACTATCAAAACGGCTATTTCAATGTGGAGAACTGGCCGTACGAGAATTTCTTCTTTCAGGAGTTCCTGCCTGCCGTGGAAAAGCAGTACAACTGCGGCGGCCGCAAAGGGGCCCGGGCCATCATGGGTTTGTCCATGGGCGGTGGCGGAGCCACCGTTTATGCCCAGCGCCATCCGGACCTGTTTTCCAGTTGCTATGCCATGAGCGCCTGGCTGGATCAGAAATCAGGCGAAGTGCGCCCGGACAGTAACTCGGACAGCAAGTTTGTTCTCACCGCCATTTCTGTCCGGGAGCACTCCGCCCTGGATTATGTAGAGCAGGCAGATCCTGCAACGGTGGAGGCGCTCAAGACTGTAGCCTGGTTCCTGGACTGCGGCGACGACGACTCTCTGATGCCTCTTTCCGTGGAACTGCATCTCAAGATGAAGAAGGTCGGTATCCACTCCGAACTCCGTATCCGCAATGGCATCCACAACTGGGAGTACTGGCATACCGCTCTCCGTCTTTCCCTGCCCTTCGCCAGCCGCAATTTTACGGAGTAGGGTACGCTGATTACTGATTCAGGACATCGGCGCTCTGGATGTACTTGGCCAGTTCTGCGTCGGTGAGTTTGTAGTCCTGGAGCTCGCCGGAGATGTACTGGTCGTAGGCGCTCATGTCCACAAAGCCATGGCCGGAGAGGTTGAACAGGATGGTTTTGGCCTCGCCGGTTTCCTTGCACTTCAGGGCCTCACGGATGGTGGCGGCAATGGCGTGGCAGCTCTCCGGGGCGGGGATAATACCTTCCGTCTGGGCAAAGAGCACGCCGGCCTTGAAGGTTTCGGTCTGCTGCAGGTCGATAGCTTCCATGTAGCCGTCCTTCATGAGCTGCGACAGGATGACACCGGCGCCGTGGTAGCGCAGGCCGCCGGCGTGGATGGTGGCGGGCTTGAAGGTGTGGCCCAGGGTGAACATGGGGAGGAGCGGGGTCATGCCGGCTTCATCGGCAAAATCGTACTCGAATTTACCCTTGGTGAGCTTGGGGCAGCTGGCCGGTTCCGCGGCAATGAAACGGGTCTTTTTGCCGTCCCGGATGTTGTGGCGCATGAAGGGGATGGCGATGCCGGAGAAGTTGGAACCGCCGCCGAAGCAGCCAATCACAATGTCCGGATATTCGCCGGTGAGGGCCATCTGCTTTTCCGCTTCCAGGCCGATGACGGTCTGGTGCATGCATACGTGGTTGAGCACGGATCCCAGCGTATACTTGCAGTTGGGCGTAGTGAGGGCCAGTTCCATGGCCTCCGAGATGGCGCAGCCCAGGGAGCCCTGGTCGTTGGGATTCCGGGTGAGGATGTCCTTACCGGCACGGGTACTCATGGACGGGGAGGCGGTAATGGCCGCACCGAAGGTTTGCATGATGGAGCGGCGGTACGGCTTCTGGTTATAACTCACCTTCACCATGTAGACGGCGCAGTCCAGGCCGAACTTCTTGGCTGCGTAGCTCAGGGCACCGCCCCACTGGCCGGCGCCGGTCTCGGTGGTAATGTTGGTAATGCCTTCTTTCTTGGCGTAGTAGGCCTGGGCCAGGGCGCTGTTGAGCTTGTGGCTGCCGGCCGGACTTACGCTCTCGTTCTTGAAAAAGATGTGGGCCGGGGTGCCCAGGGCTTCTTCCAGCTCGTAGGCGCGCACCAGCGGGGTGCAGCGGTAGGCGGCGTACTGCTCTCGTACGGGCTCCGGGATGGGAATCCATTCATCCGTCTGGTTGAGTTCCTGCCGGGCGCATTCTTCCACGAATACGGGATAGAGGTCTTCCGGGGTCAGGGGCTGTTTGGTGGCAGGATTCAGGAAGGGCAGGGGCTTGTTGGGCATTACGGCCTGGATGTTAAAGTAATGGGTGGGGATTTCGCTCTCGGGGAGCATGTACTTTTTCTGTTTCATATCGGTTTCGTTTTATGTTTGTTGTTTTCTTGTTCTTTGTCGTCCGGACGAAAACTTTTTCTACCCCGCAAGGGGGAGCGAAAAAGTTTTGTCCGTCCTCCTAAAGTTGGCCTCAGGCATAAAAAATGGCCTGCTGTAAGTCAGCAGGCCACCTTTATGTGAACGGTATAACTACGGTGAAGCGACTTACAGTGTTTTATGCTGCAAGGCGCCACCAAGCGTTATTGACCATGTTCTTTTTCATATCCGGGTACAAAGATGCAGATAAGGAATGAAAAATCAAAGGGTTTTGTGATAAAAATTAAAAATTCATGCTGTTGAGCAGAGGCTCCGTCCACTGATGGGAAGCGGTGACGAAGTTGGCTTCCACGTAAGCATTTACGGCGGTGCAGACGAACAGCAGCACAATGCAGGTGCTCACGATGATGCCGATAACGCGCAGGCGGGGCAGCCACTTTTTGTTATTCCAGCCGATGGTCTGGAACATGCTCCAGAAACCGTGGTTGAGGTGCAGCCACAGGGCGACGAACCATACGATGTACAGGGCGAGTATCCACCACTGGCTGAAGGTGACCATGAGGAGGTAGTACGGATTCTCTGCCTCTCCGCCCATGAATTCCTGCAGCTGCATTTTGGCCCAGAAGTGGGTGAGGTGGAAGCACAGGAAACCAAGGATGACAATACCGAGCACGAACATGTTCTTGGCGCTCCAGCTGTCGTTCTGGGCCTTGGAGGCAACCTCATAGCGCTTTACACCGCCGCGGCGCCGGAAGTTCTGGACGCTGAGCCAGATACCATAGCAGATATGGATAAGGAAGCCCAGGGCCAGGATGGGAACCATGATGTCAATCACGGGAGAGGACATGAAGTCGCAGCCCAGCTGGAACCAGCCGTCCCCGTGGGTGTAGGGGTGACTATCCAGCGCCACCTTGCCAAAATTCCCATGCAGGGAGTCGATGACGGAGAAGAAGTTAATGGTGCCATGCAGGAGCAAGAAGATGATAAGGAATGCGCCAGAGAC
>DEKS01000121.1:12610-12744 GCA_002354005.1 Bacteroidales bacterium UBA2716
CTGGGCGGTCCCGCCGGAAAGGGGCTGGACACTGCCTGGCTGGAAAAATATGCCAAGGAAATCGCCGTTGCCGCCAAGGCCGGCCTGCAAATTGCCATCGTCAATGGCGGCGGAAACATCTTCCGCGGCCTGCA
>DEKS01000121.1:12797-12982 GCA_002354005.1 Bacteroidales bacterium UBA2716
GACAAAATGGGCATGCTGGCCACCGTCATCAACTCCCTGGCACTGAGCATGTTCATCAAGGCAGAAGGCGTAGAGGCTGTGGTGTTCACCTCCACCCCCATGGAGCCCCATGCCAAATATTATATGCGGGACGACGCCGTCGCCGTGCTGGAGCGGGGCGGAGTGGCCCTCATCGCCGGCGGCAC
>DEKS01000099.1 GCA_002354005.1 Bacteroidales bacterium UBA2716
TCCCTGCAAGCCCGTAAGCTGGAGCCCTGGCAGGATCCCAATATCTTTGAGGAAAACCGCCTGCCCATGCGAACCACTTTTACCACCGATGAGCAGCAAACCCTGTCGCTGAACGGCCGCTGGCGTTTCCACGGCAGTCCGTCGGTGGAAAGCCGCCTGAAGGACTTTGCCTCCATGGCCTATAACGACGCGTCCTGGCGGGAAATGCCCGTTCCCGGCATGTGGCAGCTCAACGGCTTCGGGGACCCGGTGTACGTGAATATCGGTTATGCCTGGCGGGGCCTGGCGCCCAACACGCCGCCCCTGGTCCCGGAAAAGGGCAATTACGTGGGGCAGTACCGCCGCGTATTTGACCTGGACGCCTCTTGGGAGGGGAAGCCGGTGTACCTGTGCATCGGTAGTGCCACCTCTAACGTACGCGTGTGGATGAACGGCAAAATGGTTGGATACAGCGAAGACAGCAAGCTGGAGGCCCGCTTCGATGTTTCCAAATACGTGCGAACGGGGCAAAACGTGATCGCCCTGGAAATCTTCCGCTGGTGCGACGGCTCCTACCTGGAGGACCAGGATTTCTGGCGCCTGAGCGGCATCGCGCGCGGCGTGTACCTCTATACGCGGGAAAAGCAACGCCTGGAGGATGTCCATATCCTGGCCGACGCCGACGGCAACCTCACGGTGCAGGCAGAGGTAACTTCCGGCATTGCCAAGGTGGAGGGGATTCTTGCCGATGCTTCCGGTCGTCCGGTGGCCGCTTTCCAGGCCCCAGCGAAAAAGGGCAAGGCCCAGGCGCGGGAGATTGTGGATAACGTGCAGCCCTGGAGCGCAGAAATACCGTACCTGTATACATTAAAGGTGAGCGCCTGCAACGCCGCCGGAGAAGTGGTGGAGAGCGCCTGCTTTGAGGTGGGCTTCCGCTCCGTGGAGGTGCGCGGCGGCCAGCTCCTGGTGAACGGCCGTCCGGTACTCATCAAGGGCGTGAATCGGCACGAGCTAAGCTCCGTGAAGGGCTATGTGGTGTCGGAGGCCGATATGCTCCGCGACATCCGTATCATGAAAGAGCTCAATATCAATGCGGTACGCACCTGCCATTATCCGGACGACCCGCTGTGGCTCTCGCTCTGCGACCGCTACGGCCTGTACGTGGTGGACGAGGGCAATATCGAGTCCCATGGCATGGGTTTCAAAGACGGGGAAACCCTGGCGCAGGACCCGCAGTACCGTGCCGCCCATCTTATCCGCGACCAGCGCATGGTGCAGCGGGACTTCAACCACCCGTCGGTCATTGTCTGGAGCCTGGGCAACGAGGCCGGTCCCGGTCCCAATTTCGTGGATTGCCGGAACTGGATCAAGTCCTATGACAGCTCACGTCCGGTGCAGTACGAGTCGGCCCTGTTCTCCCAGTACGACTGCTCGGATATTGCCTGCCCCATGTACGCATCCCCGGAATGGAGCGAGAAGTACGTGTCGGCCCATCCGGAACGCCCGCTCATTCAGTGCGAGTACGCCCATGCCATGGGCAACTCCATGGGTAATTTCAAGGAATACTGGGACCTGGTGCGCAAATATCCGTCCTACCAGGGCGGCTTCATCTGGGACTTCCAGGACCAGGCCCTCTGGAACGGCAAATTCTATGCTTTCGGGGGCGATTTTACCACTTCCGAACCCTCGGACGGCTCCTTCAATTGCAACGGCGTCATCGCCGCGGACCGTTCCCTCCATCCGCATGCGTATGAGGTGAAATACCAGTACCGGAACATCCTCACCGGCGGCACGCCGGAGGCACTGGCGGTGCACAACGAGTTCTTCTTCCGGGATCTGTCGGACGTTCGCCTGCTGTGGACGCTGGAGGCCGACGGAGAAGCCGTGCGCACGGGCGTGGTGGAAAATTTATCGGCCAAACCGCAGGAGACCACCTGTGTGACGCTGGGCGTGGGGCCGCTTGAGGACCTGCCGGGTACCCTCACCCTTACGGTGCGCTATGTCCTTAAGCGGGCCTGGCCGCTCCTGCCTGCCGGAACGGAGATTGCCTATGACCAGCTCCTGCTGCGGGATTCTCGTCCCGTGATGCTGGAGGCAGAAGGCGGCAAGGTGGGCGTGTATGACAGTTCCAGCACGTTGGTGCTAAGCGGAACTACGGATGCCGCCGGAACGGCAGGGGAGCGGAAGGTCGTCTGGACGGCCAGCTTCAACAAGAAGACGGGCGCCCTGAGTTCTTACACGCTGGAGCGGAAGGAACTTTTATCGGCCCCGCTCATGCCTTGCTTCAACCGTGCTCCCGTGGAGAACGACCTGGGCGCCGGGCTCCAGTTTCGGCAGGGCCTGTGGCGGAACCCGACCTTCGAATTGAAGGAATTTTCCGTTACGCCGCAGGAGGGTTCCTTCCTGGTGGAGGTGACCTATGCGCCCATCGGTGGCGTGGCCACGATTTCCGTCTTTTATTATATGGCGGCCGACGGCAGCCTGAGCGTAGTGGAGAGCCTATCCGATGCCGGCGGGCTCTCGGACGCGCCGGACCTCTTCCGCTTCGGGATGCGTTTTGCCATGCCCGGCGCCTATGACACGGTAGATTTCTTCGGCCTGGGGCCCTGGGAGAACTATTGTGACCGTAATAGCGCCGCGCTTTTGGGCCGATATCGGCAGAAGGTGGCGGACCAATACCATTATGGGTACGTGCGCACGCAGGAGTCCGGCACCCATACGGGACTTCGCTTTTTCCGCGTGCTGGATAGGGACGGGAACGGGCTGGAGGTGGCATCGGCGCTGGATTTCAGTGCATCGGCCTTGCCGTTCTCGCTGGAACAGCTGGATGTGGCGGCGCCGGAAGGGGATACCTCCGTGCGGAACCGCAACGGACAGTACGGCATTCCCCGGCATTCGCTGGAACTCAGGCCCTCCGGGAACACCTATGTGCATGTGGATGCTGTACAGATGGGGGTGGGTGGTATCGATTCTTGGGGCGCCATGCCGCTGGAGCAATACCGTATCGCCGCCGCCCCGCGCGAATTCCGCTTTGTCCTGCGGCCCGTGGTGAATCTGTAGAAAATTTCAAAAAAAGTTGCAAAAAATTTTGCCAGTTTAGAAAAGTTTACTACCTTTGCAGTCCCGTTTGAAACACAACGGGATTTTTTACGGCTCATTGACAATATTGAAAGACTAAAAGTACAAGCAAGTACCGGAAGTTGTAACATACAATTTCTTAATTTAAACGAGCGTCAGTTTCTTTAAGAAACTAAGGTCAAGGACAAGCTAAGCAT
>DEKS01000181.1 GCA_002354005.1 Bacteroidales bacterium UBA2716
CACCGCTGGGGCTTCTTCCCGTCCGCCGCAGTGTCCTGGACCATCTCCAACGAGCCCTGGATGGAAGCTTCCCACAGCTGGCTGGACCAGCTCAAGCTCCGTTACAGCTTTGGTACCGCCGGTAACAACAACATCCCCACGGGCCAGCTCATGAAGGAATATGCTTCCAGCACTTCCTCCTGGATTTCCATGTCCAACAACATCTTCACCGCCGGTAAGGTGCTCAACAACCCTAACCTCACCTGGGAAACCACCTACACCCACAACCTGGGTTTGGACTTCGGCTTCTTCCAGAACCGCCTGAGCGGTAGCATCGAGGCCTATCAGAACGACACCAAGAACCTGCTCATTAATTTCCCTATCCCCGGTTCCGGTTATGACAGCCAGTACCAGAACGTAGGTTCCACCCGCAACCGCGGTGTTGAACTCACCCTGAACGCGCCTATCATTTCCAAGAAGGACTACTCCCTGAGCATCGGCGGCAACATTGCCTACAATGTGAACCGCGTGACGGACCTGGGCGGTCTGGAAAGCATCACCGCACAGTCCTACTGGGCTTCTTCCGAAATCGGTGACGATTATATTGTCCAGGTGGGCCAGCCGCTGGGCAACATGTACGGTTACAAGAGCGACGGTTTCTATACCGTGGACGACTTCACCTGGGATGGCACCAAGTGGGTGCTGAACGAGGGTGTTGTGGACTGCTCCGGTATCATCGGCTCCGCCTACATGCGTCCGGGTGCCCCCAAGTACAAGGATATCGCCCTGAATGCCGACAAACTTGACGAGGAAGGCAACGTGATTGGCAAGACCACGGACGGCAAGCTCACCGTGGCCGACCGTACCGTCATCGGCAATGCCGCTCCGGATTTCACCGGCGGTTTCAACATCTCCGCCTACGTGAGGGGCTTCGACTTCAGCGCCAACTTCAACTTCATGATCGGCAACCAGGTGTACAACGCCAACAAGATTGAATTCACAAGCTCCCGTAAGTACTACAACCGCAACCTGCTCAACAGCATGGACGTGTCCAAGCGTTGGACCAATGTGGACTGGACAACCGGAGAACTGGTGAACGATCCCGACCAGCTGCGCGCCATGAACGCTGGCAAGACCATGTGGAACCCGGCCATTGGCCAGGCTGTCTTCAGCGACTGGGCGGTGGAGGATGGCTCCTTCCTGCGTCTGGGCAGCGCCACCATTGGCTACACCCTGCCGGAGAACCTCACCAAGAAGATTTACATCCGCAAACTCCGCGTGTACGTGACGGGTACCAACCTGTTCTGCCTCACCAAGTACTCCGGTTACGACCCCGAAGTGGATACCCGTCGTTCCACCCCGCTTACCCCGGGCGTAGACTACTCCGCTTATCCTAAGAGCATCGGCTTTGTGGCCGGTATCAACCTCACCTTCTAATCCGCTGAAGACATGAAAAAGATTCTATATATCCTTTCTGCGGCCACCATGGCCATCCTGGCGGTTTCCTGCGAAAAGTTCCTGGATTCGGAGTCCCCGTCCACGTTTGACGCGGCTACCGTGTATTCCAACTATTCCCTCACGGAGAACACCATTTTCTCCATCGCCCAGAGCTTTGGTGAAACCAACAACTATCGCGGCCGTTATCTTCCCTATATTGGCCTGAACAGCGATATCGAGTGGTACAATACCTTCAAGCCCACCGACGAAAAGTATCAGATTGCCGCTTACAGCCTGCTGCCCAACAACAGCCAGCTGAACCAGGAAAACGGCCCCTTCGCCAAGATGTACGAAGCCATCGAGCGCGCCAACCTGGTTATTGAAGGCATTCGCCAGTATGGAAATCCTGCGGAGAAAGCCGACATGGCCTATCTCCTGGGCGAAGCCCTCACGCTCCGTGCCATGATTTACTATGACCTGGTACGTGCCTGGGGCGATGTCCCTGCCCGTTTCTCTTCTACTTCCAGCGAAACCATCTATGTGGCCAAGGCCAGCCGCGACGAAATCTTCAAGCAGCTGCTTGCCGACCTGGACGAGGCTATCCCGTATCTGCCGTATCCCGGCCAGAGTGCCGCTACCCTGCGTACTGACCGCGTGAACAAGATGTTCGCGGAGGGCCTGTATGCCCGCATCGCCCTGATGGCTGCCGGTTATGCCCAGCGTCCGGAAGACGGTATGGTGGGTACCGGTGACCTGGGCGAGAACCGCCTCTCCAACGACCCCGAGCTGCAGGCCGACGTCCTCTATCCCAAGGCCCTGGCCTACCTGCGTGACGCCATCGCGTCCGGAACGGCTTCCCTGGAAGACTTCGAGACTTACTGGAAGAACCAGAGCAACCAGAACAACCTGGTGGCCGGTCCCGGTCATGAGACCCTGTATGTGATTCCGTTCTCCGACGGCCGCGGCCGCTGGAATTACACCTTCGCGGTGCGCTCGGAAGGTTCCAAGTACGCCGGTGGCGCTACGGTAACCCGTGGCGGCGATGCCGGTCCGGTGCCTACCATGTGGTTCAAATACGACGCCAACGACGTCCGTCGTGACATCACCTGCGTGAACTGGCGCTGGAATGCGGATAACGAGCAGGAACTGGTGGGTATCCAGAAGTGGTATTTCGGTAAATATCGCTGGGAATGGATGGAACGCAATCCTTACACTGGCGGTAACGACGATGGCGTGAAGCCCGTTGTCCTGCGCTATGCCGACATCCTCCTGATGGCAGCCGAACTGGCCAATGCCGAGGGTGATTTGTCTACCGCCAAGGATTATCTCCTCCAGGTCCGCGAGCGTGCCTTCAAGGGCCACGAGGAACTGGCCGAGCTGTATGTGGACGCCATTGACAGTGAAGAGGAAATGTTCGATGCCATTGTGGACGAACGTGCCTTTGAGTTCTGCGGCGAAATGACCCGCAAGTTCGACCTCATCCGCTGGGGCATCCTCAAGGAGAAGCTGGACCAGGCCAAGGCCGAGATGAAGGCCCTGCGTGACCTCACCGCTCCCTTCGACAATGTGAACCTGCTGGGCGGCGACGTGTACTATCAGCTGGACGGCGACAAGGTGGTCATTTACGGCTTCAACGGTGAGGCTGTCAAGCCTGCCGGCGCCTGGGAGAAGAAGGCCGAATACTTCAACAAGATTGTGGACAGCAAGGGCGCCGATACCGGCCTCTACGATGCCCTCATCAACGGCATTTACAATACGGACGACCCCGAACAGCACATGTTCTGGCCCATCTTCAACACTACCATGATCAACAGTCAGGGTAAGATTAAGAACGACTATGGTTACGACAACCTTTAATTGACTGACGCATTATGAACTACAAGAATATTTTGAAAGTTTCTCTGGCTGCCCTGGCCTCACTGGCCGTGCTCGCCGGCTGCGCCAAGAAGGAGTTCAAGGAAATCACTGAACTCTCCCTGAAGCGTTGCCTGGAGCCGCAGAACCTGAGTGCCCGCGTAGACGTAACCACCGGTGACCATGTCGCCTTTGGCTGGGACGTGAACAAGGACGCCGACGGATACCTCCTCACGGTGTACACCGATGAGGAAATGACCGAGTTTGAAGACTCCTGGAATCTGGAACCGGACGAGGTCCCGGTCATCATCCGCCTCACGGCCGACCAGAAATACTGGTTCACCGTACAGGCCTATCGCGTGGACAAAGAGGGTGTTCCCATTGAGACCACCCTGTCCAACCTGGCGGTGTACGATGGCAGCATCAAGACCTACGCGGTTAAGGACAACCTGTTCCTGGAAGTCACCGGCCGCACGGAAAATACCGTTTCCCTGGCCTGGAGCAAGGACGCCGATGACTACGAGGAAGTGACCGAGCTCCGCGCCGTTCCTGTGAAGGGCGGCAAGACCGTGAAAAAGGAACTCAGCGCTGCTGAGGCTACCGCCGCAGCCGCCACCATCGAAGGCCTGGAACCCTCTACCGAGTACCAGATCACGCTCTTCTACATGAGTGCCTCCCGTGGTGCTCGTGACACCTGGACCAAGGCCGAGAAGGGTGAGGCTACGCTGATTACCGACGAGGCCGGCCTCAAGACCGCGGTCATCGACGGTGGTGAATACTATCTGGCATACAGCGATACGCCTTACTCCATGAGTTCTGCCAAGCCCGTTGCCAGCCTGTCCCTGGTGGGCGAACTGGGCCCGAACGGCGAGAAGCCCGTGGTTACCGGTAAGGTGGAACTCACCGCCGACCTGGCCGAGGCAAACGCCAACCTGTACTTCGAGAACATCAAGTTCGACGGTGCAGCCGGTTCCCGTATCGTGGAGCACACCGGTGGCAGCCCCGTGATTGGTAGCATCAAGTTCGTGAACTGCGAAATCACCAACTTCCTGGCCGGTTTCTTCTATGGCAACAACGACAATGTCGTGAAGATTCAGAACTTCACCTTCGACTCCTGCGACATGTACGGCATTCCGGGTTCCGGCGGCGATGCGTTCGATATCCGTAAAACCACGGAAATCGATGAAATCGCTTTCGTCAACAACACCATGTACGACGGTATCCGTACCCTGTTCCGTATCGACGCCTCCGACGCCATCAAGATTGGCAAGATTACCTTCGAGAACAACACCGTGAAGAACATCGCCACCATTGACGATGGTAACAACCGCGGTATCTTTGCCGTGCGTGTTGCCCACGAGATGTCCCTGAAGAACAACCTCTTCCTGTGGGAAGACGGTGGCAAGACGGATGAAGCTGTTGTGGACAAAGCCCAGCTGTTCCAGGATAACGCCAACACCGTTCTTCCTACGCTGAACGCTTCCGGCAACTACAGCTATGCCAACGGCAAGGACTTCTTCAAGAAGCTTTCCGCCGCCGAAGCCGGCTTCAAGGTGATGAATGTGGATCCTTGCTACAACTCCAAGGGTAACTTCTTCCAACTGGCCGCCCAGGACCTCATCGAAGGTCAGGTAGGTGCTTCCAAGTGGTGGATTTCCTACGTGGAGAAACCCGAGGACCTCACCCAGAACGTAATTACCGAGGCCCACACCTGGAACCTCCAGGATGCCAGCCTCTTCGCCGGTGAGGTGAAGAACAGCCGCGTCCGTGACGAACTCCTGCTGGTGGGCTCCGAGGAAACCCCGATGAATGCCGATGGTGCCATCAACTTCCTCAGCGCTACGCCGCTTACCCGCAAGGGCGTTCCTACCGTGGGCTATGCCGCCTTCAAGATTGACGCTCCCGGTTCCGTGGACCTGCTGGTTGCAGACGGCGCCAAGACCGGTGCCAGCGTGGTGGTCGCCCTGCTGGATGACAACGGCATTGAAGTGAAGGGTGGCGTGGCCGCTTCTTCCGCCGGTGTGCAGAAGGTGGTTATCCCCGAGGTGAGTGGCGAAGGCATGGTTTACCTCTACGCCAACGGTCCCATCTCCCTCACCAAGCTGGCCTGGAGCGAGGATGTGCTGGCCCTGAACAAGGTACTGGCTACGCCCAAGCCCGTGGTGGATCCCGTGACCATCCAGGAAGGCGAGGCTGCCCCTGTCACCATTACCTGGGAAGCTATCGACAATGCCGCCTCTTATCAGGTGGTCTTCAACAAGCGCACCCAGGAACCGCAGACGGAGCTCAGCTTCACCGTTGCCGCAGAGGACATAGCTGCCCTCAAGGCTGGTCTGTACACCTTCACCGTGCAGGCGCTCCCGCGCGAAAACGACATCTATTATGTAGCTTCCGACAAGGGCGCCGCTTCCTTCGCCATCCAGCCTAAGGGTGGGGAAGAGCAGGTGGAGGTAACCCTCACCTGGGACTTCTCCGATGCCGATTGGCAGGCTGAGTTTGCCAAGCTGGGTGATCCGGGCAAGGAGATCGCCAGTGCAGACTTTGCCTTCAATGATCTCCATTTCTTCTGGTCCAACAAGTGCAAGTATAACACGACGTTCTTCCAGTGGGGTGGAAAGAGCAGTGGCACCGACCGTTATGTGAGCTTTACTGCACCTGAGCAGGGAACCCTCAAGGTATGGGCTTCCAACACGGGTGACACCGAAGACCTCACCCGTATGGTGACGGTGGACGTGAATGGGGATGTCCAGAGCCAGGCTGGTGGCTATGCTGCCAAGGATGGCCAGCACGAACTGGAATTCTCCGTTGCTGCCGGTGAGGTGAAGATCTATCCTACCGGAAACGGTCTCCGTTTCTACAAGATAGAATTCACTTACATGAGTGGCGCTAAGCAGGCCATCGAATACGATTGGGACTTCGCCGCATCCGATTGGCAGACCGAGTTTGCCAAGCTGGGTGATCCGGGCAAGGAGATCGCCAGCGCCGACTTCACCTACGATAACCTCCATTTCTTCTGGTCCAACAAGTGCAAATACAACACGACGTTCTTCCAGTGGGGTGGAAAGAGTAGTGGCACCGACCGTTATGTTAGCTTTACCGCACCCGAACAGGGAACTCTCAAGGTGTGGGCTTCCAACACGGGTGACACCGAAGACCTCACCCGTATGGTAACGGTGGATGTGAATGGTGATGTCCAGAGCCAGGCTGGTGGCTATGCCGCCAAGGATGGCCAGCACGAACTGGAATTCTCCGTCGCAGCTGGTGAGGTGAAGATCTATCCTACCGGAAACGGTCTCCGTTTCTACCACATCTACTACACCAATCAGTAGTCTTCTTATTTAAGGGAGCCGGGGGTGATACCCCGACTCTCTTCCAAGAAAAACAATATTAAAACACATAACATTATGGCTTTCATCAACCCTGATTTCATGCTCCATACGGAGACCGCCCGCAAGCTGTACCATGAGCACGCGGAAAAGATGCCCATCATTGACTATCACTGCCACCTGGTGCCGCAGCAGATAGCCCAGAACATCCAGTTCCGCGACATTACCCAGCTCTGGCTGGTGGACGGCCACTACGGAGACCACTATAAGTGGCGTGCCATGCGTGCCAACGGCGTGAGCGAGGATTACCTCACCGGCGGCAAGTACAGCGCCTGGGAAACCTTCCAGAAATGGGCCGAGACCGTTCCGTACACCATGCGGAACCCCCTGTACCACTGGACCCACCTGGAGCTGAGCCGAGTCTTTGGCATCGACAAACTGCTTTGCCCGGCTACCGCACGCGAGATTTTTGAGGAGTGCAACGCCAAGCTCGCTACGCCGGAATTCCGCGGCCAGGCCCTCATCCGCAAGTTCAACGTGGAAACCGTGTGCACCACGGACGACCCTGCCGACGACCTCCGCTGGCACAAGCAGATTGCCGCCGAGCCTTTCGGCACCAAGGTGATTCCCGCCTGGCGTCCGGACAAGGCCATGGCCATCGAGGATCCCAAGGCCTACAAGGCCTACCTGGAGCAGCTGGGCGCTGCCGCCGGCATGGAGATTAACTCCTACACGGACCTGTGCGAGGCCCTGCAGAAGCGCCACGACTACTTTGCCGCCAACGGCTGCAAGCT
>DEKS01000013.1:0-2858 GCA_002354005.1 Bacteroidales bacterium UBA2716
GGCTGGCTCAAACTGCAGAATGCCGGCTGCGTGTTCCTCCCTGCGGGAGGTAAAGGCGATGGCCTAGGCAGCAGTGTTAGCAATGCCGGCACCGAGGGCCGCTACTGGTCCAGTTCATCCGGCGTAACATACAAAGCCTACAGCCTAAGCTTTGGGAGTTCTGTCGTAAACACGCAGGAGTGCATAGAAAGATACTACTGCACCTCTGTCCGCCTGGTGCGCGATATATAACACAGCGGCCGTAAAATGCAATAGCCTGACTTACAGCACATTATGCAAAATGACCTGGGCGGCTTTGCTCAGGTCATTTTCCATAAACTATTGACATTCAATAACTTATATTTTACGCTAATATTCTTCCTCGTTCCACCAATCGTATAGTAGTGCTTCTGTCGGAGCCTTGTATTCACGGCCGTCATTGCTTTGCTGCTCTACAAGGTACCCAACCGAAACCAGCCACTGAGTTACTTTAGATGCGGCCAAAGGTTGCATATTTTCAGGAATCACCTTGTTGATCTCCTTGACGAACATAGCGATACCCGTTCTCTCGGCAATATAGACCTTTGACGCTATCTCCGAGGTAAGCTGAAACTCAAGTTCATACTGCTTCTGACGGGAGGATGATTCTTCCCAGCATCTTCAAGCACATGGGATTATCAAGCGGATTCATCCCGTTGGCGAGTTTGTTAATCCAGTCAATTGCGACTTTCAGTTTATTCTGGTCAATTTCGGAAGCCATATTTATACAGATTAAAGTATCAGCTATTTATTCCTCCTACCCGTCAATTTCCACTGCCTCACCCGTTCCCAATTCCAATTTCGGCTGCTGTGACGCAATGTACCGTTTCATACTCATGGAACTGACGACTTTCTTTCCTGTCTGCTTCTCAAAAGCTTCCTTGGCCACCTTGGCGACGGATCCGCCGCGTTCGGCAACACGAGCATGCTCAGACATGGTTTCCGGGTGCTCTTCCTTAGTGATGTTGCTGGTGGTAAGCTCGGCCAGCATATTCATCACCAACTCCTCATTCGTCATATTGTCGCGGAGATTTTCTTGTTTGAGACCTTTGAGGTGCTTGTATTCGCGGGCGGTTAGTCCAGCCCAAGTGTAGTAGATGATATCGGTAAGGGTAGCATAGCCTGTGCCTTCTTCAACTCCGTGGGCCTTCCACTGGTCGGTCAGGTCTTTGCGAATCTCAATACTCTTGAGGCGCTGGTTGATCCAGTTGTCAGAGTATCCCAGCCGCTTGTAGTCCTGTAGAGACTGCTGGATGCCCAGTTCCGGGTCCTGCATCTGGTGAATCCTTTCGGCACCCACCTGTGCAAGCCAGCGCTTGAATGGCTCGGCTTTCTTGGAGGGGATGGACTGGATGATGCGGAAAATACCTTGCAAATCCATACATTTGACGGCATGCGGCTTTCCATCTGTCGAAACAAAGCTGTGGGTGGGGCAATTTGACCCCCTCACGAAATCATCAAGATCCTTGTCACGTTTGCGACGTGTTTTGAAATAATCTGCCGGATCGGAAGACTCAGTCAAGGCTTCTATAATGTCATTAATACAAAACAACCACTTCTCATCCTGATCATCCCAAAAGGTGCGAATACGCTTATCCTCAAATACTTTCAAAGCCTGCGTCGTGCTCATACTCAATTCATTTTTACAAAAATAGCTAAATATCCAGACCCTTGCAAGCCGTGAGGGGGTCAAATTGACCCCCTCACGAAATTGCGTCTATTTTTGCGTCCGTTTTTGCGTTCACTTTTGTTTCCGTACCTGGCCCTCTGCGTCCTTAAAAGGCCATCGGGCGTGACTCAAAGAGTCACACCCGATGCGCGTAAATTGCTTATTTTCAAGTAGTTAAGCCCCTAATACTCTTCTTCATTCCACATGAAGTCCTCTTTGGTGGGATAGTCCGGCCAGATGTCTTCGATGGATTCGTAGATTTCTGCGTTGTCGTCGTCCAGTTCTTCCAGGTTTTCAATTACCTCGTCCGGGGCGCAGGTGCGGGTTGCATAGTCAATGAGTTCTTCTTTGGTTGCGGGCCACGGAGCGTCGTCCAGGGAGCTTGCAAGTTCGAGTGTCCAAAACATAGTAAGTATGGGTTTTAGTTGTTTATAATCAGTTGTTTAACGAAAAATCGCCGTATTAGGACTGCAAAGATAGACAAAAAAATGATATAATGGATTTTTTTCGCTAATTTTGCAATCCTTTTTTAACGGACCATTTGCTACAAAGAACAAGCCATGGCATACAGAAAAATAGAAGAATACGACCCTAAGACCACACAGGAGATTGCCGCACACATTGAAGCTATCCTGAAACTGCTGGGAGAGGACCCCACACGAGAAGGCCTGCAAAAAACGCCGGAGCGGGTGGCCAAGGCCATGCAATTCCTCACGCAGGGCTATTTCCAGAACGGTGAAACCATTGTCAAAAGCGCCCTTTTCCAGGAACCGTACAACCACATGGTCATCGTCAAAGACATTGAGCTGTTCTCCCTGTGCGAGCACCACATGCTCCCCTTTATTGGCAAGGCGCATGTGGCCTATATTCCCAAAGGGGAAATTACCGGCCTGAGCAAAGTCGCCCGCGTGGTGGAAACCTTTGCCCGCCGGCTCCAGGTGCAGGAGCGTCTCACGGAGCAAATCCGCGACTGCCTGCAGGAATCCCTGCATCCGCTGGGCGTAGCCGTGGTCATTGAAGCCATGCACACCTGCATGTCCATGCGCGGCGTGCAAAAGTCCAACGCCGTCACCACTACATCGGCCTTCTCGGGCATTTTCCTCAAAAGCGACAAAACCCGCAACGAGTTCCTGCAGCTCATTGGCCGATAGCCTGCCAATTTGTCAGCCAC
>DEKS01000013.1:2970-4183 GCA_002354005.1 Bacteroidales bacterium UBA2716
ATATGGCAAACAAAGGACAAATTGGTGTAACCACCGAGAACATTTTCCCGGTTATCAAACAGTTCCTGTACAGTGACCACGAGATTTTCCTCCGCGAACTGGTGGCCAATGCCGTGGACGCCACGCAAAAGATGAAAGCGCTGGCCGCGAGCGGCGACTACAAAGAAGAGCTGGGGGACCTGAAAGTGGGCATTGAGCTGGACGAGAAAGCCCAGACCCTCAAGATTGTCGATAACGGTATCGGCATGACAGAAGAAGAGGTTGACAAATACATCAACCAGATTGCGTTCTCCAGCGCCGGCGAGTTCCTGGAGAAGTACAAGGACCAGATTGGCAACATCATCGGCCATTTTGGCCTGGGCTTCTACAGCGCCTTCATGGTTTCCAAGAAGGTGACCATTGAAACGCTGTCCTGGAAGGAAGGCGCCAAGGCCGTGAAATGGACCTGCGACGGTTCGCCGGCCTACGAGATGGAAGAAATTGACAAGGCCGATCGCGGAACCGTCATCACCCTGTATCTGGACGATGATTCCAAGGAATACGGCGAAAAGGCCCGCATCGAGACCCTCCTGAACAAATACTGCAAGTTCATGCCTGTTCCCATCGTCTTTGGCAAAGAGCAGGAGTGGAAGGACGGCAAGTATGTCGATACGGACAAGGATAAGATTGTGAACTCCGTAGAACCGCTGTGGACCAAGGCCCCGAGCGAACTCAAGGACGAGGATTACAAGGCATTCTACCGCACCCTCTTCCCCATGAACGAGGAACCGCTGTTCTGGATTCACCTGAATGTAGACTACCCGTTCAACCTCACCGGTATCCTGTATTTCCCCAAGCTGAAGGACCGCGTGGCCGTGGAGCGCAACAAGATTTCCCTCTATTGCAACCAGATGTTCGTGACAGACCACGTGGACAACATTGTCCCGGACTTCATGACCCTGCTGCACGGCGTGATTGACTCGCCGGACATCCCGCTGAACGTGAGCCGCAGCTACCTGCAAAGCGATGCCGCCGTCAAGAAGATATCGACCTATATCACCAAAAAGGTGGCCGACCGTCTGGAGAACATCTTCAAGGAGGAACGCGCCCAGTTGGAAGAGAAATGGGACAACCTGAAGCTTTTCATCGAGTACGGCATGCTCTCGGACGAGAAATTCTGCGAGCGTGCGCTCAAGTTCGCCCTCCTGAAGAATGTGGATGGCAAATACTTCAG
>DEKS01000037.1:0-4151 GCA_002354005.1 Bacteroidales bacterium UBA2716
ACGATTTTTTCATTGGTGGGGATAACCTTGCTGTCCGTCTCGGCCGTTATCCATTTTCCGATAATCTTTTGGGCAACACCCCGATCCGGTTCCACTTCATTTCCTTTGTTGCATCCAGCGAAGAGGATGCTCATCATCGCCATAGCGATGGCTAAAAATGCTTTTTTCATATTATTAATACAACTAACTAAATATTCGCGGCAGCATTAAAACGCAAATTTACCACACCCCAGGCCATTTTGCCACAGGCAAAACGGTCCAGGCTGCAATTCTTGCAGATTCTGAAACTACTTTTGCAGATTTTGAAAGTGGAAGAAGGAGAGATTTACTCTCCGGCGTCCTGCATCCACGCAGTAACGGACTTTCCGGTGCGCTGTTTGAACGCTGCGCTGAAAGTGCTGTAGCTACGGTAACCGCTTTCGGATGCCAGCTGCTGAGCGGTGAATACGCGCCCCTCGGCCACAGCCTTCTGGTACAGGCGAATGAAATGGCCGATGCGAAGGCCGTTGATGTAAGCGTTATAGGTGAGCCCCTGCTGGGAGAAGTACTGGCTCAGGTAATAATGGTTTGTGCCCACGGCCAGGGCAAGCTGGGAAAGGGAAAGATTGTGCTGCAGATAGAGCTGCTTCTCCTCGCAGTTCTTTCTCAGGAGGGGGGTCATATCGACAAGGAGTTCCTGCGGTACCAATGCTGTCTCCTCCCCGGCCGGTTCCTCTGTCGTGGCGCTTTCGCTCAACGCTTGCAGCGTTTCCACTCGCCATAACAGCAGGGCCATAATGACGATACAGGCATACTCCAGAAGGTAGATCAGGACCTTGCTCTGTTCCGAGGTAAAGAGGTAGAGAATGGATAACAGAATAAGCACGACGAGGATTAGGAAACTCTGCCACACCTCCTTGTTCTCCAGGTCTGCGTAGTTGTCCCTGAGCCAGCGTCCATAGCGCCGTACAGAAAAGGACATATACACCATGAACAGCGCGAAGACAACAACGACATAAATGCGCATCCACTCCATAAAGGCCTCATTATTGCGAATGATACTCAAGGCCGACAATACAATGGAAGGGACCAGCGCCACCACCACCGGCCATACGGGCCGATGCCGGTCCTGCAGCATAGACAGCAAAAAGCCGGCTACGATGGGAATGAGCAGCAGGACGTCCTGGGTGCAGACAAGAATGTAACCACTAACCGTAGGATGACTGAAGTACAGTAGCCAGAAAATGTGGCTGACCACGTTCTCCACCATAAGGGCCGCCGCCCACAGGCGCAGGCGCAAAGGAGGCGTCACCCCCGGCGCAATGGCATTGCTGCGCCGCAGCAGCAGATAAAGCGCCGCCGCGATGCTCAGCCCCATTACGCACCCGTAAAGGATGACAAAGACTATGTCCTGAAGTAACTCTTGCGCCTCCATAAAGTTTTACATTCTCTTCTTCGCTGCGCAAAGATACAATTTTTTGCCGAAATGCCCAGGCCAAATTCTCCACTCCAATCTCCACATAGTCCGGGTTATCCTGAACGCCTTCAGGATAGAAATCTCGTCCTTGTTTTGCCCCGTTTTTGAGGACGAGACGCCCTTTTCACCCTTCTCGTCCTTAAAATCGAGCTTTATTGAGGACGAGGGCTATGGAGCGGCCAGGCGGGAAGTGTGCTCTGAACAAAGGGGGGTGGTTCGTGTTCTGTGTTAAAGGTTGGTAACGCGTATGCAAAAGGTTGGATTATGTCTGACCAACCTTTTGCAGGGGAATGGCAACTGAGCTATGTGAGTGGGGGATACAATGTTAAAGGTTGGTAGTGTAAAAGAGGCCGCTGAAAAAGGATCCGTTTTTCGAAGCCTCTAAGAATCGCATTTTTACGATCACCCTCCTGAGTTTCCATATGCATCTGAAAAATGGATTCTCAGGAGGGTGATTCTGAAGATGGAGGCGTTTTTCCCTCTATTTTTCCGTTTTTTCGGTCAATAATCGCACAATTCTGGACAGGTTGCACGTAAACAGAGCCACCGCCCCCTGTATCTTAAGCCCGGTAATACCATAATAGAGCGCTTCCAGGTAGCCGTACGAGTACTTCAACTCGGAGTTTTTGGCTTCTATCTTGTAACGTTCTCTGTACCACTGACGGAACTCCTCGGTTTTCATGAACTCAATTTGCCTGAGTTGTTGCTCTGTCTTAATTGGGAAGGATATGCTCTTGTGCCCGTGTCTTCCTGCACAGGTGTCGCGAAGAGCACATACCCCGCATGCCTTCCGGCTGAACTGATACCACATCCTATCGTTCCCGGTTCTGTCCTTGGCGCGCCTTGAACTGATTGACATATGTCCGGCCGGACAAACAACCATATTGGCGTCCTTGTTAAAGGAAAACCCGTTCTTCTCTTCCTTGGTCCCTTCCAATAACAGGGAATTGACCTTCGCTACAATCGTGATACCCTCTCTTTCCGCATTCTCAAGATTGTTCTGCCCGGCATACGCACCGTCGCCGACTACGCGCTCAAGTTCGGGAAGCGTCTCTTGCGTCTTGCGAATGAGTTCAGGAAGCTCCGGACCGTCGTTCTTCTCCCCAGTCGATATCGTGGCCGCGGTAATGATTCGTTCAGGAGTCATCGCGATATGCGTCTTGTATCCGTAGAACGAAGTGTCGGCGCTTTTGTGCCCGAGCCTTGCATCTTTGTCATTCGACACCGTGTAATGATCCTCTATATCTGCCACCATCTCTTTCAGGAGGCTCAACCGTTCGGAGATATCATCCAGCAGGCACAGTCTCTCATTCTCCGACACGGCCCTAATCAGCTCTTTCACGTATGCGATCTCCTCTGCCAGATTGTGGCCTTCATATTTGGCCGGCAGTTTGGCTTTCATGCTGTCATCCGCCGCATAAACATGCTTACGGACCTCCTTGGCTTTCCTCTGAAGAGATTCGACCTGGTCCAGGGGCATGGCTTTTGACAGGGTGTGGGTGGAATCCACAATGATTGTCTTTCCATCAATGAGGGTCAACTCTTTGGCAATCTTCACAGTCTTGGCAAGGAGGAGGTCCAGGATTTCCACATCAGCCAGGCGCTGACGGCGGAAACGGGTCAACGAACTGGAGTCAATGACGTTATCTTCCGGCATCAGGCCGAGAAAGAACTTATAGGAAAGATCATATTTACTGCGCTCGACAAGATTCTCATCCGACAAACCGGACAATGCTTTCAGTACGAGGTACTTGAACATCATTACCGGATCATTTGCCGCGCGTCCATTGTCGGGGCAGTACTTATTCTTCAGTTCGTCGTACACAAAAGAGAAGTCGACCAGATTGAGGAACTGACGGAACTTATGGTCCTTTGGAATGAGCATATCATAAAGACATGCATGCTCACTGAACTGTATCTTTGTCTGAGTATTAAGCATAACTAATTATCAATCAGTAATATAAAGATACAAAAAAGATTGCAGAACGCCAAATAAATTTAGTGCTCTGCAACTTTTTTCATCGGCCTTATGGCCTATTCAGAGGGGTTTTTCAGCGGCCTCAGTGTAAAAACCAACCTTTGACAAAAAGGCTGCCAACCTTTTGCAGTCCGGGGGGGGGAAGAGTGCCGAGGGTCCAGCGAGTGGACCTTCGAGAGCGGTTTTGTGGTAAAAAGAGTGCTGAGGGTCCAGAGGATGGGCCTTCAGCACCTAAACAGTGGGGGACTCCACGGCCGGGCCCGGCAAGCGGGCAGGCAGCCGGATTACCTCCCGGCCTTCTTGAACAGGTTCCCCTGGAAACCTTTTTCGATTACCTTCTTGATACAGGTGTTGGTGGCGCGGTAGCCGTTGAACATGGTGGCATCGGCCTTGTAGGTGTCGCCTTTCCAGAGCACGTTGCCGTCCTTGTCCACTACGGAAGGGGTGAGCCAGGTACGGGGGCTGTTGAAGACCACCTTCTTTTTGGCCTCTACGTTGAGGATGAAATCGGCCTCGGAGGCCTCTTCCACGCGCTCCCAGGCGCCGGCGGCGGCAAATTCCCGGGTGACGTCCTCAATTTCATCGGCCGGGATGGGATGCTCCTGGTCGTTCACAATCCGGACATAGACCTTATTTCCCTCGGCTACTGCCTCTTTCAGGGAGTCTTGGGCCAGCGCTACGGTGCAAACGAGCCCAAGCGCAAATGCAAGAATGGAT
>DEKS01000037.1:4171-4538 GCA_002354005.1 Bacteroidales bacterium UBA2716
CATAGCAAATTGTTTTCTTTGAGGCAAATGTACAAATAATTTCACATAATACGTATATTTGCGTTTAGCTAAACACGTATCGCATGAAAAAACTAATAATCAGTGCCATGGCGCTGCTGATGGGCAGCATGGCTTTCGCCCGGACAGGCACCCAGGCAGACTCAGTGAAGCACAGCCTCAACGTGGGCCTTCACTTCCTTACACACGGTGAAATTTGCGCCGGTGGCCTGCCCCGCGCCAGCCTGTCCACGGAGGGCCGCTCTGCCTTTATCATGGGCCGCGTCCGTGTTCTTGCAGACTACCAGTACAAACAGTGGTTCCAGACGCACCTGACCCTCCAGAACAACGCTGTCTGGGGCATGAACGG
>DEKS01000037.1:4606-6191 GCA_002354005.1 Bacteroidales bacterium UBA2716
CGCATCGCCCTTTCTTATGACGATGAACGTATCATCGGCACCAACGACTTTGCCAATGCATCCCGCTCGCACGACGCCCTTCGCGTGGGCTATGAAGGCCATGGGCACAAGGTGCACGCCATCCTGTCCTTTAACCAGAACGGCGGCAACGTGTATTATGGCACTTATTACGTGGGTGGCGCGCAGCCCTACAAAAGCATGCAAACGCTTTGGTATCACTACGATATCCCTGTGTTCCCGCTGGGCGTATCGCTTCTTTTCATGAATATGGGCCTGCAGGCCGGGGATGAGGGGAGTGCCTACAACCCTCCCCGCACGGTGTACCAGCAAATGTACGGCGGCTACCTGAACTACCATCCCAAATATGTGACCGTAGAGGGCGCCTATTACCGGCAGTCAGGCATGTGGGTCGGTGAAGGTATGGGCGCCATTCCCATTCAGGCCTGGATGGCCAGCGCCAAGGCCTCCATCAACCCCTCAAGCCGCTATGGCTTTGTGCTGGGCTATGACTACCTGAGCGGCGACGACTATGTCCCGGTGATTTACGGCGGAAAGCTTGGGATGGTGCGCCATGAGGTCATTCGCGGTTTTTCCCCCATCACCGGTTCCCGCACCAAGTTCTATGGCCTGCTGGACTATTTTTATGAGAGTGCCTATATCAACGGCTTCACGCCCGGTCTGCAGAACGCCTTTATTGGCGCCTCCGGCAAACCCTGGAAGGGACTGGACTGCGGTATCACCTACCACTATCTGGCCGTGGCCACCCAGCTCAAGGACCTGGGCCGTACGCTGGGTCACAGCGTAGATGTGCAGCTGGGCTACACCTTCAACAGCTTCATCGTCTTGTCGGTGGGCTACACCTACATGATGGGCACCGAGACCATGGCCCGGCTCAAGCAGGAAGGGGTGGGACAGCACGCCCACTGGGGCTGGTTCTCGCTGGTGGTTTCTCCCACCCTCTTCTCTAAGAAGTGGAAGCAGTTTATTCTACCGGGAAGTTGAAGTAACGGTCCTTGAACGGCTCGTCGTCCAGGGTGAAGTGCCACCACTCGGTGTCCAGCGGCTTGAAGCCGTGGCGGAGCATGGCTGCGCGAAGAATCATGCGGTTGGCAAACTGCTCCGGGGTGATGCTGCGGCCGGTGGGACTCTTAGCGTTGTCGCCGGTGTATTCCCCGGTTTCCGGGTTGCCGCAGAAGTCCGGATGGCTTTCCGGGCCGAACCAGTCAAAGGTGCCACCCATGTCCACTTCCTTTTCCGTAGCCATGTCAAAGAGCGTCAAATCCACGGTGGAGCCGCGGGTATGGCCGCTTTTGGCCATGATGTACTCCTGGTCGAAGAGGACGCTCTTGTCCAGATCCGGATAGAAGTACGGCTTCATGCGGGTGTCGCTCACATTGGCGGCCCAGCGCACAAAATGGTCCACGCCGCACTGCGGCCGGTAGGCATCGTAAATTTTGAGCCTGTAGCCCTGCGCTTTTACATCGTCACTGACCGCCTTCAACGCAGCGGCGGCCTCCTTGGTGAGCAGCGCAGTAGGGGCCTTGTAGCCGTCAATGCGCTCACCCACAAAGTTATACGTGCCAAA
>DEKS01000063.1:0-3186 GCA_002354005.1 Bacteroidales bacterium UBA2716
TTCATTAATTCAAAGAGTTGTGCGGCACAGGCCCGGGCCGACGCCAGCGGGTCGCGTCCCGTCTCGGGGATTACGTAGGGAATGCTGGCCCGCCAGAGCATGTCCAGGCCTTCCTTTTCGCCTTCCGGCGGGGCGACCACCATGCCGTCTACGCGCTGGCTGCGGAATACATCGGCCAGGCGCTGGAAACGGATGGGATCCCAGCGGGAGTAGCCAAAGAGAAGGGTGCAGCCTTGTGGCAGCGCCAGACGCTCCAGCTCCGCGGAGAGGCTGCCGTAGTAGGCATCGGCCGGGTCCGGCAGAATAACGCCCACCACGCGTTTTTTGGGGACGACGGACTGCGTGGGCTCCGCCTGCCTGTACCCCAGGCGCCGTGCCGTTTCCAGGATGCGCTCCCGCGTCTGGGCGCCCACCCGATATTTGGGTTTTCCGTCGGCGTCCAGGCGGCTGTTCATCACAAAGGAGACCAGTGCCACGGAGACGCCGGCTTCTTGTGCTATGTCCTTGAGCGTGACGGTATTAGGCATGGTTTGATTCGTATTGGTCCAGGGCCTGGGCCATGAGTGCCCGGCCGCGCTCGGCGATTTCCTGTGCGTGGGAATAGCCATAGACCCCGTGATAGGTGTCGAAGGGAAGGTCCACCAGGATGTCCGGCGGGGTGAGCGCGATGCCCATGCGGGCAATGGTGCAGTTCATGATGCCAAAGCTGCGCTGGAGGATTTTCACCATGTTGTCGCTGGCGTCTACCGGGAGGTGGTCTTCGGCGGCATCGGCCACCAGGCGGAACTCCTGGAGGGTGGTTTCGATGCGTCCGAGGAGGTTTCTCTCCTGGGCGCTTTTTTGCAGGGCGGCTCTGCTGTCCAGAAAGCCCTGGATTTCTGCGGCGTCTATCTGGTTCACGTTAAAGCCCACCAGGATGTCCCCGGGGGTGCGTTCCACGCGGTTGAGGGGGAAGGTGTTCACCATGCCGCCGTCTACCAGCGTGCGGCCGTCAATCTGTGCCGGTTTGAACATGGACGGGATGGAGATGGAGGCGCGGATGGCATCAAAGAGGGGTCCCTTGCGGAAAATCACTTCTTCGCCGGTGTACAGGTCTGTGGCCACGGCGGTGAAGGGGATGGGGAGGTCTTCAATGTTCACGTCCGGCACCCGTTCCTTGATGGCGCTGATCACTTTTTCTCCCTTTACCAGGTAGTTTTTGCTTACGGAAAAGTCCATAAGGGCCACTACCTTTACGGGGTCCAGGCCAAAGAGCCATTCTTTGAAGGCCTGCAGCCCCCCGGCGGCGTAGATGCCGCCCACCAGCGACCCCGCGCTTACCCCGGCAACGGAGGAAATCTCATAGCCGCGGTCCAGGAGTTCTTCGATGGCGCCAATATAAGCGAATCCGCGCGGCCCGCCACTGGCCAGCGCAAGTGCGACCTTCTTATTCATAGTAATTCTGTTTAGTCTTTTTGGGGGTAAGGACCACGCTTCCGTCAAAGACGATGGTAGTTTGTCCCTTCCTCATCCGGAAGGAAAAAGGGGCATCGGCAACGGCCGAAAGGCGGCCGCAGCGCAGCCATGAGGTCTCTTTCTGCAGGCCTTCCGTGCAGCCTTTCCAGCAGTGCTTGCAACCGCCGGGCCGGCGGCCAAAGTAGCGGACCGACCCCTGAGTGGGCGTGAACCGTACTTCCCCGTGGGCCGATTCCACCTTCAGGGCACCGTCCGGGTAAAAGGTGAGCCGCTGCTGCCGGGCGCCTTTCAGGTACACGTACACGCGGCCAGCGGGCCCTTTTCGGGCGAACACCTGCTGCGGCCTTTCCCGGCACAGGGAGAGTCCGGCGCCGGGCGCAAGAAGGGCGTTTTCCCTGACCACCCAGCTGCGCAGTTCCCCGTCCACCTTGTCCAGCACCCACTCGCAGCGCCTGCCGCGGACCACAATTTGCGTATCGCCTTCCGTATAAAGCAGTTTTCCTTTGACGATGCGCTTTTCCTGCGGCGTGGTGTCCTTGAGGAGAAAATCCTCCTGCGCCACCACTTCCGTGCCCTTGCGGAGCTCAAAACAGAGCCGGTATTCGCCCTTGCAGCGCATGCGGGGCAGTTTTACGCGGAAGCTTTCCTCCTGCTGCGCAGGCGTTTGGAAACGAAGCTCCCGCTTCCGGTACCAGAAGGGACGCTTGCCGTTTCGCTCCACCCAGTAGTGGAGGGTGAAGGCGCTTAAGTCCACAAAATCGTGCCGGTTCTGGATGCGGCAAAGGCCTTCTTCCGGGTTTTCCAGCGTAATGCTTATGTTTTGGTACGTTCGTTTGAGAGGAAGAAGGAGGCTGTCCGCGCGGACGTTCTCCCAGGCGGGGAAGTCCGGGCCCATTGCTTTGTAAAAGCCCAGCGCATGGCACTGCTCCCGGGTTAAGGTACTGTCTTGCAGGGCGTTGATGTTGGCTTTGCGCATCCGGGCGAATTCCTCTTGGGGAAGCTTGGCGCCCCCTTGCAGCCGGATACCCTTGTAATGCGGCTGCCGGCCGTTAAACAGGACATTCTCCTGCCTGTAGAAGCTAACCGGGTGCTCGCTCACTTTCCCGTTCACCGTGAGGCGGAGGGTGTAAATGTCCGGCGTTTCCGGCGTCCAGGGGCGCACGGCCCGGATGCTGTCCGTGAGGGTGTTTATGGCACCGTGGAAGGAGAAGATGGCATCGGCAACGGTAACGCTGTCCGGATTCATGAGCTCGTAAAAGACCTCCGTAGGCCGGGTGGCCGCCATGTGGATGCGGAACACGCCGGTTTTGAGGTCCGGGGTGAGGGTGGATACGGTGCGAAAGGTAAAGTCGCCCTCCTGTGCCCCTGCAGTGAGGCTCAGTGCAAACAGCAGTGTGGCAAGGAGAGAGCGTTTCATTATTTCTCGGGCAGCTCTTCCACCAGTTCGTAGTCCAGGAGCTTTTGCTCCAGTGAGGTGCCTTTTACGCGGATGCGGAGCGGGTCTCCCAGCCGGATGGAACGGTGAGAGCGGCGCCCCACGGCCCGGTAGTGCTCTTCGTCGTAAATGAAAAAGTCGCTCTTGATGGTTCGGTAGGGAATCATGCCCTCAATTTTGGTGGGGTCGATTTCTACGTAAATGCCCCACTCGGTGACGCCGGACACATGGCCGTCGAACTCCTGACCCACCTTGTCCTGCATGAATTCCACCAGCTTGTACTTGATGCTCTCGCG
>DEKS01000063.1:3262-14874 GCA_002354005.1 Bacteroidales bacterium UBA2716
TAGTCCTTGGAGGCCGATTCGCCGCCGGCAAGGTACTGGGACAGCAGGCGGTGCACCATCATGTCCGGATAGCGGCGGATGGGGGAGGTGAAGTGCGTATAGTAGGGGAAGGCCAGGCCGTAATGGCCGATGTTTTCCGTGGAGTAGCAGGCTTTGGCCATGGAGCGCAGGGCCAGGATTTGGATGGCGGCCAGCTCCGGCTTGTCCTTGGCGTCTTTCATGAGGCCGTTGAGCGTTTTGGCAACGTCTTTGCCGTCCTCGATGGGGCCCACTTTGTAGCCAAAATGAGAGGCGAAGTCCTTCAGGCCGCTCAGCTTTTCCATATTGGGGAGGTCGTGGATGCGGTACACAAAGGTTTTCTTGGTTTTGGCCACATATTCCGCTACGCTGCGGTTGGCAAGAAGCATGAATTCCTCAATGAGCCAGTTGGCTTCCTTGGAGAATTTCTGGTGCACGCCTACGGGCTTGCCGTCCGGGTCCACCTCCACTTTCATCTCCGGGCGTTCGAAGTTTACGGCGCCGGCCTTGAAGCGTTTGGCGCGGAGCTTGGCGGCCAGCCCGTTAAGGGTGAGAATGGCCTCCTGGATGGGCGCCGGCACGTTTTCCGGTTTTTCGCCTTCGATGATGGCCTGGGCGCCTTCATAGTCGAACCGGTAATCCGAGATAATTTCCGTGCGGCCGAACCAGGGGTTCAGGACCTTGGCCTGCGGCGTAAGCTCAAATACGGCGGAGAAGGTGAGTTTTTCCTCGTTCGGGCGCAGGGAGCACAGTTTGTTGGAGAGCTTCTCCGGCAACATGGGCACGGTACGGTCCACCAGGTACACGGAGGTGCCACGGGCCTCGGCCTCTTTGTCCACCTCCGAGCCGGGGTGCACGTAGTAGGTGACATCGGCAATGTGGATGCCCACCTCGAAGTTCCCGTTTTCCAGCTTGCGAAAGCTCAGGGCATCGTCAAAGTCCTTGGCGTCTGTGGGGTCTATAGTGAAGGTGAGCACCTTGCGGAAGTCTTTGCGGCCTTTGCGGTCCTTGGGCGTGATGACGTCCGGGATCTGGTCCGCGGCGTTTTCTACGTTTTTCTCGAAGCGGTAGGGGAGGCCGAACTCCGCCAGGATGGCATGCATTTCGGTCTCGTTCTCGCCGGGCATGCCCAGGATGTCCACCACATGGCCGTGGGGGCAGTGGGCACCGCGCTCCCAGCCGTCTACGATGGCGGCCACCTTCATGCCGCGCTTGGCGCCTTCGGGGACGGGCACTTCAATGTCATAGGGCATGGTTTTGGAGCTCATGAGCACCCAGGCCTGCTTGCCCACCGTGTGCAGGATGCCCACAAACGGACGGCCGGACCGCTCCACAATGTCGATGATTTCCCCGCTGCGCCGTTTGGCGTTGCCGGTTTTCTCCTGCGTCACGGCCACACGCACGGTGTCTCCGTGCAGGGCGCCGCGGGTTTTGGAGGCCTTCACATAGACGTCCTCCTCCTGGCCCTCAATGCGTACAAAGATAAACCCTTCCCGTGACATCAGGGCCTTTCCCACAAACTCCGGGACTACCCTGGTCTTCTTCTTTCTGGAACTGCGATTCTTGCTCTTGTTGTTGCGTTTTCCCATATTACTCGATAAATCGAGTACAAAGATACACAAAATCCTGCAAATTGCCGCCGGGGCCCTCCGGCTCGGTGTCCTGGCCGTGGTCCCTGCCCTGGACCGGCACTCCTGGCCGCGATTGCAAGAAATCGGCCTTCTGCGGCACTCTGGCTGCAATCGCGGCAACACGTTGGGCCGAAAAGGCCGTTTCCCCCGCCGCGATTGCAAAAAATCGGCCGCAGAAGCACATCCAGGTGCAATCGCGACAAGTACCGAGGGCGAAGCCCGAGCGTAACGCCTGCCTGGAGGCTAGGACTGGGTGGTCCAGATGTAGACTTTGTCGCCGCGGCGGGGATGGACCGGACCGGCGGGAACGGCCACGGAGCAGCGCTGGCCCTGGGGGCACACCTGGGCAGGCTCGTAATCGACCCGCAAGTCCGTGGCATCCACTTCCAGCGCTCCGGTGGTGCTGCCGATAAACAGCAACCGGTCTCCGCGGTGCAGCGGGGTGGCGTCCACTTGCACTTCCACTACGCCAATCTTGGCGAACCAGTTGGTTACCGGGCCCACGTAAACCTTGGTACGGGTGGCCTGGGAGCCGTATTTTGCGCTCCACTCGCCCATGCGGGCGCCCAAGTAGTAGCCGTCCCAGAAGCCCCGGTTGAAGACCGTGGCCAGGCGCTCCTTCAGACGGGTGCCCAGTTCCGGGGTATAGCTGCCATCGGCCACGGCATCGGCCGCCTCCCGGTAGCACTGCGCGGTGATTTTCACGTAGTCTGCACTGCGGGCGCGGCCTTCAATTTTGAACACCTTCACGCCGGCTTCTACAAATTTGTCCAGAAAGTCGATGGTACAGAGGTCCTTGGGCGACATCAGGTATTTGTTATCCACGTGGATCTCGTTTCCGGTCTCGTAGTCGGTGAGGAGGTACCCCCGGCGGCACACCTGTAGGCAGGCGCCCCGGTTGGCACTGGCACCATAGGCATCCAGCGACAGGTAGCACTTCCCGGAAACAGCCATGCAGAAGGCTCCGTGGGCGAACATTTCTATGCGGACAAGCGCTCCGGACGGACCCGTAATCCCTTCAGAAACAATGGCTTCGTGGATGGCTTTTACCTGCTCCAGGGTAAGTTCCCGCGCCAGCACAACCACATCGGCAAACTGGGCGTAAAAGCGGAGCGCTTCTATGTTGGAAATGCTCAGCTGGGTGGAAATATGCACTTCCAGGCCAATCCGGCGGCAGTACAGGATGGCAGCCATGTCCGAGGCGATGATGGCGTCCACGCCCACCGCCTTGGCGGCGTCCAGGGTGGCGTAGGCGGCTTGCAAATCTTCCTCGTACAGGGTAATGTTCAGGGTCATATAGGCCTTGACACCGCTCTCCCGGCAAATGCGCATGATCTCAGGCAGATCCTCGCGGGTAAAATTGCCGGCCGAATGCGAACGCATGTTCAGGTGTCCGATTCCAAAGTATACGGAGTTGGCGCCTCCCTGAATGGCAGCCTGGAGACAGTCGAAACCGCCTGCAGGGGCCATGATTTCCAATTCTTTTTTCTGCATAACGTGCAAAGGTACGCATTAAATTGCTATCTTTGCGCTGGCTAACCACAAAACTTTTGATGAAAAAATTCTTCCTTGCTATCGCGTGCCTGCTGGCAGCAAGTGTGTTTGCATCGGCCCAGGTAGATTATGCTGCTTTTGAGGCACGGGGCGCGTTTGTCGTAAATCAAGGGAAACCGGGCGTCAGCGCAGATTTCCTGAATATCCAGGTAAAGGGGCATATCGGCCCGTCCCTGCGTTTCCGTTTCCGCCACAGGCTCACTAAACCCATTTACGATGCCAAAAACCCACTCAACGGCACGGATATTCTCTCGCTTACCTGGGACATTTCCCCAAAATGGAGCATTTCCGGGGGCAAGCTGCCCATCTTCATCGGCGGGTACGAATGGGACGCCGCCCCTATCGACGTATACTATTACAGTGGGTTTTGCAATGGCATTCAGCAGGTGTATGGCCTGGGCGGTTCGGCGTTTTTCCGCCCCAAGGAAGGCCAGGAGCTGGAACTGCAGGTAACACATTCTCCGCTGCATGGCGGCAATCTGACGCGCTTTAACGTGGGCCTATGCTGGAGTGGCCGGTTCTTTCCCTGGTGGGAAACCAAGTGGAGCATTAACTGGATCGACGATTATTACCACCACATGATGGGCTACGTGGCGCTAGGGAACCGTTTTCAGATGGGTTCGGTGGTTTCCCTGGAGCTGGATTTGATGTATCGGCGCGCCCTTACGCAAAAAAAAGCGCAGTATGACGGCACCACCATCGCAAAAATGGACTTCCGCATCAACGACAAATGGCGCCTTTTTGTGAAAGGGTCCTATGACGAGAACGACCAAAATGTGGACGATGAAGGAATTCCGTACGATATGACTCTGCCTGCCGCCTCCTACTATTGGACGGCCGGCGGCGGTATGGAATTTTTCCCGCTGGGGAACAGCGATCTTCGCATCCACGCCGTGGCCTGGACAGAGAGTGCCTCCAAGAAGGTGAGCGCATCTGTCGGCCTTACCTATTACTTTGATTTTGTGAAGATTATCAACAAATACCATAAGCGCAAAGCGTCATGAAGCAGCAATCCCGTATCCGCCGCTCAACCGTAGAGGCACTCGTTTTTCTGACCGTCCTTATTGCGGTTTTCTCCCTGCTGGGGTGGCGCATGGGGAGCGGCAACATGCTCAAAACCATCATGAATACGGCGCACGACCTCCTGCTCAATACCGTGTTCTACCTGATGGGCATTACCGTACTCACGGGCGCGCTGTCCAAGCTGATGTCGGAGTTTGGCGTGGTGACGCTCCTGGAGCGCTTCCTGCGCCCGCTCATGAAGCCGCTCTACAATCTTCCCGGCGTAGCGGCGCTGGGTGCCGTGATGACCTTCCTGTCGGACAACCCGGCCATCATCGCCCTGTCCAAGGACAGAACCTTCAGCGCCTATTTCAAGAAGTACCAGCTCATTTCCCTCACCAACTTTGGAACAGCCTTTGGCATGGGTTTCGTGGTCATGATTACCATGATTGGCTATGGCCACCTGACCGGCGCGCTGGTGGGCCTGTTCGGCGCTTTTTGCGGGTCGATTATCTCCACCCGCCTGATGCAGCGCAGCTGCCTGAGGGCCTATCCGGAGCTGGACAGCCCGGTGCAGGAGCAGATGGCGGAAGAGATTGAAGACCGGCACGTGGAAGAAAGCAAGAAAGACGGCATCTTCATGCGCTTTCTGAATGCCATTCTGGATGGTGGCAAAAACGGTGTGGAGCTCGGGCTGCAGATTATTCCGGGCGTGCTCATCATTACCACGGCGGTGATCATGATCACCTTTGGCGCAGGGCCTTCAGGGGTGTACGACGGGTCATCGTCACAGGGCGTTCCCATCCTGCCCTGGCTGGCAGAAAAGATTCACTGGGTCTTTGAGTGGCTGTTCGGCTTCGAGCACATGGAACTCATTGCTTTCCCGATGACCTCGTTGGGCGCGGTGGGGGCATCGCTGGGCCTGCTGCCCACTTTTAACGCGGCGGGCATCCTGGACGGCAACGCTATTGCCGTGTTTACCGCCAGCGGCATGTGCTGGAGCGGCTTCCTGTCCACCCACACCGCCATGCTGGACTCCCTGGGTTACCGCAAAGTCATTTCCAAGGCCATCGCCGCGCACGCTATAGCCGGCCTCTGCGCGGGCATCATCGCCCATTTCATGTACCTGCTGGTTTCGCTCCTGTAGGGACTTGCGCACGCTGGGGCCCGCTACTCGGGGCCGCGATTGCACCTGGATGTGCTTNNAGGCAGGCGTTACGCTCGGGCTTACGCTCGGGCTTCGCCCTCGGTACTTGCCGCGATTGCACCTGGATGTGCTTCTGCGGCCGATTTTTTGCAATCGCGGCGGAAGGGGCCGGGTCCGGAGGGGGGGCGCTCCGGGGCAGGGTATCCTACCCCATGACCAGGCAGCGGCGGATCTGGTGCTCCGGAAGGTGAAATTCGTAGAAGAGTTGTCGGGCAATGCGCTGCTTCTGGGTAGCAGTAAGCTGATAGACCGACTGTACGCCATAGCCCGGGAGGAGGTCGTGGTCAATCAGATGGCAAACGTCCAGGTCTTGCATGCGGCCATGCTTGAAATTGCGCCCGGACTCATTCTTGAGGAGCTGAGCCACAGTGTTTTCATCGGCCTGTTCCACATCTCGCAGAGTAACGGGCGGCCCGGTCTGGTCCTGCATCTGCTCCCTGGACCAACTCTCGTCCGTAAGCCGGTTCATCTGGTACAGGTAGCCACGGGGCGTGGCATAATACTGTTCCACCTTTCTGATTTCCATGAACGAGCGCCGGAGGAATACTCCCTGGGGCGTCATCTGGTACTCGTCGGGGAATTCCGAATAGCGCGGAAGGATGCTGGCCATCTCTTCCTTGCTCCAGTGGCCGGCCACTTCCTGCGCCATGCCCAGGTCGCCCGCAAACTGCTCGCGGACAGAGCAATACGGATAGCCAAAAGCTGTGGCCGCCGCGCAGTGGTGCAGCCCGTTTCGCAAAATGTAACTGAACACCACCAACTGGTGGTAGAACCCTTCTACCTTGGAGATGAAGGTGTATTTTTCTCCGAACCGGCCCTCTCTCCCGTATTTGGCGTTGAACCATTTGGTGTAGGACATCCGGACCTGACCGGCAAAGCGGCCTGGCTGGGCGGTAAAAGCGTTCATGTGCACATGGGTGGACATTTCCGCTTCACATTCTACTTCCGTTTCCAGGGAAAACCCGCGCAAAGCAAGGATGTTCAGAAACATTCCGTGGTCCTCCGCGTCCCGGAACATCACCTCGTCGTGTGAGGTAAAGCACAAATGATACGACTCTTTCATGCGGCCAAGATACATCGGGGAAGCGACAGCGTCAAGAATCGGTTGAAAAAAAGTGTTGTTTCACATGTTTTTTCTGCTGTTTCTACCGATTTGCCCCGACATTTTGTCAGTTTGCATGGCCCGGGACCGACTTTTGTAACAGCGCGGGAAACAATTATTTTGACAAATGGGTGTAACCAAATGGATAACCGGCGTACTCGGATGGGCCTATTTTGGCCCTCTTGGCGGCCTGATTGGCTTCCTGCTGGGAAGCGCTATCGAACAGTATATTGACGCGTCTCACCAGCTTCCCGGAGGAGATGCCCCTAAAGGCGGCACGCGCACCTATTCCGCCACAGAGCAGCAGAACAGCTTTTTTGTGAGTCTGCTGGTGTTATCATCGGCAGTCATGAAGGCCGATGGCAAAATCCATCCGGCAGAGTTGGACTGCGTGCGGGCATTCTTCCGTCGCAACTTCGGGGACGATGCCGCGGCCCAGGCCATGCACATGCTGGAGCAGCTGAACGCCAGGGAGGTGAATATCTACCAGGTTGGCGAGCAGATCGCCGCCAATATGAACTATTCCCAGCGGTTGCAGCTCTTCCACTATCTGGTCCAGATTGCCACGTCCGACGGCACCTTCTCCAAATCGGAGAAAAGTGTGCTGGAGGCTATTGGAACCGTGATTCGGCTTGGTGGCTCGGATGTCAATTCCGTAATAGCCATGTTCTTCCGGGATGCGGAATCGGCCTATGCGGTGCTGGAGATTTTGCCCACCGCCAGCGATGACGAAGTACGGGCGGCCTATCGGCGGATGGCCATGAAAAACCACCCGGACAAGGTAGCTACGCTGGGGCCGGATGTCCAGAAGGCCGCAGCGGAGCGGTTCCGCCAAGTCCAGGAAGCCTACGAGGCCATCAAGAAGGAGCGCGGAATCTAGTTCCAGCTGATGGCGGGCTGCTTCAGGGCCTCGTGGAGCTGATCGTCGTAGCGGAGGCGCACCCGGATGCCGGCCTGCTGGAAGTAGTAGCGCACGGCAATCTCTTCTTCGATAAACGGCACAATCTCCTCTTTCTTGAGGCGGAGGAACGTCTCCTTGTCCATCTCCAGGGACTTCTGCAGGGCATTCAGCTCGCCGGAGAGGGCCTCCGTGAGGCCGTCTTCCTCCAGCGACTTTTTCATCTCGTCAAACAGGGCCCGGGCCGACGAGCGGTAGTCGAACTCCTTGTCCTTGGCAAAGGCGATAAACTCCTCATAGTCCGTGAAATGGAAGTCCTCCAGGGCGGGGATGCGCTCGTGTGCCCGCACATAGTCCAGGGCGTACTGCTCGATGACACCGCTGTATACCAGCGAGTAGGTGAGGCGGGAGTATTTGTGCGGCTTCACAATGAAATCCGGGGTGATGCCGCCGCCGTCGCGCACGGTACGGCCGTGGGCGGTGGTGAAGGCGTGCGTGAGCGAGTCCGGAATGTGGCCCACGGAGCCGTCTTCGTTACGGTGCGAGTAGTCGATGGCCTGCACGCATCGGCCCGAAGGGGTATAATACTTGGCCGTAGTGAGCTTGAGCTGGCCGTCGTAGGGCAGGGGACGGATGCTCTGCACCAGGCCCTTCCCGTAGGTGCGCGTGCCGATGATGGTGGCGCGGTCGTAGTCCTGCAGGGCGCCGGAGACAATTTCCGAGGCCGATGCCGAGGCATTATCGACCAGTACCACGATAGGAATTTCCGTGTCTACGGGGTCTGTGGTGGTCTTGTACACCTGCTCCGTGGCGGCTTTGCCCTTGGCGCTGACCACCACCGAGCCTTTGGGGATGAACAACGAGACAATGTTCACGGCCTCTCCCATGATGCCGCCGCCGTTGCCGCGAAGATCCAGTACCAAACGCTTCATTCCTTTGGTTTTCAGCTCTTTATAAGCGTCGCGGATCTCCTGCCCCACGCCTTCTGTGAATTTGCTCAGGTAGATGTATCCGTCGGCCTCGTTGAGCATGCCGGCGTACTCCATGGACGGCAGGACGATGCGCCTGCGCACTACCGGAACCTCCAGCACGTCGCCGGCTTTCCAGCTTTCTCCTACGCGTAACTTCTTGACCGTGAGCACTACCGTGGTGCCCGGCTTGCCGCGCATCTTTTCACTGCATTCGGCACTGGTGAGGCCTGCGGCCGCTTGTCCGTCGATGGCGACGACCTCGTCCCCGCAGCGGAGGCCCGCCAGGGCGGCAGGGGAGCCTTCGTAGGGCTCGTTGATGACCACGTTCCCTTGCACATCCGGCTTATAAATGATGGCTCCTACGCCCCCGTAGGCGCTGTTGAGCATCATCTGGAAGTCCTCTTGTTCCTCCTCCGGGATATATAAGGTGTACGGGTCCAGCGCTTCCAGCATGGCATTGATGCCGGCCCGCTCGATGCGGCCCACCTGCAGCGAGTCCACATAGGAACGGTTGAGTTCTTTTAGGATGGCATTGTTCACTTCTACCCATTTCCCCAGGGAGAAGTCCTTGGATTGCGCATGTGCGCCCAGCGAAAAAACCGCGATGGCGGTGAAAAACAGTACGATTCGTTTCATGACAGCGCAAAGTTAACAAAAAATGTGCTAACTTTGCGGCGGTTAATTAGTATGTATTATGAAGATTGTATTTGCAACGGGCAACCCTGGTAAACTCCAGGAAGCGGCCGCCATTCTGGGCGAGGGATTTGAGCTCGTTACCCCCGCAGAAGTAGGAATCACAGAAGAAATCCCGGAGACGGGAACCACTTTACGCGCCAACTCCCAACAAAAGGCAGACTATATTTATAAGAAGACCGGGCTGGATTGTTTTGCCGACGATTCCGGTTTAGAGGTCGATATCCTGGGCGGTGCCCCGGGCGTGGAAACGGCCCGCTACGCCGGTCCGGAGCGCGACGCCAATGCCAACATGGATAAACTCCTGAGCGAAATGGCCCGTCGCGAGAAAGAGGCCGCCATGGCCCGTACCAACGGCATCAGCACGGCTAACGCTACCCGCAGCGCCCGCTTCCGCACCTCCGTGACGCTGATTGTGGGCGGCGTACATCATTTTTTCGACGGCGTGATGGAAGGCCATATCGCCACGGAAAAACATGGGAAGGGTGGTTTTGGCTATGATCCCATCTTTGTCCCGGAAGGCTATACGCAGACCAATGCGGAGCTGGGCGACAAAGTGAAAAACGCCATCTCGCACCGCAGCAAGGCCCTTCGCGCCATGGCGGAATACCTTCGTGAACAGCATTGAGCTCATAGTGCTGGCCACCACTAAGGTGGGGGAGAACGCGGTAGTGGTGCACACCCTCTCGCGGGAATACGGCCGGCGCGGATTTCTGGTCCGGCCCGGGAAAAAGCAGGCCATGGCCCTTTTCCTGCCGCTGAATATCCTGGAGGCCGATGTGGTGGAAAATCCCAAATCTACCCTCTGGAGCCTCCGGAACATCTTGCTCAAGGACGGCCTGTCCGGCATCCGCGGCAACCTGCACAAAAATACCATGACGCTGTTCCTGTCGGAGGTGCTGTTCCGCACCGTCCGGGAGGGCGTTTTTGAGGAAGGGCTGTACGAATGGTGCATCGGCTCCATCCTTACGCTCAATGCGTTGGAGGCCGATTATTCCAATTTCCACATCCGTTTCCTCGTGGAACTCGCGGGGGCGCTGGGCTTCCGGCCCACCTTTGACGACATTGCCCCGTTCGCGAAGGAACACCTGAAGGAGCTCAAACCTTTTTTGCAGGCGAGCTTTTCCGAGAGCATGCTCATTCCGCTCACCGGTGCCTCCCGAAATGCCCTCTGCGATAGCCTGTTGCAGTACTTGTCGTACCACACGGAATCGGCCATACAGGTGCGGTCGCTGGCGGTGTTACGGGAACTTTACCGCTGACGCGCTTTGTTTTTCGCGTAAAATTCGCTAACTTGCCGTCATGAAGAAAATTGCACTCCTGGCGGCCTTGTTCGCCGTATTATCCTGTGGCCCTGCTGCCAAAACAGATCCGGTTACGCCGGATCCCACTAAACCGGATCCCACGCCTGCTACGCCGGTTACACCTGTTACACCGGAGGAGCCTTCCGTTACGGTTCCCGCCTTTGCCAAAGGGGTAGATATTAGCTGGGTGACCGAGATGGAGAAGAAAAACTACAAGTTCTACACAGCTTCCGGCACGGAGAAGGAATGCACCGCGCTCATGAAAGAGCTGGGTGCCAACGCAGTACGCTATCGCGTATGGGTGAATCCGACGGACGGTTGGTGCAACAAGGCCGATGTTCTGGTGAAAGCCAAACGTGCCCAGGACTTGGGCTTGGCCATCATGATAGACTTCCATTATTCGGACAGCTGGGCAGATCCTAGCAAGCAGAATCCTCCTGTAGCCTGGAAAAACATGAAGGTGGATGAAATGGCTACCGCACTTGCCGCGCATACCAAGGACGTCCTGCAGGCGCTGAAAGAAGCCAAAGTGGATGTTGCCTGGGTACAAGTGGGCAACGAGACCAACACTGGCATGTGCTTGCCTGTCGGCGCTGTTTCCAAGGACGACGTCTCTGGTTTTGTCAAGTTGGCCAATGCTGGGTATGACGCCGTTAAATCTGTGTATCCCAACGCCTTGGTCATCACACACCACAGTAATGCACATGATCTTACCAAGAACAAATGGTTCTATACGCTCATTGTCAATGGGGGAGCCAAGTTCGACATGATTGGCTTGTCGCTTTATCCTTCCTATTGGGACAACAAACTGAACGACTATCCTGACTGGACGAATTATTGCAATGCTGCCCTCTCCAATTTCCAGCAACTGCATACCCAGTATTCCAAGCCGGTGATGCTGGTGGAATTCGGAATGCCTGCCAGTAAACCGGACAAGGCCAAGGCGGCTATGCAGTTCCTGCTGGATGGCGTAAAAGATTTCGATTGGTTCAAGGGTATATTCTACTGGGAACCGGAGGCGGAGCATGGAAGGAATGGCTATGACTATGGCGCCTTCTCCAACGGAAAATCCACGGGCGTAATCGACCTTTTTAAATAATGAAACGATTCTTTACCCTTATGGCGGCTCTCCTGGTAGGAGTGGCCGCTTTTGCACAGAAGGAAGAGGACCCGGACGTAGTGTACGGGAAGGACCTGCTTGCTCCGGGAACGGTAGCCCCGGACTTTACCTT
>DEKS01000035.1:0-2767 GCA_002354005.1 Bacteroidales bacterium UBA2716
GCAAAGCCCACGATGATGTTTTTGGCAAAATCCTTGTGAATCTCGAAGAACTGGCCGTCGTCCACAATAGCGCCTATGACACCGTACATGTCGTAGGCCTTGTTGGGATTGTCCGGAATAATGGCATTGAGGCTGTCTTCCAGGCGGTTGACCGGGTCTGACGTCTCCTTGAAGGGAGCCGTTTCCAGGTTGTTCTGAGGAATGTAGCCCAGGAGCTGCTTGATGGTGGCGATGGCCTCTTGCTCATCGGCTGCGGCAAAATGCGCCACGCCGCTCTTAGAGGCATGCACGGAAGCGCCGCCCAGTTGCTCCTGGTCCACGACCTCGCCGGTGACGCTTTTTACCACGGCAGGACCGGTCAGGAACATGTAGGAGGTATTTTTCACCATGAGGGTGAAGTCTGTTAGGGCGGGGGAATACACGGCACCGCCGGCGCAGGGACCCATGATGCAACTGATTTGCGGCACCACGCCCGAGGAAAGGATGTTGCGCTCGAAAATTTCCCCGTAGCCGGCCAGGGCGTCGATGCCTTCCTGGATGCGCGCACCGCCGGAATCGTTGAGGCCGATGCAGGGGGCGCCGTTGCGGAGGGCCATATCCTGCACCTTGCAGATTTTCTCGCTCATGGTCTTGGACAGGGAACCGCCGCTCACGGTGAAATCCTGGGCAAAAACGTATACCAGGCGCCCGTCGATGGTGCCGCAGCCGGTTACCACGCCGTCACCGTCCGGATGGCTCTTGTCCATCCCGAAATTGGTGCATCGGTGCTGTACAAACATGTCAAATTCCTCAAAGCTGCCTTCGTCCAGCAGCAGGGCCAGGCGTTCGCGGGCCGTCATTTTCCCTTTGGCGTGCTGGGCTTCGATGCGTTTTTCACCGCCGCCCATGCGGGCTTTGGCCCGGCGTTCCACCAGTTTTTGAATATTATCCGTCTGGATGCTCATATCGTTTTTCTAAAAATCGTGCAAAGTTAGCAATATTATTTGAACATCTTGTCCACATCTTTCACGGCGTCCGGCAGGGCGAACACCGCTACACGGTCGTAGGGCTCAATATGGGAGTGGCCTACCGCGATGAAACTCTCGCCGCCGCGGATGACCCCGCCAATGAGGGCATCGGAGGGAAAGTCAATCTCTTTGAGGATCCCTTTGGTGATGCGCGAACCGGGTGCGGCGGTGTATTCCAGCACTTCGGCATCGGTACCGCTCACGTAGCGCACGGAACGCACTTTGTCCGAGAGGGTGAATTTGTAGATGCGGCTGGCGGTGATGAGTTTTTTGTTAATCACGGTATCTACGCCCAGTTCCTCCGCCAGGCGCATGTATTCCAGGTTTTCCACCTGGGCGATGACCCGCGGAACGCCCATCTTTTTGGCGGTTACGCAGGTGAGGATGTTCACTTCGTCGTTGCCGGTGAAGGCCAGGACGGCCTGGTAGCCGCGGATGTCCTGTTCCTGAAGGAAGTCCGAGTTGCGGACATCCCCGCACACCACGTCCACCTCGTCCGGGAGGTCTTCCGAGAGTTTGCGGCAGTGGTCCGGATTTATGTCGATGATTTTGATATCGTCCAGTTTGTGCGCCACCAGTTTTTCCGCCACCATCTGGCCAATCTCGCTGCCGCCGAGGATCATTACGCGGCGAATCTCCACTTTGTCCTTGCCCAGGAATTTCATGAGGATGGGCATGCCTTGCCGATGGGAGATGATGTACAGGTAGTCGTGGAACTTGAAGGTGGTGTCGTAGCGGGGAATGATGGTTTTACCGCCGCGGGAGAGGGCTACGATACGGAAATCGGCGTCCGGCTGCAGGCCTTTGACCGTGTGGACGAACTCTTTCACGTCCATGTCCAGGAGCGGGGAGTCATCGTCCAGTTTGAAAACGGAAAGCTGGAGCTTGCCGCGGGCAAAATCCAGGGTGTCCGTGGCGCCGCTGGTGCGGAGCAGGTCCACAATTTCGTCGCTGGCGCTCTTTTCCGGGAAGAACATCATGTCCAGACCCATGTCCTTGAACAGCAGTTTGTTTTCCGGGGACAGATAGGCCTGGTTGCCGATACGGGCTACCACCCGCTTGGCTCCCAGCTTTTTGGCCAGCAGGGCGCTGGTGATGTTCACGCTCTGGTGCATGCTGGGATTCACGGCAATGAAAAGGTCTGCGCCGGCGCAACCGGCTTCCCGGAGGGTATGGATGTTGGAAGGCTCGCCGATGATGGTGGCTACGTCCGCCTGGGAGGCCAGTTCACGGATGTGCGCGGCATTGGCGTCGATGACGGTGATGTCATTGTCGTCCACGGCGAGCATCTTGGCAAGATGCGAACCCGTTCTGCCGGCTCCTTCGATGATGATCTTCATGTGTACGTACTTTAATCTTACAAAGATAAAAATAAATTCCCTATATTTGCACGTTTTTGTGACTCGTACAGATAATCTTAGTGTAAAAATAGAATGAAAAAAGCAGTTTTGACTTTGGTGATGCTTGCCGTTTGCACGCTGGCATTCGGCATCGACCGAAAAACCGGCAACCCGCGTTCCGTATACCTGGAAAAGGGTTCCGTTTCGCTGAGCCTTTCCGGCGGGTACAACCATGTGGATGCCGGCTCTCTTACGGGCGGCAGCAATTATTCCCTGATGGGACTTATAGGCAACCTGAGCGGCAAGGCCGACATTTACGATGTCAACTTCTCCGGCGCCTGGTTCTTTGCCAACAACTTCTCCGTAGTTGGCCGGGTGGGGTACAGCGGTCTGGATATCCATCTGGACAGCAGCTCCGTG
>DEKS01000035.1:2853-8125 GCA_002354005.1 Bacteroidales bacterium UBA2716
TATCTGCCGCTGTTCAACAGCAAGATTGTGGCCCTGTTCGGGGAAGTGCGCCTGAGCGGCGGTTTTGGCAGCACCAAGTCCTATTCGGTTACCGAGCGCGGCAAGGAGGGAACCTTCAGTGACGTAAACGAGATTGCGCTGGGCCTTTATCCGGGTATCAGCGTGTTCCTGTCGGACCACGTGGCCCTGGAACTCAGTCTTCCGCTCTTGGAAGGCGGCTATTCCTGGGACAAGGAGTATGAGGGGCAGATTCCTTCGGCCAGAGCGGCGCACGCGTTTGGTAATTTTAAGCCCAACCTGCTCAAACTGAACCTGGGCATTGTCTTTAACTTTTAAGCCGCTGTGCGTATGAAAAAGTTTGCGATTGTTGTATTGACAGCCCTTGTGGCCGTATCCTGCCTCAAGCGGAACGACCTCACCAACTACGCCGTGCCGGCCAAAATCCTCTCCTTTGGGGTGGAAGGACAGCTGACGGTTACCATCGACGCCCAGCTGCAGAAAGTGCATGTGCTTATGCCGGCCTATACGGACCTGACGAAGCTCACGGTGACGGAATTCTCCGTGACGGACGGCGTTTCGTGCGAGCCGGAAATCTCCGTAGGGGAAGTGTTGGACTTGACCGAGCCCCTGGAAGTGATGCTGAGTAACGAGGACGTCTATTTCTGGACGATTGATGCCTCAACCAAAGAGCCCAGAAGCGGCGTGCAGCTGTACAACATGAATTTTGATTCCTGGACCCAGGAAGGGAAGGCCTGGTATGCCTACGGGGCCGATGCCACCGACGAGCAAAAGGCCGTGTGGGGGAATGCCAACAAGACCATCACCGACATGGGTAAGGACAGCAACTGCGTTCCCGAGACCGAGTTTGTGGCCGTGAAGGGAGAGGGCAAGAAGGCACTCAAACTCACCACGAACCTGCTGGATTTCTGGATTTTGAAAAAACTCGCTGCCGGCAGTATTTTCAACGGCCGGCTGGGCGATATCAACTTCACCACGTTCAACGCAGACTTGTACTGGGGCATTCCGTTCTCTGACCGTCCGTTTGCCCTGGACGGGTATGCCTGCTACAAGCCGGCTACCATTAACCAGGCCGAGGATCCGTACAAGGACAAGATGGGGCAGATGGATACCGGGCATGTGTTTGTGCTTTTGACAGACTGGGCCGAGCCTTTCAAGGTGAACCCGCCCGCTACGCTGGTAGACTTTGACAACGACCCGGCCATCATCGGCTACGGCAAGTTGGTCTTTGACCATGAAATGAGTGAGTACGAGCACTTTACCCTCAAGATCGACTATCGGAATGACCGCACGCCCAAGTACATCGTAATTGTGGCTTCCTCCAGTTCCCTGGGCGACTACTTCACCGGCGGCGACGGCTCCATCCTCTATCTGGACGAGTTCTCCTTCCTGTACAAGTAGTCTGTCATACCGAGCGAAGCGAGTGTATCTCCCTTTCGCTGGCCGCTAACTAGTTGATTCTCAGCCATATCTTTAAAATCCTCGGCTCCATTTGCGCCGAGGATTTTCTGTATCCTGCAGAGTATCAAGCATTTAGTGACCAGCCATAAACTTTCGTCCTGCCTGGCACAGACCTGGTATCTCTCTTTCGCGCTGGTCGCTAACTAGTTGATTCTCAGCTATATCCTTAAAATCCTCGGCTCCATTTGCGCCGAGGATTTTCTGTATCCAACAGAGTATCAAGCATTTAGCAACCAGCCGGTGCAAGGTTGAATGGGCATTAAAGTACAGTGACCTGCATCATAGGTGGTTCTGGCGGGGTACGGTGTGCTTTAATCCTTCTAGGCGCAGCAAAAAAAGAACCCCTCCCGGGGCGGAAGAGGTTCTTTTTTGGTGGAGATACAGCTGTCTTACTTCATGAAAGTGATGTGGCACTTCTCGATGGTGAGGTTGGCGTATACATTGATATTATCAACAGAAATGCCACCGTAGTACTGGTAAGTGTCATCACCAATTTTGTAGCGGATGTCGGCTTTGGAGATGCTCCTGTTATTGGAAATGCTGATGTAGACTTTCTTACCTACGAGACTCGTCCAATAGTTTGCCCAGTTCCAGTTGGACGTGAGTGTCCAGCCTAAGACGTCGTTGTTTTCAGCGGTATTGTATCCCCCTTGCCAGCCATAATTGTCTGTGCGGACTACGCCGTATTCAGCTTTGTTAAAGTCACGGAGAATGACATCGACGGTGTTCCAATTAGCATTCTGGGCTGAACTGACGAAAGTGAGTCCAATGGTTTCACTGGTGCCAACTGCTACAGGAAAATCATTGGCAAGTTGTGCGGCCCAAAAACCCGTTGAGTTGTCTGTTGCTCCCAAGCTAGTCTCTGTAAGCGAATATGCGCTGGTAGCAATGGTCAAATTGGCGGTGGCGTTGAGGACGCCATGCTGTGCAGAAGTATAGGAAACAGAGGCGATGTTTTCTACGCTTGTGGCAGAGGTCGGAAACTCTATTTTATCCCCGGTAATGGTGACGGTATAGTCTCCCCGGTTGAGGCAGATGACTTCACCGTCATCGAAAGTTGCTTCTACCACAATACCGTCAGGCGAAATGGTAAGCTTGTCAGCTGTGCCGATAACATTCGCTTGGGCCGATGCCGTAATGCCGGTTATAACCTTATTGCTGTCTTCCATGGAAATGCCGGCCAGAACAAGATGAGCATTATCAACAGTAAGGAATGCACGGATATCTTCCGTCTTGGAAGTCGTCTGATAGTAGTTCTCGAACCAGGTATTATTCTTTGTCTTAATGGTTGTTTTTACGAGCGCATAGCCGTCTTTTACATGCTCAATGCTAAGAGATACCTGGGCCCCGTCAAGCTCTGCTTTGAAAATGTCCCAGTCGAAATTGCTGCTGATTTCAGATTTACGGAACTGACCGCCCCATCCGTGGTGGTCGGCACGAAGCGCAAAGTACTCGGAATAGCCGGCTCCTCCACGATCTACGTCATTGGTAACTACGCTGACCCAGTTGTGCCAGTTTTCTACTTTGTCGCCGAAGTTGATGAAATCCAGCGTGAGTTTCTTGCCGACAGGGATGTTGAAGTACTCGCTGAAGGCAGTCCACCAACCCGTGGAGTTATCCTTTGCGCCAATCACTGTTCCCTCATAGAACCCGTTGGTTTTGGTGGGGGAGGCATAGGCGTTACCGGCGGAGTAGTTGGAAGAGGGCGTCCAGGTCCAGCTGTAATTTCTTACCTTGGCTTTGTTGGCAAACTCTCCGTTCATGAAAGTGACGGTGAAAGCGTCCGTGACCGCATTCGTGTCGCCATTGATGTATGCGGCCACGTAGAGTTTTGCATCTGTAGGGGTGCCGTCTGCAGCAAAGCTGGCCTCGTGATTCACGGTAATAATGCCCGGATTCAAGGCGTCACCTTGCGTGCGGTTGTACAGGCTTATGCCGTTGTCGCTCTGCAGGTAGACTTTCTTGGTGGAGAGCGCACCGTCAGTTACACTGCCAGGTGCCTCCGTGAAATTCAGCACAAAATACGTCAGCTGGGGCTCCAGGTTGATGCTGGCGGTGAGGCTGTTGAGGCCGGTTTTTACCAGGTAGTTGGGAAGGTGCTCCAGCGTGCCGTCCTGCACGGACCAGTCATATTCTTTGGACGGATAGTACACAGCGTAGGTTGTGCCTTCTTCCAGGGTGCTGCTGGCATTGGTGAACGTGGCGCTCTGGGTGCCGGCACCGCTGGCGAGGGTGAAGATTTCGGAGGTGGTTCCAAACACGACTTCAATCTGGTCGCCGGTTTTCCAAACAGGATGGATGGCGCTCCCGTTGTCGGTGTAGTCAATCTTGGTGGCGGGAATTTCCACGCCCAGCGTTACGGGATGGCCCTGAACGGCTTCTTTCTGAACAGGGGCTTCTTTGGTGCAGGCGAAAGCTGCCATAAGGGTGGCAAGAGCCACGAAGTACGTTTTTTTCATCGTCATTCCTCCTGTTTTAGAAACCGAACATGTTCATGCCGCCCAGACTGCCCAGGCCGCCCAGGCCCAGTTCGTCGGTGCCCAGCATGTCAAATCCTTCCATGCTGGCGGGGCTGATAGGAATGTCGCCCAGGTTGGCACTGGCGCAGACAAAGGACTCCTGGTTGAGGCAAATTTCCTGAGCCAGGGGAGCAAGGTACATTGATTTTTTCATAAAATGAATATTGATTATATAGTTTTGTGCAACGTCGGGGCACAAAGATAGCCTATATATACGCGTGTGGGGTGGACGAATGTCCTCAAAAGGTGGAAAAATGGTTACTTGAACAGGCCCTTGGGCACTATCCAGCCGGGGTACAGTCCGTCCGGAAGGGAGGGAGAGGCGGGGATTTCTCCCGGCTTACGGAGTTGTCGATATTCCTTATGTGCCTGAACCACAGCCTGGTAGAAGCTCCATCGGCGGGTAAGCAGGTACACCAGGGCCGACAAGCCGTCCAGGCACATGCGTACAAAAATGCGCCGGCGGGTTTCGCGCCGGGCGCGGGCCTCCGGGAGACCGTTTGCCACGAAGGTGGCCGGCAGGTTGTTCTCCAGCAGAAGAAGGTTATTTCGGAAGTTGAGCCGCAGTTTGAAGGGCGACTCATTGGGCAGCGTGCCGCCGCCAATGTGGTATACGAACGACTCCGGGACGATATTTACCTTCCAGCCGCGCAGCTGCATGCGCCAGCAAAGGTCAATCTCCTCCATGTGCGCGAAAAAGCGCTCGTCCAATCCGCCGAGGGCCTTCCATACGCCGGAACGCACCATCAGGCACGCCCCGCTAGCCCAGAGGACCTCCGCCGGAGAGTCATACTGCCCGTCGTCTTTCTCGATTCTCTGCATCACGCGGCCCCGGCAGAAGGGGTAGCCATAGCGGTCTACAAGACCGCCTGCCGCACCCGCATACTCGAAGGTATCCCGCCGGGCATAAGACAGCAGTTTGGGCCCGCACGCTCCGCACGAGGGATGGCTGTCCATCCACGCCACCAGCGGCTTCAGCCAGCCGGACGGCACTTCTATGTCGGAATTGATGAGGACATAATATTCCGCGTCGATACCCTCCAGCGCCCGGTTATACCCGCCTGTAAAGCCGTAATTCCGGTCCAGGACGATGAGCGGCACCTGCGGGAATTCCGCCTGCATCATTGCCGCCGAGCCGTCGGTGGAGGCATTGTCGGCCACTACCACCTGGGCGTCCAGCCCCTCGCAGGAGGCCATGAGCCCCGGCAGGAACTGCCGCAGGTAGTCCCGGGTGTTGTAATTGAGTATGACGACTGACGTCTTCATGTATTTTT
>DEKS01000035.1:8218-10043 GCA_002354005.1 Bacteroidales bacterium UBA2716
GGTAAAGGCGAGGGAAGGGATGAGCTTGGAAAGGCAGGGGCGGGCGTCATCGGCCGTGGCCACCAGGTTGTTCCACAGCTGCAGGAAATTGCCCGTGATGAGCAACTCCCGCACCGGATGCACCTTTTTTCCGCCACGCACCAGAAAGCCCTCGATGCCGTAGGAGAAATTGCCCGTGACCGGGTTGGAATTGCCGCCGTTGAAGCCGGTGACAAGGATTCCGTCGCCGACGGCAGCGAGCAGCTCATCCAGTGTTTTGCAGCCTCCGACGGGCAGCACTTTTACACGCGTGGCATCTTCCACTGTGGGCGCCATTCCCATCTTGGATGCAATGTAAGTATTTAAGAAATACGTTTTTACTACGCCTTTGTCGATAATGGGCATTTCCCGGGTGGCAACGCCTTCGCTGTCAAAAAGGCGGCAGCCGGTTTCCCCGGCCGTGCGGGGCAGGTCCAGGATGGTGAGCTGCTCGGGGAACAGCTGCTTCCCAAGACTCCCCACCAGGAAGGAGTTCTTTTGTTGCAGGGCAAAACCGCCCAGGGCATTGAGTACGGGTGTAAGCAGCGTAGAGGCACATTCGGTGTCCACTACCACCGTGTATTTTCCGCCTTCAATATCCTGCGGGCCCACCTGCGCCAGAGCGCGCTTATAAGCAATCTCTGCACAGTCTTTCCATTGGAGGTCTTTTAGCAGGGGAGCGGCGTCCCACCAGTAACTGGAAAAATGGTTCCCCTGGGCGTCCTCCACGGTGGTCTCATACCCTATCTCGAAGGAGGTTTCCGTGTGCCGGGCATAGAGGCCCTGGCTGTCGATGGTGAGGGTGTCAAAGACGCTGTCCGAGTATTCGCCTTCCTCGGCCAGGAGGGAGATTCCTCGACTTCGCTCGGAATGACAAGGGGAAACGTCGGAATGACAGGAGGAAGCGTCGGAGGGCCAGAAGCAGGAGGCAAGGGCTATTTCCCGGCGCTGTTCGGCGGTGAGGGTGTCGTAGGCGGGGTCAAACAGGCCCAGTTCCCGGCCGGTGCGGGCATCCTTGGCCACGCGCTCCGGTGCGGGTAGGTCGCGGTAGCTATCTTCCTGCAGCATTTTTACCGTGTCGATAGCCTCCCGGATGAATTCCTCCAGTCCCTCCTTCTCCAGCTTGTTGGTGGAAAAAGCGCCATATCGGCCCTCTACAAACAACTGGAGCTGCAGGCTGCGGTCCAGCGCATGGGCGGTTTTGTCCACCTCTCCGTTCAGGAGGCCGATCAGGTTCATCAGGCTTTTGGACAGGGTGATGCGCACCTTCTGCGCACCGGCCTGCCGGGCAAACGCCAGGCAGTACTGTGCCAGGTCTATCTCCGTTTGTGTGAGGGTGGCAGCTATCTTGTTGATACTCATATTATTCTCCTCCAACAGTTAGTCCGTCAATCAGGACGGTGGGAATGCCGCACGACACCGGTACGGACTGCTCTTTGCCGCAGGTCCAGGCGCCCGAATCCACAATCAGGTCATCCGCCACGCCGCGAATGTGCGCGAGCGCCTCCGGGCCGTTGCCAATGATGTTGATGTCTTTCACGGGCCGGGTGAGCCGGCCGTTTTCTATCAGGTAGCCGGATTTTACATAGAATGTGAAATCGCCTTCCCCGATCTGTACCTGGCCATTGGAGAATTCATCCACAAAAACGCCCTGGGAGACTTCTGCAATGAGGTCTGTAGCCTTGGCACTGCCACTTTCCATATAGGTGGCGCGCATGCGCGGGATGGGGGCGTAGCGGAAGCTTTCCCGGCGGCCGTTGCCCGTGGGCCGAACGCCGTAGTGGGCGGCGCTGATGCGGTCGTGCAG
>DEKS01000184.1:0-159 GCA_002354005.1 Bacteroidales bacterium UBA2716
CTTCCCCAGAAGGATGTCGCCTTCGCCAAAGACCTGGCCAAACGTATGGGCTGGGAGTTGCATAAATAAGAATTGACTACTCGTTCTTTAGCGATTCCACGGGATTTGCCCGGGCAATGCGGAGGCAGTTCAGGAGCACCACGCCCAGCACAATCAGCA
>DEKS01000184.1:248-890 GCA_002354005.1 Bacteroidales bacterium UBA2716
GGCAAACTGCTCCAGCCACTTGTTGGCTACAAAGTAGGCGGCCACGCAGGCAATCACAGCCATCACCGCGGACAGCTTCATGATGTCTTTGGCGAAGACACTCAGGATATCCCGGGTGGTGGCGCCGTTGATCTTTCGCACGGCCATTTCTTTCGACCTCCGGAGGCTCTCATCCTTGATGAAGCCAATCAATCCCAAGAGGGCAATCAGCAGGGAGAACACGGCTCCCAATGCCATGGTATTGCGCATCTTCTTGCTGTCGGCATAGGCGGCACGCATTTCTTCTGCATAAGAAACAATGTTAATTTCCTTATCAGGAAGCGCTTCGTTCAAAGCGCCGCGCACTTTCTCCAGCGCATCTGGACGCACCTTGAACAGGGTATGCGGCATCCAGGAAGTCATCGAACCGATTTCGCCGTAGAAAAGGGCACTCGGCCGGTTGTCCACTCCCGTCAGATTTCCGATGAGATAGGGCTTGTAGATACCTGAAATGGTGAAGTATCTTCTTCCGGTATCGCCTGATCGGTCGTGACCGGTGATGAAGACCAGCTTACCCACGGCCCCGTCGGACCAGTCCGTGAACTCCGCCATTTTGGTAACAAACTTCTCGTCAACCACAATTTCAGAGGAATCCCTCGGGGC
>DEKS01000184.1:962-2976 GCA_002354005.1 Bacteroidales bacterium UBA2716
GTACACATTGTCACCATTGGAGCCCTGGAAAGGAAGGTTGTAACTAGCAGCGACACCGATCACTTCGGGAAGACCGCGAAGAGTTTCGGCCGCGCGTACCAATGCCTGGCGGTCGCCGTCAAACATATCGAAATAGTACAGGTTCTTGTAGTCATAGCCCGTATCGGCGTTGGACACCTTCTGGTACTGCCGGCCAATGATGAGCATCATGACCACCAGAAACACATTGATAAGCACTTGGACGCCAAGCAGACCGAGTTTCCAGTTGCGGGAATTTTCGGTATAGTTCTTCAGGGCGGCATACACCGGAATCCGCTGATACAGTTCTGCAGGAACAACGATGGAAATGACCAGCACGAATAGCAGAACCGCCGCGATGGCCATGATACTCTGGGGCACCAGCAATGTTTGGAATGGCACACCCAGCAGGTTCTCCACAATCCCGCGTCCGGCAAATATGATAACGGAGGCGATGGCCAGCGAAAGAACAATGTGCAGCAGAGCCTCCTTCGACAGCATTCCGTAAATGTGCCTGCCCTCAGCGCCGTAGCACTTCCGCACACCCACTTCCTTGGAACGCTTCACCATCGAAGAGATGACAATCAGGATGTAGTTCAAGAGGGAAATCAGGATCAGCAGCGCCGCCACGATGGAAAGCAGAATCACCTGCGACTTTATCTCCGGATCAGAGGTGTGCAGCGTGCTGAAGGGCTTCAGGAAATACCTCAAACTGGTTCCCTGGGCCTCTATCTGCTCCAGTGGCTGGTGCGCCTCCTGCATCTTCCGTATGGCATCGGTGAGCGAATTTGGGTCCACCCCTGAAAACAGTTTCACATAACCCTTGTAGCGGTCGTTGCCCAGCCAGTTATCCGTGCTCTGCTTGCCATAGGTGTCCATGGACAGCAGGATATCGTAGTCCAGGGAACCGTTCTTGGGGAAGTCTTCAAAAACGCCTTCGATGGTCAGCTTCAGGCCATCCATATCGGCATTCGCAATCTGTTTACCGATGCATTCCTGCACGCCGCCCATCTTCTCCGCAAAGCTCCGGCTCACCATCACGCAGCCCCACTTGCTCAATACCTTCAAAGGATCACCGGCAAGTATCGGCCGGTCGAACACCTTGAAGAAACAGGTGTCGGCGCAGACTAGGGTTCCTTTTAGCTTATTGCCGTCAGCATCCAGGTAGGTATCGCCGTTGAACACATAGGTCGTGCGTGTACCTGCCTCGACACCGGGAACCTCCTCCATGAAGCCCACTGATACGGCGCCGCTCACCTGGCCATAATCGTGTTCATCCCCCTGGTGGGAGTACCAGGTATTGATGGTATACACCCGGTCGATGTCCTTGTAAAAGCTGTCGTAACTCAGCTCAAAGAACACCTTGGCAATGAGCACGATGCCCACGGCCAGTCCGATGCCCAGGGAGAGGACTTTGATTAGAATATCTGAGTTTTTCTTCATTAGCTTAAAGCTCATTCTTCACGTCTGACACTATCTGACCGTCGAACAGGTCAATTGTCCTCTGTGCCTGTGCGGCATCCTTCTGGGAGTGGGTCACCATCACAATGGTCGTTCCCTCTGCATTCAGTTCTTTCAGCAGGTCCATCACCTCCTTGCCGTTCTTGGAATCGAGGTTACCGGTAGGCTCATCGGCCAGAATCAGTTTCGGGCCTGCCACGACGGCGCGAGCGATAGCGACGCGCTGCTGCTGACCGCCGGAGAGTTGCTGCGGGAAATGCTGGGCGCGATGGCTGATGGCCATGCGCTTCATTATTTCCGTCACTTTCTGCTTACGCTCGGAGGCCGATATATTCAGGTAGCGCAGCGGCAGCTCAATATTCTCATACACATTGAGTTCGTCAATCAGGTTGAAGCTCTGGAACACAAATCCGATGTTGCCCTTGCGGAACTTGGTGCGCTCTTTCTCCTTCAGGCCACCGACTTCCGTGCCAAGGAGTTCATAGGAGCCACTAGTGGGGTTGTCCAGCAGGCCCAGGATGTTCAGCAGCGTGGA
>DEKS01000043.1:0-5479 GCA_002354005.1 Bacteroidales bacterium UBA2716
AAAACCTACATGGCCATCGCCCTGGCCGTACGGGCGCTCAAAAACCGCGAAATCAAACGCATCATCCTCACCCGCCCCGCGGTAGAAGCCGGCGAGCGCCTGGGCTTCCTCCCCGGAGACCTCAAAGACAAGCTGGACCCGTATCTGCAGCCCCTCTACGACGCCCTCTCGGACATGATTCCCGCCAAAAAGCTGCAGGAATTCATGGGGGACGGCACCATCCAGATTGCCCCCCTCGCCTACATGCGCGGACGCACCCTGGACAAAGCCTGCGTCATTCTGGACGAGGCTCAGAACACCAACCTGGGGCAGCTGAAGATGTTCCTCACCCGCATGGGTACCAGCGCCAAATTCATCGTCACCGGAGATGCTACGCAAATTGACCTTCCCCGCCGGGAAGACAGCGGCCTGCTCACGGGCATCCGCCTCCTGGAAGGCATCAAGGGCATTGCCACCATCCGCTTCACCAACGAGGACATCGTCCGCCATCCGCTGGTCACCAAAATCGTCAAGGCCTTTGACGAAAAAAGCTTCGCCCACTCGGACGAAGCTTAACAATCGGCTTATTTTCTGACGATTACTGGGCGCCGTTCAGAACGGCTTCCCATTTCTCGTAGGCTTCCTTGTACTTGGGATCCACGCCACGGAGCTGGAAGTTCAGGCGCTTGAGGAAATCTGCGCAGGCGGCCTTTACGTCCGGATTGGTGGAAACATTGTAGCACTGCTCGAAGGGAACCAGGGCACCAATGTACACCTCCGTGAGTTTGGCGCTGAGTTCGTCGTACTTCTTGTAGTCGCGAACATCCAGGGCATTCATCTGGTCCACAATGTCCTCGCCTTTCTTGAGGGCGATGTTGGCCATGCCGTAGTAGGCCATATCGTACTTGGGATCAATAACCAGGGCTTTGTCATAGGCAGCCTGTGCAGCCTCGTAATCCTTCACGCCGGCCAGAATATTGCCTTCCACATAATACAGGGAAGCATTGTCCGGCATGGCTTTCTTGGCCTCGTCCAGCAGTTCCACAATCTTCTTGGGATCCTCGTTGGTGGTGAGGTACAGGTTGATAAGGCTGGTCAGGATGGAAGCGTTGTCCGGGAACTGGGTAAGACCGGTGGCCAGGTAGTTCTTGGCAGCCAGGGTATCGGCCTTGGCAAGGGAGCATTCGGAGAGGGCGGCATAGATGTTACCCTCCGAGGTGAAGCCACGCTCCAGGCACTTGTTGTAGTACTCCATGGCGCGGTCGTAGTTCTTGACGGCCAGTGCGGTGAAGGCGCAGTTGTAAGCGGCGTCATCGTTGCGCACGGAGCAGGGAGCAACGGCAGACCAGTCTGCAGCGCCCTTGAACAGGTCGCTGGCCTTGGCCATATCGCCCAGCTGGTAGGCGGTGAAGGCGTCGTTGTAGTAGCCATTCACCACTTCCTGCAGTTTGGGATCTACATCCTTGTCCTTGGCGCCCAGCTCGAAAGCCTTTACATAGGCCGCAGCGGCCTCGCCCAGGAGGTCTCCGGGAACGGAAGGATGGGTAACTTCTACAATGGCCAGCACGCCGGCCTCGTTGAAGTATACGTTCACATGGGAAAGTTCCTGCTTCTCAAAGTTGGCACCTTGAATGGTCACATTGGTAACAGAAACGGGCTTCTCCTTGTTCATGAGCGCGAAGGTGGCTTTGTCGATACCCGTGCTCATGCTGGTGGTAGGATTGGTATACGCAGCCCAATAGGCCTTACCCAGGTTCATCCAGGTAGCAGGCTTGGCGCCTTTCTTGGCATCCTTGCTGGCCACCAGAGCCTTATCAACACCCTTCTGCATGTCTGCATCGGGTTTTTGTGCATACGCCACTTGCAGCGAGCAAGCCAGCGCGAGGGCAAATAAGAGTTTTTTCATACTATAAATGGTTAATTAGTTATTCATTGTCCGGAGCATCCTTCGCAATATCCGTGCCTTCCGGTGCAGGGAGCTCTGTACCCTCTGCGGCCTGGCTTTCTTCTTCGTCGCTGTGGGCGACCACGGAAACGGCGGCGATGGCATCCTTCTCACGGATGTTGATGAGCCGTACGCCCTGCGTAGCACGTCCGGCCACGCGAATGGTGGAAACAGGCATCCGGATGGTCATGCCGCTGCGGCAGATAATCATGAGGTCGTCCTCGTCCGTGACGTTCTGGATGGTGACCAGGGCACCGGTTTTCTCCGTGATATTCAGGGTTCTGACACCCTTGGCGCCACGGGAGGTCTGGCGGTAATCCTGCGGGTCTGAGCGCTTGCCATAGCCGTTTTCCGAGACGGCGAGCACCTGGCGCTTGTCGGCGTCTTCTGCCTGGGGATCCTGGCAGACAACACCCACCACATAGTCCCCTTCCGCAAGATTGATACCCCGTACACCGGTGGAAGTGCGGCCCATGGCGCGGGCTTCGGCCTCGTCGAAGCGGACGCAGCGGCCACCGTGGGCGGCAATCATGATGTTGCAGTGGCCGTTGGTAAGGAGGGCGGCCAGCAGTTCATCGTCCTCGCGGATGTTGATGGCGTTGACGCCATTGGTGCGCGGGCGGGAGTAGGCTTCCAGGGAAGTCTTCTTGACCACGCCGTTGCGCGTGAACATCATAATGTAGTTGTTGTTGATAAACTCCTCATCCTTGAGCGTTTTCACGTTCAGGTATGCACGCACGCTGTCGTCCGGGTCTATCATGAGGATGTTCTGGATGGCACGGCCCTTGGAGGTGCGGTTGCCTTCCGGAATCTCGTATACCTTGAGCCAGTAGCACTTACCCTTCCGGGTGAACAGCAGCATGGTGCTGTGGGTGTTGGCGATGTAGATGTGCTCGATGAAGTCTTCGTCGCGGGTGGCGCTGCCCTTCATGCCCACACCGCCGCGGTTCTGGGTGCGGAATTCCGTAAGCGGGGTGCGCTTGATGTAGCCCAGGTGGCTGATGGTAATAACCTGGTCTTCGTCTGCATAGAAGTCCTCCGGGTTGAATTCGTCTTCCGAGAGGGTGATTTCCGTGCGGCGGGCATCCCCGTATCGGGCCTTGAGGTCCTGGGTTTCCGCCTTTACCACATTGAACTGTTCTTCCACGGAAGCGAGGATTTGGTTGCAGCGCTCGATGAACTTCATGAGGTCGTCGTATTCTGCCTGCAGTTTTTCGCGCTCCAAGCCAACCAGCTGACGCAGACGCATTTCCACAATGGCGGCGGCCTGGACGTCCGTGAACTGGTAGCGTTCTACCAGCATCTGGCGGGCTTCATCGATGCTCTTGGCCTCATAGCGGATAATGTGGACAATCTCGTCGATGAGGTCCATGGCCTTGAGGAGGCCTTCCAGGATGTGGGCGCGCTTGAGGGCTTTATCCAGCTCGAACTTGGTGCGGCGCACGACAACCTCGTGGCGGAAGTCCACGAACTCCTTGATGATTTCCTTGAGGCTGAGGGTGCGGGGACGGCCTTTCACCAGCGCCACGTTGTTGAACGAGAAGCTGGACTGCAGCGGGCTGTACTTGAACAGCATGTTGAGCACCACGCCGGAGTTGGTTCCCTGCTTGAGGCGGATGACCACGCGGGTTTCTCCGCGGGAGCTTTCGTCGTTGATATAGGAAATGCCCTCCACTTTCTTTTCCTCTGCCAGCTGGGCGATTTTCTCAATCATTTCCCGCTTGTTCACCATGTAAGGGATTTCCGTAACCACAATGGTTTCACGGCCGTGTTCGTCTACCTCGATTTCCGTCTTGGAGCGGATGACCACGCGGCCGCGGCCGGTTTCGTACGCCTCCTTGATGCCGGAAACGCCCATCACAATACCGCCGGTAGGGAAATCCGGGCCTTTGATGTAATGCATGAGCTCATCCGTGGTGATTTCCGGATTGTCGATGTAGGCGCAGATGGCGTCGCAGCACTCGCCCAGGTTGTGGGGAGCCATATTGGTGGCCATACCTACGGCAATACCCGATGCGCCGTTCAGGAGCAGCAACGGGGCCTTGGTGGGCAGGACGGTGGGTTCCTCCAGGGTATCGTCAAAGTTGAGGGTCATGTCCACGGTGTCCTTATCCATGTCTCCCAGCACATCCTCTGCCATTTTCTGGAGCTTGGCTTCCGTGTAACGCATGGCGGCCGGAGAGTCTCCGTCTACCGAACCAAAGTTACCCTGGCCCTTTACCATGGGATAGCGCTGGTTCCATTCCTGGCCCAGGCGCACCATGGCGTCGTACACGCTGGAGTCTCCGTGCGGGTGGAACTTACCCATGACCTCGCCCACGATACGGGCGCTCTTCTTGGTTTGGCCGTTAAAGCTCAGGCCCATGTTGTCCATGCCGAACAAAACACGACGCTGGACAGGTTTAAGGCCGTCGCGGGCATCCGGCAGGGCGCGGGAGACAATCACCGACATGGAGTAGTCGATATACGCGGTGCGCATTTCGTGGTCTATCTCCACCTGCTCGATGTAGCCGGTTCCGGGCACCTGCTCCAACTGATTCTTCTCTTCGTTATTATCCATTTTATTGAATGATTTTACTTATCTTTATAAACATACAAAGATAAGAAAAAAAATTGATTTCGACAAGCCCTGAAACCGGACTTATTTTGACGATACGTCCACCCAGCGGATATCGCTGTCCCGGCGCCACCAGGTGAGCTGGCGCTTGGCATAATGACGCGTGCTGGCCTGGATGTGCCGAACGGTGGTTTCCAGGTCGAATTTACCGTCAAAATATTCGAAGAATTCGCGGTAGCCCACGGTTTGCAGAGCGGGCAAATCCCGGTACGGCAGCATGGCGCGGGCCTCCCCTTCCAGGCCTTCTGCCACCATTTGCTCCACGCGGGCATTGATGCGCTCGTAGAGCTGCTCCCGGGGCCGTTCCAGGCCCGTTTTCACAATGGTGAAATCCCGCTGCTTGAAGCTGCGTGTCTTAAAAGAAGAGAACGGCTGGCCGGTGTACATGCTCACCTCCAGGGCGCGCACCACCCGCTGTCCGTTGTTCATATCCAGTTCCTCGTAGGAAACGGGGTCCAGTTCCTTTAACTGCTGGGCCAGTACCTCCACGCCCTCCGTTTGCAGGCAGTCCATCAGGTGCCGGCGCAGTTGCAGGGGCACCTCCGGAAAATCGTCCAGGCCATAACAGAACGCGTCGATATACAGCATGGAACCGCCGCACATCACCAAATGCTCATGGCCTTCCGCGAACAGGCGGTTCACCAGCTCCAGCGCCTCCATTTCATAGATGCCGGCCGTATAGTTCCGCGTAACGGGTACTGTGCCTATGAAATAATGCTGCACCGCAGCCAGTTCCTCTCTTGAAGGTGCTGCGGTGCCGATGGAGAGCCCCTCGTAAATTTGGCGGGAGTCGCAGGAGATGACCGGAGAACCTACCTCAAGGGCGCGCGCAATGGCATAGCCGGTTTTGCCGACAGCGGTGGGGCCCAGTATAATCTCCAGCGTATGGGGCATGCCTATTCTTCGCCCTCTTCAAAGATTTCCTTGCCGTCTTCGTC
>DEKS01000043.1:5566-6170 GCA_002354005.1 Bacteroidales bacterium UBA2716
TCCGGAAGGTCCTCGAAGGCCACATAGCCGTTCTCAAACTCGATGGGGTTGGGGCCTTTGCTTTCCACCAGCTGCGGGAAGTCCGGCCGCACGGCCGCGCCCTCCGCTTCTCCCTCGATGGTAATATTCACGCTTTTGCGGTTGGTGACATCGTAGAAATACACAAAGTCCGTGGCACCGGCCTTGACAGCCTTTTCCAGGGAAGTCTCATCTACGGTGCCCCAGCCAAGGTCGAACAGGCCGTAACGGCCCACCACAGAGCCGGTTACGTCCAGTGCCTTGAACATGATGATGGCGTCCTGGGGAAACTCAAGATCGGCCCGGAGCTGCTTATGAAGGGTGTACAGCGTAGTGGCGCCGTGCACATGATATATTCTGAAAAAACCCTTGATACCCGAGAGGGTTACTCGCAGTTTGAATACCATACTGTTAACGCTTCTTTTTCGGTAACACAAATATAGGGCTTTTTTCCCGTTCCGTTGCAAATTATTGCAAAAATCACTATTTTCGTATCGATGGAAGAAGCATTTGACGCATATCGTTCCCTGGCGGCGCCCGCCGAAGGATTGTTCAAGGACAACGGTTCCCGGTTCATCGCCCTGGC
>DEKS01000043.1:6226-11641 GCA_002354005.1 Bacteroidales bacterium UBA2716
AAGGAATACCACGACGCCCGGCATCACTGCTATGCGTATCGGCTTGGGTATCAGGGGGATGTCTTTCGCGCCAGCGACGACGGAGAGCCTGCCGGCAGCGCCGGACGTCCCATCCTGGGCCAGATCGATTCTGCCGGCCTGAGCGACGTCCTGGTGGTGGTGGTGCGCTATTTCGGCGGCATCAAGCTGGGTATCCCGGGGCTCATCCGGGCGTATAAAACCTCCACGGCCGATGCCATCGCGAGCGGACAAATCGTCACCAAGATTGCCGGGAAAAACTTCAAGGTCCACTTTGAGTACCTGTCCATGAACGCCGTCATGAAGGTGCTCAAGGACATGGACATCCAGCCGCGGGCGCAGGACTTTGGGGAAAGCTGCACGCTGGAAGTGCGGGTGCGGCTGTCCGCCGTGGCGGATTTTAAAAACCGCGTGGAAAATTACGCAAAATTGGAAGAAATATAGGTTTTGTCAATAAAAAATCTTAACTTGCAAGACCATAATTAATACACTTTATTTTAATACATCATGTCTAAAAAAGTTCATGTTTTCAATGCCGGCCCCTGCCTGTTGCCGCAGGTTGCCATCGACCATACCATCGAGGCCTTAAAAGACTTCAGCGGTACCGGAGTATCCCTGCTGTCCATCAGCCACCGCACCAAGGAGTGGGATGCCGTAATGGACGAGTGTCGCGCCCTGTGGAAGGAACTCCTCCACATCCCGGACACGCACGAGGTCGTGTTCCTGGGCGGCGGCGCATCGCTGCAGTTCCTGTACGTGGCCATGAATTACCTGGAGAAGAAAGCGGCCTACCTGGACACCGGCGTATGGGCCCACAAGGCCCTCGTAGAGGCCCAGGGTATTGGCGAGGCCTATGCCATCGCCTGCTCCAAGGACAAGAACTATTCCTATATTCCCAAGGGCTTCGAGATCCCCGCAGACCTGGACTACCTGCACATCACCACCAACAACACCATTTACGGCACGGAAATCAAGGAAGACATGGACTGCCCCTGCCCGCTCATTGCCGATATGTCCTCGGACATCATGTCCCGCCCGGTAGACGTGAGCAAGTATGACCTTATCTATGGCGGCGCCCAGAAGAACGTGGGCCCGGCCGGCGTCATCTTTGCCATTATCCGCAAGGAGTCCCTGGGCCGCGTAACGCGCCACCTGCCCACCATGCTCAACTACCAGACCCACATTGACAAACTCTCCATGTTCAATACCCCGCCGGTGTTCGCCATCTATGTGATGAACGAAACCCTCAAGTGGATCAAGAGCGTGGGCGGCGTAGAGGCCATCCAGAAAATTAACCAGAAGAAGGCCCGGCTGCTGTACGACGAAATTGACCGCAACAGCCTGTTCACCGGCACCGCCGCCAAGGAAGACCGTTCCCTGATGAACGTATGTTTTGTCATGGCTCCCGGCAAGGAAGAACTCCAGGACGAATTCTTCGCCTTTGCCAAAGAGCGCGGCATGGTGGGCATCAAGGGCCACCGCAGCGTAGGCGGTTTCCGCGCCTCCCTGTACAACGCCTGCCCTATCGAGAGTGTCCAGGCCCTGGTAGATTGTATGCAAGAATTTGAAGCTCTGAAAAAATAATGAACGTTTTACTTGCCACCCAAAAGCCCTTTGCCGCCGCTGCGGTTAAAGGCATTACCGATATTCTGGAAGCTGCCGGTCACAAGGTCAGCAAACTGGAAAAATATGCCCAGCAGAGCGACTTTGTCGCCGCCGTGGCAGACGCCGAAGCCCTCATCATCCGTTCGGACAAAGTAACGGAAGAAGTGATGGCCGCCGCCCCCAAACTCAAGATTGTGGTGCGCGCCGGCGCCGGATTTGACAATGTGGACCTCGCCGCCGCCACCGCCCGCGGCATCGTGGTCATGAACACCCCCGGACAAAACTCCAATGCCGTGGCGGAACTCGCCTTGTGCCTGATGATTTTCATGGCCCGCACCCAGCTTACCCCTGCCACCGGTTCGGAGCTTCTGGGTAAACGGCTGGGCGTACAGGCCTACGGCAATGTAGGCCGCCTGGTGGGCCAGAAAGCCAAGGCCCTGGGCATGGAAATCTGCGCCCTGGACCCGTTCCTCACGGACGAACAGATTATCGCCGGCGGCGCCCAGCCCGTCCACTCCGTGGAAGAGCTCTACGCCACATCGGACTACCTGTCCATCCACATCCCGGCCCTTCCCGCCACCATTAAGAGCATCGGCTATGACCTTATTACCAAGATGCCTAAAGGTGCCACGCTGGTGAACACGGCCCGCAAGGAAGTCATCGACGAGGAAGGCCTTATGAAAGCCCTGGAAGAACGCGAAGACCTGAAATATGTCACGGACGTCATGCCGGACAACTACGCCGCCCTGCAGGAAAAGTTTGGCACGCGCGTATTTGCCACGCCCAAGAAGATGGGCGCCCAAACGGCCGAGGCCAATGTGAACGCCGGCCTGGCCGCCGCCCGCCAGATTGTGGACTTCTTTGCAACAGGCAATTGTAAATTCCAAGTAAACAAATAGTTATGGTACGAGTTAAACCGTTTGCGGCCATTCGTCCGCCCAAGAATCTGGTAACGGAAGTTGCCGCTCCCCCGTATGACGTCCTCAACTCCGAGGAAGCCCTGGCCATGGCCGGTGAAAAGAGTCTCCTGCACATCACCAAGCCGGAAATTGACTTCTCCCCTATCGCCGGTGAGCACGAGCAGCGCACCTACGACAAAGCCGTGGAGAACTTCAAGGCCTGGAAAGAAAAAGGCTGGCTGGTGCAGGACGACAAAGAAAAGTACTACGTGTACGCCCAGACCATGGGCAGCCGCACCCAGTATGGCATCGTCCTCTGTGCCCACACCGACGATTACGCCAGTGGCATTATCAAGAAGCACGAGCTCACCCTCAAGCCCAAGGAAGACGACCGCATGATTCACGTGCGCATCCAGAACGCCAACATCGAGCCCGTCTTCTTTGCCTTCAAGGACAACGCGGAGCTCAACGACATCATTGCCAAGACTGCCGCCGAAGAGCCGGAATACAAGTTCGTGGACGAGAACAACTTCACGCACACCTTCTGGGTGATTGACGACGACGCCACCATTGCCCGCATCACGGAAATCTTCACCAAGGACATCGACGCGTTTTATGTGGCCGACGGCCATCACCGCACGGCTGCCGCCGCCCGCGTGGGCGCAGAGAAAAAAGCGCAGAATCCGCACCACACCGGCAACGAGGAATACAATTACTTCATGGCGGTGTGCTTCCCGCAGAGCCACCTGGCCATCATCGACTACAACCGTGTAGTGAAGGACCTCAACGGCCTGAGCACCAAGGATTTCCTCAAGGCCCTGGAGGAGGATTTCATTGTGGAATGCAAGGGAGATGCAGCGATTTACCATCCCGCCGGCCTTCACAACTTCTCCATGTACATTGAGGGCGTGTGGTACAGCCTCACCGCCAAGCCGGGCCGCTACAACGACGCCGACCCTATTGGCGTGCTGGATGTCACCATCCTGAGCAACCTCGTGCTGGACAAGATTCTGGGAATCAAGGATTTGCGCACAGACAAGCGTATCGACTTTGTGGGCGGTATCCGTGGCCTTGGGGAGCTTTCCCGCCGTGTAGATTCCGGAGAGATGAAGGTGGCGTTTGCCCTTTATCCGGTTTCCATGGACCAGCTCATGAGCATTGCGGACACCGGCAACATTATGCCGCCCAAAACCACCTGGTTTGAGCCCAAGCTCCGCAGCGGCCTAGCAATCCATAGCCTGGATTAAGCCCCAAAGAACAACCCCAACGGAGACGGAGACATTCAGCGAGTGTTTGGTCCCCTGCTGCGGGATTTCGAGAGCAAAGTCAGCGGCGTCTACAACTTCCTGTTGTACGCCGCTGACTTCGTTTCCAAAAACCAGGGCATACCTCCGGCCGGGTTCCCGGCGAAAATGGTCCAGTTTTACCGAGTGGACCGTTTGCTCCACGGCAACAACCGTATATCCATCGGCCTGTAACTGCTTTACCAGGGCCACCACGTCTTCCACGTGCTCCGAAGGGACGGACAATTCTGCCCCCAGGGCCACTTTGTGCAGTTCCGGGGACGGCGGGACGGGACAGATACCGCCCAGATAAATCCTGTCTACGCCAAAGGCATCGCCGGTGCGGAAAGCGCTGCCCACGTTGTGCGCACTGCGGATATTGTCCAGCACCAGCACAAGGCCGCTCTCCTTCCTATGGCGGTACTGCTCTGCCGTCAATCGGCCCAATTCTATATTGAGAAGTTTTCTGTCTTTCATGTTGCAAAGGTAAAGGTTTTCTTGTAAATTTGTGAAAATATTAGCTTACACTAACCACTCAATATGAAACGCGATTCTCAGCTTTTTGACCTTATTAACAAGGAAGAGCAGCGCCAGGCCGCCGGTCTGGAACTCATTGCCTCGGAAAATTATGTTACCGATGAAGTGCTGGAAGCCATGGGCTCCGTATGCACCAACAAATACGCAGAGGGCTACCCCGGCAAGCGCTATTACGGCGGCTGTGAGGTAGTGGACCAAATTGAGCAGCTGGCCATCGACCGCCTGTGCGCCCTGTACGATGCCGAGTATGCCAATGTGCAGCCGCACTCCGGTGCCCAGGCCAACATGGCCGTCACCATGGCCATCCTCAAACCCGGAGACACCTTCATGGGACTGGACCTGTCCATGGGCGGCCACCTTACCCACGGTTCCCCTGTCAACGCTTCCGGTATCCTGTATCACCCTGTAGCGTACGGCCTCAATCCGGAAACCGGCCGCGTGGACTACGACGAAATGGAGCGCAAAGCCCTGGAGTGCAAGCCCAAGCTCATCATCGGCGGTGCATCGGCCTACTCCCGTGAATGGGATTACGAGCGCATGCGCGCCATCGCAGACAAAGTGGGCGCCATCCTGTGGATCGATATGGCCCACACCGCCGGCCTCATTGCCGCGGGCCTGCTGAAGAACCCGGTAAAATACGCGCATATAGTCACGTCCACCACCCACAAGACCCTCCGCGGGCCGCGTGGCGGCATTATCCTCATGGGCAAGGACTTTGACAACCCCTGGGGCCTCACCACGCCCAAGGGGGAGATCAAGAAGATGAGCGCCATCCTGAATTCCGCCGTTTTCCCGGGCATCCAGGGCGGGCCGCTGGAGCATGTAATTGCAGCCAAGGCCGTGGCCTTCTGGGAGGCCGCCCAGCCGGAATACAAGCAGTACCAGAAGCAGGTGGTGGCCAACGCCGCCGCCATGTGCCAGGCTTTTATCGACAAAGGCTATAAAATTATCTCCGGCGGAACGGACAACCACCTCATGCTCATCGACTTACGCCCCAACTTCCCGGACCTGACAGGCCGCGTCGCAGAGAAAGAACTGGTCCGGGCCGATATTACCGTGAACAAGAACATGGT
>DEKS01000043.1:11738-14356 GCA_002354005.1 Bacteroidales bacterium UBA2716
CTGATAGACCGCGTGCTGGAGTCGGCCAACAAACATTTTGCCGCCCTTACCGCCAAGGAGCCCACGGAGGCCCAGACGGCGGAACGCATTGCCCACAAACTGGTCCTGGACGAGGTAAAACGCCAGGTTCATTCCATGACTTCAGAAAGGCCCCTGAACCGCTACTAATCATGAAAAAGTGTTTTCTTCTTTTGGGCTGCGTGTTGGCTTTCGTAGCCTGCACCCCCGGTACGCAGCCTGTAAAGCCGCTCATCCCCTCCGGCACCACGCCCACCACTCCCACCCAGCCTTCGCAACCGGAGCAGCCGGATGCCCTCAAGGTGGATGTAGCCACCGGAGCGGCCAGTGATTTGACTGCCTTCTCTGCAACCCTTAACGGAAGCAGCGCCGGCGCCAATGCCACCATCCGCGAGGTCGGCTTTGAATGGGGCCCTACGGACCAGATGACCTATACGGAACAGGCCAGCGGCACCACCAGTTTCAGCGTCCAACTCCAAGACCTGGAGCCGCAGAGCACCTATTGGTATCGGGCCTATGTCATTCTCCAGCGAGACAATGAGATTAAGACCTTCTACGGGGAAAGCCGTTCCTTTACTACGCAGGCAAAGGACACGCCGTCTTCCTCTTCCGTTCCTGCCTGGGCAGAGATGCCGGTAGTAAACGTCAAGGAGAAGAACAACTATCTGGTCAGCAGCGCGGACGAGAATCTGTATATTGCCTGGCACTACAGCCCGGATGTCAAAGGGCCCGGCAACAAGCCAGCCCGCAACTATACGGTGTGTTTCAGTGCGGAAGACCACTGCCCCCTGTGGGTAGCGGCGCCACGGCACAGCATGTATGTGGGCAGTTCCGGACGCACAGACGCGTACAAAGCCGATCCTGACATCCCCTCCGGCATCCAGTACAAGTCCAAATCTACGGGCGGCGGATGCAACAAGGGCCACATGCTGGGCTCGGCGGAACGCACGTGCTCGCGTGCCACCAATGAGCAGGTTTTCTATTACAGCAACATCGCCCCCCAGTTGAGCAGCGGCTTCAACACCGGAGGCGGCGGATGGAACATCCTGGAAGATTTTGTAGACAAACAGGTGTGCAAGGATACCCTCTACGAGGTACTGGGTTGCTACTTTAAACAATACAAAGACGGTTATGGGAAATCGGCCTCCCCCGGAAAAATCTCCTTTGGCGGGCGTTCAGACGTCTCCATTCCCACCATGTACTACTATGTGCTGCTCCGTACCAAGAACGGGGACACCGGCAAACGGGTGCAGGACTGCAGCGCCTCGGAGCTCAAGTGCGTGGCTTTTGTCCGTGCCCACAGCAATGACCTCAAGGGGCAAGCTGTGACAAGCAAGGAACTCATGTCGGTAGCAGACCTGGAGCAGTTAACGGGAGTCACCTACTTCCCCAACGTTCCCAATGCCCCTAAGAGCACCTACTCCGCCGCAGACTGGGGGCTGTAGCCTGGAATATAAGTAACTGTCTATCAATATTATAGATTCACGGACGGGAGCCCACAGGGCCTCCGTCCATTTATTTAACCCCCTGAGAATGAGGGTATTCCATATCAGGAATATCCATATTTTTTCTTATCTTTGCAACCTAATGTACTTTAACTGAACCTGTTGATATGAAAATGAACATTCCCCTGATGGCCACGCTCCTGGGCCTGTCCCTGATTGTGTGCCCGCTCATTTACATCTACGTGGGTCCCGCGCTGGATGCGACGCAGCTTTCCACCCTCAAAACCCTGGGCGCCATTTGCGCCTGCAGTGCCATCTATTGCTTTGTGGTGGGCGAACTCACCGGCAACAATTCCCAGATGGACAAACTCTGGAGCCTCCTTCCCATTGCCTATACCTGGATTATCGCCATCAACGGCGGCATGCAGCTCCGTCTGGTGGTAATCGCCATCCTGGCCACCCTGTGGGGCTGCCGCCTCACCATGAATTTTGCCCGGAAAGGGGCCTATAAGCTCAAATTCTGGGAAGGAGAGGAAGACTATCGCTGGAGTGTGGTGCGGAACGGCGCCCCCTTCAAGGGCAACCGCCTGGCATGGGGCCTGTTTGACCTGCTGTTCATTTCCATCTACCAGAATGTGCTGGTCCTGATGACCACCTTCCCGGCGCTGGTAAGCATGAACTCCACCGTCCCCTTTGGCTGGGTAGATGTCCTTGCCGCCGCCCTCATGTTCTATTTCATTGCCCACGAGACCATTGCCGACGAGCAGCAGTGGGCCTTCCAGACCACCAAATGGAAAATGATCAAGGCCGGACAGAAGCTGGAAGACCTGCCGGCTCCGTATAACAAGGGATTCAACACAAACGGCCTCTGGAGCCACAGCCGTCACCCCAACTACCTGGGTGAACAGGGTACCTGGTGCGCCCTGTATATCTTCTCCATCGGCGCCGGTGTGGGCGTTTTCAACTGGAGCATCATTGGCGCGCTGCTGCTGATTGTACTCTTCCTCGGCAGCTCCGCCCTGGCAGAGGAAATCAGTTCCGGCAAATACCCGGAATACGCCAAATACTGCCAGGCCGTTCCCCGGTTCTTCCCCGGAAAGAAATACAACGGATAAGAAAAAAAAAGCGGGTCGTGATGTGACCCCCAAAAGTTGG
>DEKS01000020.1:0-18493 GCA_002354005.1 Bacteroidales bacterium UBA2716
TAAGAAGTAATTTTTATCACCTTTATTCTTTATCAAAATGAGAAAATCGAAGCCTAAAAAGAGGATTCTACTTCCTGATCCTAAGTTTCACGATGTGGAAGTTACCCGTTTCGTGAACAATCTTATGCTGCAGGGAAAGAAGAGTATCGCGTATTCTATCTTTTATGATGCCATTGACATGGTTGGCGAGAAGATGAAAGATTCTGACAAGGCTCCTCTCGATATTTGGAAGACCGCACTCGAGAACGTGACCCCTCAGATTGAGGTTAAGTCCCGCAGAATCGGTGGTGCAAACTTCCAGGTGCCGACCGAGTTACGTCCGGAACGGAAAGTCTCCGTGGCCATGAAAAACCTGATTCAGTTCGCCCGCAAGCGTTCCGGTCACTCGATGGCAGAAAAACTTTGCGCTGAAATTGTTGCCGCATACAACAATGAAGGTGGTGCCTTTAAGCGTAAAGAGGATATGCACAGAATGGCCGAGGCCAACAAGGCCTTTGCACACTTCCGTTTCTAAACTGCATGCTAAATGGCAAAGAGAGATCTTAAATTTACACGCAACATCGGCATCATGGCGCACATCGATGCCGGTAAGACCACTACCTCGGAACGCATCCTGTTCTACACCGGTAAAACGCACAAGATCGGAGAGGTTCACGAAGGAGCCGCCACCATGGACTGGATGGTCCAGGAGCAGGAGCGCGGTATCACCATCACTTCTGCTGCTACCACAGCCTTCTGGCACTACAACGGTGACACCTATCAGATTAACTTGATCGACACTCCCGGCCACGTGGACTTCACCGTGGAAGTAGAGCGCAGCCTGCGCGTACTCGATGGTACCGTGGCTACTTTCTGCGCTGTGGGCCGTGTACAGCCTCAGTCCGAGACCGTATGGCGCCAGGCAGACAAGTACGGCGTGCCTAAGATCGCGTATGTGAACAAGATGGACCGCGTGGGTGCGGACTTCCTGGCCTGTGTGGAGGAAATCAAGACCAAGCTGGGCGCAACCGCCATTCCCATCTGCCTCCCCATCGGTGCCGAAGACAAATTCGACGGCATCGTGGACCTCATCGACATGAAAGCCATCTTCTACGATGGTTCCGAGAATCTTGTCAACTACAAGGAAGGCGAGATCCCCGAGAACCTCAAGGGAGAAGCCGCCCGCTGGAGAGACATCCTGCTGGAGGCCGCCGCCGAGTGCGATGAGACCCTGATGGAGAAGTACTTCGAGGATCCCGACTCCCTCACCAAGGAGGAGATTATCGCCGCTATCCGCAAGGGCACCATTGCGATGCAAATTGTCCCTGCCTGCTGCGGTTCTTCCTTCAAGAACAAGGGTGTGCAGTTCCTCCTGGATGCCGTAATGCGCTATCTGCCTTCTCCGCTGGACAAGGGAGCCGTAACGGGCACCGACCCGCGTACCGGTGACGAAATCACCCGCAAACCTTCTGCCGATGAACCCTTCTGCGCCTTGGTGTTCAAGATTGCCACAGACCCGTTCGTGGGCCGTCTGGCTTTCCTGCGTGCCTACAGCGGTCATCTGGATGCCGGCTCCTACGTGTTCAATACCCGTACCGGCAAGAAGGAGCGTGTGGCCCGTCTGTACCAGATGCACTCCAACCACCAGAACCCCATCGAGTTCGTGGAGGCCGGCGACATCTGCGCAGCCGTGGGTTTCAAGGACCTGCGTACCGGTGACACCGTGTGCCTGGAAGACAAGCCCATCACCCTGGAATCCATGGAGTTCCCGGATCCCGTGATCGGTATCGCCGTAGAGCCCAAGACCCAGAAAGATCTGGACAAGTTGGGTATCGCCCTTGGCAAACTGGCCGAGGAAGATCCTACCTTTACGGTAAAGAGCGACCACGAGACCGGCCAGACCGTCATCAGCGGTATGGGTGAGCTCCACCTGGATATCATCGTGGACCGTCTCCGCAGAGAGTTCGGCGTGGATATCAACCAGGGCGCCCCGCAGGTAAACTACAAAGAATCCATCACCAGCAGCTATCAGCTCCGTGAGGTATTCAAGAAGCAAACCGGCGGTCGCGGTAAGTTCGCAGACATTATCGTCAATATCTCTCCTGCCGATGAAGGCGTACAGGGTCTTCAGTTCATCAATTCGGTCAAGGGTGGCAACATTCCCAAGGAATTCATCCCGTCCATCGAGAAGGGCTTCCAGTCCGCGATGGCCAACGGCGTTCTCGCCGGTTACGAGGTGCCTTCCCTGAAGGTGGAAGTCATCGACGGCAGCTACCACCCGGTAGACTCCGACCAGCTCTCCTTCGAGCTGGCTGCCCGCATGGCTTTCCGTCACGCCTGCCCCAAGTGCCATCCGGTCCTCTTGGAACCCATCATGAGCCTGGAGGTTGTTACTCCGGAAGACTACATGGGTGACATCGTGGGCGACCTGAACCGCCGCCGCGGCCAAATTGTGGCTATGGACTCCACCGCCAACGGAGCACGCATCGTCAAGGCTTATGTTCCGCTTGGAGAACAGTTCGGTTATGTTACCGTGCTGCGTACCCTGTCCTCCGGACGTGCTACCAGCACCATGACATTCGACCACTACGCTGAGGTCCCCGCCAACCTGGCCAAGGACATCATCGAGAAGAGCGGTTACAGAGTGTCTGACGACGAGTAAAATTTAGCAAAGATAAAAAGTAAAGAATATGAGCCAGAAAATCAGAATCAAGCTGAAATCCTTCGATCACATGCTGGTGGACAAATCCGCAGCCAAGATCGTCGATACAGTGAAGGCAACGGGTGCAAAGGTTGTAGGTCCCATTCCTCTTCCTACCAACAAGAAAATCTTCACTGTGAACCGCTCCACCTTCGTGAACAAGAAGAGCCGCGAGCAGTTCGAACTGGACTCCTATGTTCGCCTGATCGACATCGACGAGTCCAACGCCAAAACCGTAGACGCCCTCATGAAGCTCGAGCTTCCTTCCGGCGTTGAGGTAGAAATCAAAGTGTGAGGATAACTCCTTGCAAGCAAGAGCAGTCCGCATTCGCGGGCTGCTTTTTTTATGCCCTCGTGTGTATGGACCAAATTTATCCCCGGAAAATACCTGTCTTTTTATAAAGTTTTATTAACTTCGTCTATGTTTTGGTATTTCCCGAAAAAATTAAGAGGTATTTTTCTCTATTTGGGCAAAATATAAACGGTGGAGTACCGCGAATTTTTGTGATTTTTTCTACATTTTTGGTCCATTGGACCAAAAATGTGCCGTAGAATGTCATAAAATTGGATTTGTGTGTTTTATCTTTGTATCATGCAAAACGAACTGAGAAAGACGAAGGTACCGGATCATGAGTGGTTCCGCCAAATAGATATGGTTGTTCGCAAAGAAAAGCTTTATGCCAAGCCTTCTTTGCAGCGTCAGGATATTTTGCAGCGTTTTGGCCTGCGGAGACAGCATTTGAACGCTATTCTTTCCAAATATGCGTATGGCCAGTCCTTTCCTCAATACGTGAACAGCATGCGTCTGAATGAGGCTGAGCGCTTGATGCGGGAGAATCCCAAACTCTCCATTTCCTCTGTTGCCCAGGCGGTGGGACTTTCCATGCCCAATCTCCGTATTCAGTTTAAGCAACGTTTCGGGCTTTCTCCCTCGGACTTTCGCGATTCAATCCAGAAAAAATAGAATTTATGCGTGTGGGGTAAACTCCACGTCCAGGTCCCGGCACACGTACTGGGCTGTAAGACGGGCACTTTGGGCCGACGGCGGCAAACCGCCGGAATAAGCCGTGCGCTGCCCTGTGAAATACAGGCCCTTCTCATAGCGGTACGGCGCACGATAGAGCGGCTGGAAGGGCGGCCAATCGCTCATGTAGCTACCCTCAAACGTGCCGCAGTAGCGTTCATACGTGAGCGGGGTGGCAACATCGGTAACATCGGCCTGCTCCGCAATGACGGGAATTACCCGGCCAATCGCCTTCAGGAAAGCCGCCATCACCTCCTGCTTTTTGGCCGCATAGCTGCCTTCCTCCTTGGCTGCCTTCCACCAGGGGTAGGTGCGGCCGTGCAAGAGGCAGGTAACCACGCTGCAACCTTCCGGTGCATAGCCGTTTACATCGGCATAATTATTTACGACGATGGTCTTGTACGTACGGCCGGCGGCATGCAGCGGCTCCGGCAGCACAATTTGCATGGAGCGGGGCCAGGCGCTTAAATCGGCCTTGACCCCTACGCCCAGGAACATGCACTGGGTGGTACGAAGGCCGCTGCGCATTTTCTGCGCCCACTTATCCTGGATGGGCGTTCGAAAGAGCTTGTCAATGGCCGACCGTGCGTCCATGGAGATGACAACGGCATCGGCTTGCAGGAGCTCTTCCCCTACCCGGACCCCCCAGCCTGCATCCGCGCGTAAAACCTCCTGCACCTGCGTCCTGTAGCGGATTTCACCCCCCAGCCCTTCAAAGTGAGCCGCCATGTTGCGGGCCATTTGCAGCGAACCACCTTTGGGATAGCCGCTGTCGCCCATGGCGAAGGTGCTCAGTGTATAGATAAGGGAAAGCGCATTGATGGAAGGCTCCACCACCGCCCCCAGGAGGGCGCGGATGCGGGGATTTTTAAAGCGCTTGGCGTAGAAGCTGGCGCTTTGCATCACCAGGAAAGGGGTAATCATGGCTGCGCCGCCCATTTTCACATATTCCCACAGGGACGATGGACGCGGATATTTGGTTTTGACGCCTTTGATGTCCTTGATGGGCTGATGGAAGCCGTCGAAGCACTTCAGATGGAACTTCAGGATGACCAGGGCCAGGCGGTCCCGCCAGCCGGTGAGTTCCAGCCCGTGCAGGTCCCGTTGGAGCGGCATCTGGCCTTTTTCGTCTACCAGGGTATAGATGGGGTCCTTGAAATAGACCGGATTGTTTTCCTGCAGAGCGCCTGTCTCCACCCAGATATCGTGCAGCGGAATTTCCTTTATGGCGCCAATCAGCCAGTGAATCCCCCCTTCAAAATTGTATCCTTTGCGCTTCCAGCTGGTGGACACGCCACCCGGAGCTGCGGCCTGCTCCAGAATCAGGGTCTGGATACCGGAACGCTGCAGATAGTTGGCACAAACCAAGCCGGAAATGCCGGCGCCAATCACAATTGCCTTCATAGTCTTTAATAAGACTGCAAAGTTACTGCTTTTTTGCCTATTTCGTGAAAGTTTATTACCTTTGTAGTCCTGATTTTATCAGAAGGCCCCATAGCTCAGCGGTTAGAGCAGCGGACTCATAATCCGTGGGTCGCAGGTTCAAATCCTGCTGGGGCCACCTGACCGCACTCGAGGTGGCAAATTTGCAGTTTTTCCGGAAAAGTTGTATCTTGCAACTTGAATCGCTAAAACTGACAAACCATGAGTAAGTTCTGGAAAAAATTTTCCGATATTTCCAACATCCACAAGCGGGCCGCATTCTCGGACCTGCCGGAGCGTTTATTGTCCAAAGAGAGCGTGTTCCAGGCCCTGGCCAAGGAACGGTATTCCTGCCGGAAATTCAAGGACACGCCCCTGACAGAGCTGCAAATCAGTCACATCCTGGAAGCGGCGCGCCTGGCTCCTACGGCCGCCAACAAGCAGCCGGTGCACGTGTGGGTGGTCAAAAGCCCGGAGGCCCTGGAAAAGCTGAAAGGGGCCACGGACTACACCTATGGCGCCCCTGTGGTGTTCATGGTGGGTGCCAAGCCGGAGGCCGCCTGGGTACGCAAGTACGACGGCAAAAACGGAGCGGAAATAGACGCCGCCATCGTGGGCACGCATATCATGCTGGAAGCCAGTGCCCTGGGCCTGGGCAATGTGTGGGTGGGCTCCTTCGATCCTGCCAAAATCAAGGCGGATTTCCCGCAAACGGAAGGTTATGAGGTGGTTTGCCTGTTCCCGGTTGGCTACGCCGACACAGAAACCAGCGCCAATCACGACAAACGCCAGGAGATGGATGTCTTCGCCTCTCAGATTTAACGCGCAACAATAACTATGGGAAACTTCCCGATTCGTGCGTATGCGGCCGCCATGCTCACGGTGGGCTTGTGGGCCATGTCCTACATCTGGGCCGACCGTTTGCTGGCGCTGGATATCCCCGTAGAATTCTTCGTCCCGGTCCGGACCTTTCTGGCCGGGGCGTTGCTGTGGATGCTGAATAAAGTAACGGGCGTCCCCATGCGCATCCAGAGCCGCCGGGACCTGTTCAAGTTCGTGTTCCTGGCCCTGTGCATGCCTTTTATTTACTTTGTTGCGGAGACCTACGGCCTGGAATTCACCCAGTCTCCCACCATTACCTCGCTGGTGGTGGCCACCAACCCCATCTTGGCCATGGTGTCGGGCATGGTGATTTTCAAGGAAAAGTTTGGTCCGCTCAATATTGTGGGCGTTTTCGTTACTCTGGCGGGCCTGTGGCTGGTGTCGTTCACCCGCTCGCAAACCGGCCCCCTGTTTTGGGTGGGGGTGGGCATCCTGTTTATCGCTGTGGTGGCGGAGGTGAGCCAGATAGGCTTCACCAAGTCTTTGTCGGCCCATTATGCCCCGTCTGTGATTGTGATGTACCAGTTCCTGCTGGGGGCGGTGTATTTTGCCCCGCTGCTCTTTACCAAGGGTATCCGGAACTTTGACGCCGGCGTGTACCTGAGCTGGGAGGTCCTGTATCCCACGCTGTCCCTGGCGCTGTTTTGCTCCGCCACGGCCTTTACCTCCTGGGCCTATGCCATCAAGGTGCTGGGGGTGGCCAAAACCAGCGTTTTCCTGGCTATTGTGCCGCTGGTTACCGCCGTCCTGGCCTTCCTGGTGGGGGAGGAGACGGCCACGGGCCTGCAGTGGGTGGGGCTGGGTATAGCCATGGTGGGCATCTACTTTACACAGCGTGACCCGGTAAGGCAGCAGGATTTGTAAAAAATCCGGATTTGTAGTAACTTGCAGGGTTAAATTAGTAGAGTATGTCACTATTATTTTCGGCCCTTGTTGCGTTCCTTCTGCAGCTGAATCCCAGCGTGGTATGGAAGGCAGCCGTCCATCATACGGAAGGAGACCGGTACCAGCTGGTGGTAACGGGACAGATTGGGAAAGACTATTACGTGCACCCCATGAGCGACCCTCATGTGGGGACAGAACTGGAAGTGACCGCTACGGACCGTGTTTCCCCGGACGGGAAGCCGGTGGAGGAATATACCCCCTCGGAGTACAAAGGGGCTCCGGTAGTGGTGGGCACGTATGTGCTCAAACAGGAGCTCTTGCTCAGCGGTTCCGGCAAGCTTAAAGTGGAAGGAAACGTGGTGTGGAGTGCTTGTAGCGGGGATTATTGCCAAATGCCGGAGGAGTACAGTTTCTCTGTGCCGGTGGAGATGCCCGGTCAGGCCGGGCATGACGGTGCCCAGGCCGGCAATCTGTGGAGCCTTATCCTGGAGGCCATCCTGTGGGGCTTCCTCATGCTCCTGACCCCGTGCGTGTTCCCCATGGTGCCCATGACGGTGTCCTTCTTCATCAAGCAGGAGAAGGGCGGGCGCTTCAAGGCCCTCATGTACGGCGTTTTCATCGTCCTGCTCTATACCGTTCCCATTTGCCTGATCATTGGCCTTACGTGGCTCCTGGGCGGTGAAACGGTGACGGCCGATATCTTTAACTGGCTCAGTACGCACTGGCTCCCCAACATCCTGTTCTTTGTGATTTTCATGCTGTTTGCGGCGTCGTTCTTTGGTGCGTTTGAGATAACCTTGCCGTCCAGCTGGACCACCCAGGCAGACGCCAAGAGTGACAAAGGAGGTCTTCTGGGCGTGTTTTTCCTTGCGCTTACGCTGGTGCTGGTGAGCTTCAGCTGCACCGGTCCCATTGTGGGCACCGTCCTCATCAAGAGCACCCAGGGGGAATTCTGGACCCCGATGGTCACCATGCTGGCCTTCAGCATTGCCTTTTCCCTGCCGTTTGCCCTCCTGGCCTTCTTCCCGTCGGTCCTGAAAAAATTGCCCAAGAGCGGCGGCTGGCTCAACAGCGTCAAAGTGGTGCTGGGCTTCGTTGAGGTGGCCCTGGGCCTTAAATTCCTGAGCACGGCGGACCAAACCTACCACTGGCACCTGCTGGACCGGGAGGTGTACCTGGCCATCTGGATTGTGTGCTTTGCGCTCCTGGGCCTGTACCTGCTGGGCAAAATCCGCTTCAAGCACGACAGCCCGCTGGAGTACATTGGCGTGGGCCGTCTGGCCCTGGTCATTGCCGATTTCGCCTTTGTGCTGTACCTCCTGCCGGGCATGTGGGGCGCGCCCCTGAAGGCCCTCAGCGGCTACCTGCCGCCCCTTCAGACGCAGGACTTCGTGCTGGGCGAGGGTACCGCTTCCACCCCTGTCATTCTGAGCGAAGCGAAGAATCTCACCGGCTCGGAAGTCTCCCTCCCGCACGGCCTCACGGGCTACAGCAAGCTGGAAGACGGTCTTGCCGCAGCCAAAGAGCAGGGGAAAAAGGTCTTTGTGGACATCACCGGCCACGGCTGCGTGAATTGTCGGGAAATGGAAGCCCGCGTGTGGAGCGATCCTCGCGTGCTGCAAAAACTGCAACAGGACTACGTGATTGTATCCTTATACGTGGACGATAAAACCAAACTGCCGGAGAGCGAGTGGATTACCACCGACAAAGGCAAGGTGCTCAAGGATGTGGGCCGCGTAAACTCCCACCTGGTGCTGGAGCGCTTTGGCGTAAACTCCCAGCCCAACTATTTCCTCCTGGACGGGGAGGGGAACATTCTGCGGGGCCCGCGGGGCTATAACCTGGATACAGACGCGTTTGTAGACTTTTTGACCTTATGACGCACGCGGAAATCATCGGCCTCATTAAGCAGGAAGTAAAACCTGCACTGGGCTGTACGGAGCCCATCGCCGTGGCGCTGGCGGTTGCCAAGGCTGCGGAGATTATTTCCGAAAACTGCCCTTGCTGCGGCTCCTGGCGCATGAAGGCGGACTTCAAGCTGGACGTAGCCGTTAGCGGCAACATCCTCAAAAACGGCATGGGCGTGGGCATCCCCGGTACCGGCATGGTGGGGCTGCCTGTAGCCGCCGCCCTGGGTGCGGTGTGCGGCAATTCCAGCCTGGGGCTGGAGGTGCTAAAAGGGCTTACGCCGGAGGCGGTGGTCCGCGCGAAAGAACTGGTAGCCAAAGGCTTTGTGCACATTTCCGTGGCAAATACGGAGCACCTCCTTTACGTAAAAGCCACGGTTACGGTGGACGATAACACTGTGGCCAGCGCAGAGGTGGACCCGCACGCCTACGCGGTAATCGAGGACGACCACGACCGCATTGTGGAAACCAGCTTCGCGGATAAAATCCTCATGAGCTCGGAATCGGCCGCCGGATTGCCGGCCGAAGCAAGCGAATCCCCCTACGACCTCACCGTCCAATCCATCTGGAACTTTGCCCGGGAGGCCCCCTACGAGGACATTGCCTTTATCCTGGAAGACCGCACGCTGAACCTGGCGCTGGCGGAGGAAGGCCTCCGCGGCAACTACGGCCTGCAAGTGGGCAAGGCCATCCGCGAGAACCAGAAAGAGGTGTTCGGGGACGATTTCATGAGCTACGCCATGGGCATGACCGCCGCGGCCTCGGATGCCCGTATGGCCGGCAGCACCCTGCCCGCCATGAGTAACAGCGGCAGCGGCAACCAGGGCATCACCGTGAGCATGCCCGTAATTGCCTATGCGCTCAAATACAAGGTCCCGGACGAGAAACTGGCCCGGGCGCTCATCCTGAGCAACCTGGTGGCCATCCACATCAAGCATTTTTTGGGCAAGCTGAGCGCCCTGTGCGGGTGCGTAGTGGCATCGACCGGCAGCGCCTGCGGCATTGTTTACCTGGAAGGCGGCGGGTACGAGCAGGTGTGCGCCGCCATCAAGAACATGGCCGGCAACATTACCGGCATGGTGTGCGACGGTGCCAAGGTGGGTTGCGCCATGAAAGTGGCCAGCGGCGTTTCCTGCGCGGTACAATCGGCCGTGCTGGCCCTTCGCGGCACCTGCATCCCCTCCACGGACGGCATTATTGAGGACGATGTGGAAAAGACCATCCGCAATATTGGCACCATCGGCAGTGCCGGCATGAAAGCCACGGACCGGATGATTTTAGATATCATGCTATGCAAATGAACGCATTTTACCCCATTGATATGAAAAAGCTTGTACTTGCATTTGCGGCCCTGCTGTTTGCCTTTGCAGCAGCCCTGGCGCAGACTCCCGAAGAAATTGTCAGCCGCATGGAGGCGGAAATGAACAGCCATGCAGGCGAAGGCATTGCCATGACGGTGGACATCAAAATTCCCATCCTGGGAACGGCCACCAGCCGCAGTTATGTGTATGGTAGCAAGCTCCGCGTGGAAATGAAGATGATGGGCGTCCAGACAGTGACCTGGAGCGACGGCGAGACGTCCTGGACCTATGTTTCCAAGGACAACTCCCTTACCATCCGATCTGCCGGCCATAAAAAGGCCAACACCGGCGACGTGGAACTGTTCATGGGCATCACCGACGGCTACGACGTGTCGATGAAGAAGGAAACCGCCGACGCCTGGCATCTCCTGTGCAAGAAGTCCAAGGGCAACAAGGACGAGGACGACCCCAAGACCATGGACCTGGTGGTGTCCAAGAAGAACTATTATCCGCTGAGCCTCAAGGCATCCATGTCCGGCATGACCATGACCATGCGCGACATTTCCTTTGACGTCACCGAGGCCGATGTCACCTTCGATCCGTCCAAGTTTCCCGGTGTCAAGATTATTCGCAAGTGAGAAAGTGGTGCCTGTGTATTGCCTGTCTGGGCGTGCTGCTGGTGGCTTGCAACAAGACGCCGGCAGAGGTTCCTAAGCACCCTTATACGCAGGAGGAACTGGTCAAGGCCCACCTGGACGAGTCTTTTTCGGCCTTTATCACCGCGTTGGACCTGGACTCCACGGCGGTGAAGCGCCCGGAAAGGTTTGTGTTGGAAAACAGCAGCGTGAGCCTGGACCTGCTGGGAGAGAACCCGGCCGTGGTGTATCGGCTCAAAAGGCACGGGGAGAGCATGCTGGTGGTACGCTACTATTGGCGTCTTGGCGTGGTCAAAGCTTCCCTCCACGGGGGCATTACCATCCAGGGCCCTATCCTGCCTCCGGACCTGCGCGTGTACGACCAAGGCAGCGAGGTGGCCAAGTTGGAGATGGACCTGGGACTTGCCTGCCTGGTGTTCCGTTTCCCGGACGGGACGGCCTATGCGCTGAATTCCCTGCTTATCTCCGATGCGCTTGTCGATTATCTGATTAAGAATGTCCTGTCTACGGAATAGCATACTGGCTGTCGTGCTGGCCCTTCTGGGCCCGCTGGCCGTGGCGCAGGAGCGTGACACGGTGGCGCAGCTGTCGCTGGAAAAGTCGGTGATTACCGAGCGGCTGCAAAAGCCCGTAGCCATCAACAGCCGCGGGGTGAGCGGGGAAGTGAATGTGAGCAAGATTGCCGCCATTCCCTCTTTCATGGGCAATGCCGACCCCATCCGTTTTGTGCGCCTGCTTCCCATTGTATCGCTGAACACGGAACTGGAAGGCGGCCTCTATATGCAGGGGAGCGACCATGCCCACACGCTCATTTCCCAGCACGGCGTCCCCATTTACGGGGTGACGCATCTGCTGGGCTTATTCTCCGTGTTCAATACGGCGCACTTCTCGGGGATGCGCTATGCGACATCGGCCGGGAAAGAGGCGCGCATCGGCGGTGTCATTGACATGGAAATCCAGGACACCCTGACCCGGCGCGTGAAGGGGGATGTATCCGTGGGGCTGCTGAATGCGCAAGGAACGCTGATGATACCCACCGGTTCCCGTTCCACCCTCACCGTGAGCGCCCGACGGACGTATGTGAACCTGCTTTACGGACGTTGGCTCAGGTTTCAGGACTATCCGCTCCATTACGGATTTACGGATGCCAACGTTACCTGGCTGTGGACGCCCACCCGCCGGGACCGTATCTGGGTGGACGCCTTTGGTTCACTGGACAATCTTTCCGCTCCAAGCGGGTTCATCCAGGAGTTCAACGCCAAGTGGTTCAATGCCATGGGCGCGGTTCACTGGAACCACTACTTCCCGGACGTAACCCTCAAGCAAAGCGTGTACGGAACGGCTTTCGGGATGTATCCGCGCCTGTATGCCTTCAATATCCGCGGGCAGATGAACTCCTACATCCAGGACTATGGCTACCGGGGAGACGTGCTGTGGAAGGACTGGGAGTTTGGAGCGCATTTCTCCTACTACCGCGTCCAGCCGCAGAATCCTTATACGCAGGGGTATCAGAACGACGCCGCCAACAATGGCTCCGTCCCGGTCCAAAATGCGTTTGAGACCATTCTGAGCGCCTATTATTCCCGCAACCTGGGGTACTATTTGCAAGTGAAGGCCGGGTTAAGCGGCAGCTGGTACCTGAGCCCGGAAAAAAGGAGCTGGTGGGGCGTGAGCCCGGAAGTGAAGCTCATCGGCAACTTTATGGATGCCGGCAAGCTGGATTTCACCTATGCCATCAAGCGGCAGAACCTGTTCAATCTGGGCTTCACGGACATTGGCCTGCCCTGTGAATTCTGGCTGATGGCCGGCGACATCCAGGCGCCGCAGTGGGCGCACAACTTCTCCCTGGCGTACAACGTGAACTGGCTGGGAATCGATTTTTCGGCCGAGGTCTATTATAAGATTCTGCGAAACCAGCTGGAGTATACCGGGACCGTCATCGACCTGTTCAACGGCACGTATACGCTGGAAAGCAATACCCGTCGGGGAAAGGGACGGGCCTATGGCGTGAACCTGATGGCGCAAAAGACCATGGGGAAGTTTACCGGCTGGATCAGCTATGCGTTCTCCCGCAGCCTGCGCACCTTTGACGGCGATTTTGACGGGGCCGAGTATCCCAGCAAGCACGAGCGCCTGCACGAGCTGGATGTGGTGGCCACCTATGACTTTGGCAAGGTGGATGTGGGCGCCACCTTCGCGTTGGCTACAGGCACGCCTTATACCCGTCCGGAGGCCTTTTATGTGCTGGGGAGCCGGCTGGTGTGCGACTATGGCCCGTATAACGGGGCGCGGCTGCCCACCTACTACAAGCTGGACCTGTCGGTGAACTGGTATTTCCGGCGGACGCCCAAGGGCAAGACGGGCCTCAATTTCTCCTTGTACAATGCGCTGGGCAGTAGGAATGACCTGGGCTATGGTATCCATATCAAGAAAGATATGTCGGCCTATACCTTCGGCCCCTTCACCTTGAGTCTTCGTTTCCTGCCTTCGCTCTCGTTTTTCCATACCTTCTAGCCATGAGAAAGTGTTATTTAGTCATACTGACCGTGCTGCTGCTCGCCTGTCAAAGGGAGGAGACGCCCAGGAGCCCCATCCTGGTGGTGGAGGGCTGGATTGAGAGCGGCGGTGCGCCCATGGTGCTGCTGTCGGAGTCGGTCCCGGTACTGGAGAACCAGGAAATTTCGCCCCGCCAGCTGCTGGACAACGTGGTCAAATGGGCCAAGGTGACCGTGAGCGACGGCACCCGGACGGAAATCCTCACGGGCATGGCCAATCCGGACTATTTTCCACCGTACGTGTTTACATCGGGGACGATGAAAGGCGAGGTAGGGAAGACCTATACGCTTACGGTGGAGTATAAGGATTACAAGGCGACGGCCACCACTACCATCCCGGCGCCGGTGTCCATCGACCGGGTGTTTGTGCGCGATGTCAAGGACAGTTTGGTTACCGCCGTTTGCGCCTTTACCGATCCGCCCGCTTCCGGGAACTGCTACAAGGTGTTTACCCGGACGGAAGACCGGGACAAGCACTACCACCCGTCGGCCCTGGCCATTGCCACCGACGAAAACCTGGACGGATATACGGAAATCTTTCTGTTCAGTACCCAGCGCCTGATGGACTACATCTTCAAATCCAATATCCGTCAGGGCGACAAGCTGTGGATTAAACTGTGCACCATGGACCGGAAGTCTTACGACTATTGGAGCAATTTTGAGGCAACGCTTACCGGCAATATGATTAACATGCCCAGCGCCCGCAGTGTCCTTGACAATATGGTGCAGGGCGCCTCCGGCTACTGGATTGGCTACGGCGTAGACACGCCCAGGCTCCTGGATACCGCCAAGTCCGGCCCCGTTACACCGTGACGATTCCTTTGGCAACGGCGTGGGCCACGCATTCCACCATGCTGTCCAGGCCGAATTTCCCCTTGATGCGCTCCTTGTAGCTGTCTACGGTGTTGAGGGAGATTTCCAGCGCAGCGGCAATCTGGCCGTTGCTGTAACCTGATGTCGTGAGCTGCAGGACATCCAGTTCGCGGGGCGTAAGTCCCTGGGGTTTCCGCGCTTCCAGTTTTTCCTTTCCGCCAAAGATGCGGGTGATTTTGTCGGCGTCGATGGTCTCGCCAAAGAACAGGCATCGGCCCTGGGCCACGTCCGTAATGGCCTGGACGATGGACTCCGGCGCGGAATCTTTGGCCAGGTAGGCACTGGCACCGGAGGTGATGGCCCTCAGGATGTACGCCGGGTTCTTGTAGTGGGACAGCACCAGCGTACGTACGGTGGGGAAGGCATCCCGGATGATGCCGAGCAGCGTGAGGCCGTCGGTCTCTGCCTCCAGAGTGATGTCCACCACGGCAAGGGCGGTCTCCGGATGGGCGTTGAGGTACGCCACGGCGGCGCCCGGGGTGGAGACGGAGGCAATGGGGCCGATGGCTTTTTCTGCGCCTAGCGCCAGCTTGAGCCCCATTACAAAAACGGCGGAATCTTCGATAAGAAGGACGTGTATCATAGGTCGATGCTTGTTTCAAGGCCCCCGGAGGGGCGGTTTTGCAGGTGGAGGGTGGCGCCCAGCTTGTCCACGAGTTCGCGGGTAATCACCAGGCCCAGGCCGTGGCCCCAGGCGGTGGCGCCTTCCCGGAGGCCGGGGCCGTTGTCCAGAATGGTGATGGTACGGGTGAGATCCTTCGTCGCTCCGCTCCTCAGGATGACAGAAGTGGGCGAAGCCTTGAGGGCGTTGTCCAGGAGGTTCCTCAGAACGGTGAGGAGCATGTTGCGGTCTGTTCGGACCGTCAGGTCCTCGGGAATATCGATCCGGATAACCGCCTGTCCCTGAACGCTTTCTACGGCCTCCTTGGCCAGGCTCAGGAGATTTTCTTCCCGCATTACCGGCTCCAGCATGCCTTTTTGGTTCAGCGACCACAGGAGCAGGTTCTCCAGCAGTGCGGAGGTATTTTGGGCCGATTGCGCGAGCTCTTCCAGGCCCTCCTGAAGCTGCGCGGGGCTCAGGTCCTGGCAGCGCTCCAGGAGCTGCCGGCTGAGCAGGGCATTCCCCGAAACGGGGTTTCTCAGGTCATGGGAGATGATGGAGAACAGGCGGTTGCGCATGTCCAACTCCTTTTCCAGGAGACGGCGCTCCCGCAGGCGGATGACAATCCACGCGGCAGCTACGAGCAGGCCCAGGTACAGCACCAGGAAGGGCCAGCGGAGCCAGAGCGGAGGCGGGACGCGGAGTGTGCGGACGGCGGTGGTGCCGTGCTCCCATCGGCCAAAAAGGTCGGCACTTTGCTCCTGGAGGGTATAGCGCCCGGGGCGGAGGTTGTCCGGCAGGGCTGTGAAGCGCCCCTGGGTCCATTCGCCGTCGCCCAGGCGGTAGCGGTGATGGACCAGCTTTTCCAGCGGCAGGTTTCCCCGGGCCGGCAAGGCCAGCAGGCTGTCCGGGTGGAAGGTCACCGCGCCGGCCGCCCCGCCAAAGGCCAGGGAGCCGTCCCGTAAACGGCAGGAGACATGCTCCCCGTAGATGTCCGAGGGGAAGCCCAGCGCTTGGGGCACCCGGCCCGTGCTTCCGTCGGTGTCCACAAAATACAGCCCGTCTTCCGTACCGGCCCAAAGGCGGCCTTTTTCATCGGCCTCCACCGATTGTACCAGCATGCCGTCCAGAAGCGATGGCCGGTCCCCGTCATGCCCGGCTCCGACCGGGCATCTCCACAGACCGCTGCGAGTGGCGGCCCAGACGCTGCCGTCCGGGGAGAGGCAAAGGTCTGTGACGTAGTCGTCCGGGATGGAGGAATTCCCTCGGAAGTATTTGGTTACCAGTCCGGTATCCTTGTCGATGACATTGATTCCTGCCTCCGTGGTGGCATAGACCAGATTGCCGTAAGCGTCCTCGATGAGGCGGCTACCCAGACGGGAGCTCAGGTAAATGTTGGTGTCGGTTTGCGGGGAAGGGTAGCGGAAGGGACTGAGCCAGCGGGGCGGCAGGCTGCGGCGCGCTTTCCGGTCCCATTCGTTGAGGCCCACGCCTTCCCAGGTAACTATCCAGAATCGGCCCCGGCTGTCCTCCAAAAAGTCCGATATCCAGTTGGCGCCGTCCAGGTGCCGGGCTTCTACCTGCTCCTTGGGAAGCGGGCCGGTGAGGCGGTCTTTGTAAGCTTTGCGCCCGTCCTTCCACACCTCCCAGCCGGTGTTGTTCCACAGGCCCACGTATACGGTGCCGGTGCGGTCTTCGTAGAGGCTGGAGACGCGGTCATCGGCCCGGCCGATCCACATTTTTCCGTTGTGGTCTTCCAGGAGGGCCGTGACATTGTCCTCGGAGAGGGTGCGCACCTGCTGCAGGGCGGGGCAGAGGACGGAAAGGCCGTTGTCGCCGCCCACCCAGAGGTTACCCTGGCGGTCCTCGAAAAGGCAGTAGAGCTCTGTGGAGGCCGTTTGATAGACGGGCGTGTCTTCCGGCTTTGCTGTATCGACCGGCCCCAGGCCGTAGGAGCCGGCCGCCCAGAGCCTGCCATCATGCGTTGTCAGAAGCCGTGCATGGGCAATGGGAAGGCGGCCCAGAGGAACCGGTTTACTGTCCTCGAAGGTATACAGGAGGGAGGTATGGTCTTCAAAGGCGTAGAGCTTTCCGCCGGTTTCCGCGTAGCTTCCGATGCACATCACGCCTTCCCATGAGGAGAGGGTGACGTGCGGGTCTTTTTTGTTTGCGATATACTGGTTGTAGACCAGGCGCCCGGCAATCCAAAGCTTGCCGTCCTGCGCCTCATAGATTTGGTAGTAAGGGTAATCGCCCTCCGAGTCCCGCTTTTTGTAGGGACGGCGGGCTTCTTCCCGGATGCCGTCCTGGTAGGAGAGTTTCAGCAGCAGCGTGTCGCCCACGGTGGCCCAAACGTAGCCCTCCGCGTCCGTGTGCAGCGCCCGGATGTTCCCGGCAATGTCCTTCTGAGCGGAGCGTAGCGGAGTCGAAGAATCTCTGACCCGGAGCCCCTGCATGCTCCCTACCCACAGCCTGCCCGCCTTGTCCACCGTGAGGGCATTCACCCGGCCATACTCCTTCCAACTTTGGAAGCGCACGCCGTCAAAGCGGGCCAGGCCATTTCTGGTGCCAATCCACAGCGCGCCCTCCGCATCCTGTGTGACCGCGTACACCGTATTGGACGGCAACCCGTCTGCCGCGCTGTAGTTCACAAAACGCAGAGACGCCCGATCACTTTGGGCGTGACGGTCCGGCGCGGCGAGCAGCAGAGATACGATGAGGGCAAGGCATGTCATTCCTTCACAAAGATAAGACTTCCTCCGGAAATAACCTTGTAAATCAGCACGCTGTGGCGGATTCCACCACAAGGCGTATAACTTCCTGCCAGTGGGTGGCAAAATTCTGACCACCTACTGCCAAAAAAGGCCGATTTTGCTGGTGGGTGGCGAAAATTTGACCACCTACCAGCACTTGAAGAGTGGTTGGGAGCGCCCCTCCGGTCCAGCCAGGGGGAAAATACCGTACAGGTCAGGGAATGTCTAAATGGTGTCCAGCAGTTGAGCGGCTTCTGCGTAGGAAAGGCCACACACGCGGGCTATCTGGTTGGCGTCTGCGCTAAAGCGAAAGCGGATTTGCCGGGCCAGTTCTATCCGCTCCTCCTGGTGAAGCTGGCGAAAAGACTCCCTTTGGAAAAGGCTCCGGCATAGGTCCGGCAGAGCGGCAAGGATGGTTTGGTCCCGGAACGCGGGCATGGCGGCTTCGGAAGTTTCTATGCGCTTTTTAGCCTTAGAAGAATTGACCAGGAAGAAATTCATCCGCTTAGGGGTGCGGAACAGTGACTCCACTCCCTTTACATTCACATAGGACGATGGCAGGATGAACCCGCCACCACCCATTATCCAATGGGCAGGGATGGTATCACAGGTGCTGTGTAGCAGGCGATGCCGTGCCCGGGCCGACAAATCCCCGATGCGGGTCCCCGTTTGGCTACCCTCCGCGAAGAAGGTGCTCCCTGTTCCCCAGGGATACTGGCTGGGGTGCGCACAGATATTGGCCGCTACACAGTTCATCTGTACATAGGCGATAGCCCGCTCGGGAGCCTCGTCGTTATATGGAATTTCTCTGATATCCAGTTTGTTACGTCTTAGAAAATGGGATACGCCATATTTTTTCTGATAGTACATGGCATACCGGTGTTTGAACTGCACCACAAAATTCCGCGCCGCTTGCCTGGTTCCTTGCAAGACAAAATGCACATGATTGGACAG
>DEKS01000020.1:18647-23225 GCA_002354005.1 Bacteroidales bacterium UBA2716
TATCTTCGTATCATGCTAAAGCAAGACAGAACCATCATTCATGTGGAGGTCAAGGCCACCCATGAACATCTTTACTTTGGGTCAGCGGCCGCCATGTTCGAAGATCCCAGAATGATTCGTTTACTCAAAATCAAGTATCAAACCTTTCGGACCAAACGGATTTCGCCCGAAAAACCCTTTGAGAACGAGTACGTCATTGTCCGTAAGGGGAACCTGAACACCATCGACCATACCCTGGATTACCTGCAACGCAGTGCGTTTACCCGGTAAAAAAATGACCACCTACTGGCAAAAAGGGTCGATTTTGCTGGTAGGTGGCTAAACTTTGACCACCCACAAGCACTTTTATGAAACTATTACTCATTCTTGGCATGGTTGCCGCGCTGACCGGGCCGCAGAAGCCGGTTGTGGTCCAGTCCCCTTCGGGAGCATTGGCCGTTACTCTGGAAAACCCTTCCGGAGAGCTTGTGTATGATGTCTCGTACAACGGTGAGACAGTGATAGGGAAGTCCTCCCTGGGACTGGTGACCAGCATCGGGGACCTTACCCGGGACCTCACCCTCACGGGCGTGGAGGAGGGAAGGGTAGAGGAGCAGTATGGGCTTCGCACCGCCAAAACTTCCCGGGTGAACTATGTGGCCAACGAGCTCACAGCCACCTTCGAGGGAAAGGACGGCCGCGTGCTCACGGTGACTTTCCGGGTGTCGGACAGCGACGTGGCCTTCCGCTACGGCGTATCTGTGAAACACCCCGCCCGCGAGCCGGAGCTGCACCGGACCATCGTGTATTCGGAGGCGAGCAGCTTCAATTTTCCGGAGGGCACCACCACCTTCATCTGCCCCATGGCGGAGCCCGGCAGCCGCTGGGCCCATGCCCGCCCCAGCTATGAGGAAGTCTATACGCCTGACGCGCCCATGGATGTGCCATCGGCCTTCGGCTACGGCTATTCTTTCCCGTGCCTGTTCCATTTGGGGAGCACCTGGGCGCTGGTGAGTGAAACCGGCGTTGGGAGTGGCTACTGCGGCGCACATCTGGGTGAGTATCAGAAAGGGAAGGGCTATGCCATCGCCTATCCGTCGCAGGAGGAGAACGGCGGCTACGGGACGGCTTTTGCCGCTGTTCCGGTCCCGTTCTCCACCCCTTGGCGCACCATCACCGTGGGCCCGTTAAAAGCCCTTGCCGAGACCACCGTGGCCTACGACCTGGTGGAACCGCTGTATGAGGCCTCTACCGCCTATCAAGGGGGCCGATACACCTGGAGCTGGCTCCTGTGGCAGGACAGCTCCGTGAATTACGAGGACCAGGTGCAGATGATTGACCTTTCCGCCGCCATGGGCTTCGAATACTGCCTGGTGGACAACTGGTGGGACCAGCAGATTGGCCGGGACCGCATGGCGGAACTCGCGGCCTATGCGCAGTCCAAGGGCGTGAGCCTCATGCTCTGGTATAGCAGCAACGGCTTCTGGAACGATGCCCCCCAGACGCCCAAACACTGCATGAACACGGCCGTGGCGCGGGAACGCGAGATGCAGTGGCTGCGGTCCATCGGCATAAAGGGAATCAAGGTGGATTTCTTTGGCGGGGACAAGCAGGAAACCCTGCAACTGTACGAGGACATCCTGTCCGATGCCAACCGCTTTGGCCTGCAGGTGATTTTCCACGGCTGCACCCTTCCGCGCGGCTGGGAACGGATGTATCCCAACTTTGTGGCCTCGGAGGCGGTGATGGCCAGCGAGAACGTGTATTTTACGCCGGAAGATGCCGCGCGGGAAGCCTTCGACCTCACCATTCACCCCTTCTGCCGCAATGCCGTGGCCAGCATGGACTGGGGCGGGGTTATCCTGAACCGCCACATGAGCCGGGACAACCGGAGCCGCCATGCGCGCACCACCACCGATACCTTTGAACTGGCCACCGGCATCATTAACCAGAGTGCCATCCAGTGCGTGGCGCTGTACCCGAACAACCTCACGGAAGTGCCCCAATTTGAGCTGGACTTCCTGAAAGGCCTTCCGTCCGCCTGGGACGAGACCCGCTACGTGGACGGCTACCCCGGCAAGTACGTGGTGCTGGCCCGCCGGCATGGCGACCAGTGGTATGTAGCCGGCCTGAATGCGCTTAAGGAGCCGCTGACGCTCACCCTGGATGTGCCCATGTTGTCCGGGCAGACAGTTCGCTGCTATGTAGATGACAAGAACGGCACTCCCACCCTTACTTCCCTCAAAATCAAGGCCGATGGCCGGGCAAAAGTGACCCTCCAGCCTAACGGTGGCCTTATCCTGTGCCGGTAAGCCACACACCCGCTGGAGCCTCCTAACCCGGAAATGTTACTGGTCGATAACCTTCTAATAATCAGCGAGATATGGAAAATCCTCGGCGCTTTTGGAGCCGAGGATTATTAGGATTGTGCTGATTTTCAGCCACTTGGCAACCAGCGGAAGTGTGCCCAGGATTGGGTTAAAGCACAGGGAGTGGCCTCAGAGGAAGTTTTGAGGGGGGCGTGGCGGATTCCGCCACAAAAGTGTTTTCCCAAAGGCTTACCTTTGTGCCAAACACTGAAACCTATGAAAAAGATTCTGCTCTCTTTATTGGCTCTGCTAACCACAGTCAGCGTTCTTGCCCAGGCCGGGCTCACCCAGGGGGAGGCGTATGTGAATCCCACGCCCGCCCCGCAGCAGGCCAAAAAGTACTGCCCGCACTGCGGCATCACCAAGGGCAATATCACCTATCCCTGGCAGCACGAGTCCTGGTGCCCGTACTACAGGAGCCAAAGCTCCGGCAGCAGTTCCTCCTCGTCGTCGTCCGTTTCCTCTTCGCTAACCGGTGCGGCCATTGGGGCCGGCGCCGCGGTGCTGGGGAGCGCTATCTCCAGCCTCATTACATCGGCCCTGGACCACAGCCACGGAGACAACAATTATTACCAGAACGACGCCTTCGGCGGCCAAATCTCCTTCAAGACAGATTATTACAGCGACGACGACCACACCTGCGTGGTGCTGACGGACCCCAAGACGGGCAAGAAGGGCATCTGGCACAATGCCTATGTCTTCAACCATAAGAATGACCCGCAGCCCACTTCCGGCTTCTGGATCCTCCAACCCGTATTCGACCAGATCTATATGGGCCTTCAGATGGGCAAGGCCTACGCTATTACCCTCCAAAAGGTGACCAAGAAAGGCAAGGTGCAGCCCGAATGGGTGGTCTATGAGTTCGGCTTGGGCAACATGTGCTACAGGGGCCACGCCACGGTGATTTCTCCCTTCACGGCATCCGATGTGGAATTCTCCTTCAAGTCCGGCAAAATCATGCTGCAGAAGGACAACGTCTGGAGCCTGTACAAGGTGGATCGGGCGGACCCGAAGGAAATCAAAAAGCGCCCCATCATGCTAAAGCCGCTGACAACCGCGCAGTATGACAGCATCCAGTTCTATAACAACCAGAACATTGTATGGCAGGCGGGCCACGCCGGCATTATCGACGACAACGGCAAGGAGCTCATTCCCGTGAAATACAAGGATGTGGGCACCATCATCGGCAAGAACAAATGGGCCTGGGCTGTGGCCGATGACGGCAACGCCGGCCTGGTGAACACCAAGGGACAAGTGATTCTGCCCTTTGATAACGCCAGTATCCACGTGGACGAATACGGCGTATCGGCCCGTCGGGACGGAGAGGACAAGTACTATGTGCTCCTGGACGACGGCACCAAAACCCCGGCCATCTATGACGATGTCACCTTCACCAAAGACGGTTATGTGTACTGTGTGGACGGCCTGTACGGCTTTGCCACGCCCAAGGGAAAGAAGGTGCTGGACCCGCAGTTCGAGAGCATCCTGCTGGTGAATTACGACCCGGACCTGGGGGCCACCAATAACCCGTACGTGGGCAAAAAAGTCCTGTATGTGAAGAAAAACGGCCTCTGGGGCGTGGCGCACCTGGGGAACGGTAGTTACATCATAGAACCGCTCATCCTGGACAAAGACAAGGTGATGACCTACCTTGGGAAGTCGCTGCAATGGACAGACTATTATATGGCAGAAAGGAACTGGCGGGATCATTACCAGCACAACAAGGATGAATTCGAGACGGAGGCACAGTTCCAGGCCCGGAAGGCGGATCCCGCTGCCAATGAGGCCTACGTGAACAAGAAGATGGCCGATTTCCCCGCCACCTTCCTCAAGGACCAAATCAAACTGACGGTGAACAACAACGGCGCCATTGACATCATCTGGCACAACTATGACGCCGAAAAGGGCGCGTTCCCGTTCTCCAGCAACCTGTCGGCCATTCCCATCTATTATCTGCCCGTGCCCATTGCGGACGGCCCGGCCTTCCGCCAGGCGCTCTCCGACATCCGTACCAAGGATATGATCCAGTCGGCCAGCTTTATGGTTTATCAGCACTTTGCGCAGATTGCCGAGATGGATATTACCCTGCCTTCCGGCAAGGTCTATCATTATGTAAACCCGGGCTTGGCAGGCTATACCGGCCCCATTGTTAAATACTCAGATTTGTATTGATTATGAAACGTTTAGCTATTCTGGCGCTGGCAGCGCTCCTACTTGTTCCCGTTTCCGT
>DEKS01000015.1:0-554 GCA_002354005.1 Bacteroidales bacterium UBA2716
TGGGCGTTGATGAGCCATTCACCGTAGAATTTGTTGTCACCGTTGGCCGGGTTGCGGGAGAAAGCCACACCGGTAGCGGAGGTGTCACCCATGTTGCCGAACACCATGGACTGCACGTTCACGGCAGTGCCCCAGTCATCGGGAATGTGTTCGATCTGACGGTAACGGATGGCGCGCTTGCCGTTCCAGGACTTGAACACGCCGCCGATGGAGCCCCAAAGCTGGGCCTTGGCATCGTCCGGGAATTCAACGCCCAGGACTTCCTTGATGCGTACCTTGAAAGCCTCGGCCAGATCCTTGAGCTGGTCGGCGGTGAGTTCGGTGTCGCTCTTGTAACCGTTGGCCTTCTTGACTTCTTCCATCATGCGGTCCAACTGCTGGCGGATACCCTGACCGTCGGCGGGCTCGATGCCCTCGGCCTTTTCCATCACCACGTCGGAGTACATCATGATCAGGCGGCGGTAGGCGTCATAGACGAAACGCGGGTTGCCGGTTTTCTTGATCATGCCCGGGATGGTCTTGGAGCACAGGCCGATGTTCAGGATGGTGTCCAT
>DEKS01000015.1:598-4019 GCA_002354005.1 Bacteroidales bacterium UBA2716
GAACGGGCGCCGGAGCGGCAGCTGACGAGGAGCGGGTCGTTCTCATCGCCGAACTTCTTGCCCATGATCTTTTCCGTAGCTTCCAAGGCTGCGGCGACCTCGGCACGGAGTTCGGGGGTGTAACCACCGCCCAGACGGTAATATTCCGTGCAGCATTCGGTGGTGATGGTGAAACCAGCCGGCACGGGCATGCCCAGGAGGTTCATCTCGGCCAGGTTGGCGCCTTTGCCACCCAGCAGCTCTCTCATCTTGCCGTCGCCTTCGGCGTGCTTTCCGCCAAAGCGATAGACTCTTTTCTTGATTTCTGCCATAAGAAATTATATTAGGTTTAAAGTATAATTGCGCGTAAACATGCAAATATACAATTATTTTGACAAAAATAGAAAAGATTCTTTACTTGCGGTCCGATTGAAGGGGTTCGCCGGTCCAGCCGGCAATGTCCCAGGGGGTAAAATCGTAGGTGAGCGCTTTGCCGTAACATCGCTCATAACAGGCTACTTTGGCCTGATAATCGGCCTCGCACATGGCAAAACTGTTCTCTCTTGGACTTTTGGCGGGATCCGGGAAAATGGGTTCCAGAACGTGGAGAATTAATTTTACCTGCTTAAACCGGGGCGTCTGCAGTTGCAGCAGGTCCTGCATCTCCACGAAGGTGGGGATAACGGGGACGTTGTACTGGGCAGCGAACAGAAAGGCGCCCCGCTTCTCCGGGCGGGGTTTGCGGTAGTTGAACCACATCTCCTGCTCGGGATAAATGAGGATGAAATGGTTCTGTTTCAAGTGGTTGTGCATGAGTTCACGGAAGGGGCCGCTCATGTAAGACGGCTCCGGGATGAGGGGAATGACGTCAATGTTGCGGAGCACGAAGCCGTTCAGGCCGGGCATCACGAAGTTGGTCCCCTGGCTGATGGCGACAAGTCGTCCATGGCCGGTTTCTCTTGCAAGCGTGCGGTGTACACCGTTGTCAAACGGATTAAAATGGTTGCTAGTGACGAAAGCAGGGCCCTTTAGGGACGAAAGTTTATCCAATCCCCGGATTTCATTGACGCATTCGCTGTAGCGGCGGACCCAATAATCTACAATGAGGCGGGCAGCCCGGTTCTTTAGCTTAAACAGCGGACTGTCCAGGGTATTGACGTAGGCTAGAATGTTGTCTTGTAGCTTTTGGGGCTCCCATACGGGATCGAAGGGCTCGGTTTTGTCATTCAACCGTCCCTCCGCCGCCGCTCTGCGAATGGCTGCAATGGCTTGTTCCCGGCCGGGAGGTACTAGGAGCATAGGCGCAGCGTCTGGTGGCTGGTCATGAGCGTGCGGAACGACACCGGTGCCTCTGTCAGCCGGGCGGCCATATGAATCAGCTTCTTAATGGCAGCCTTATAGTTTTTCATAGCGTTAGTGTCTTGCAGGAAGGCCCGACGACGGGAGCGGATTTCTTTTTCGTAGCCGGAAAGGGCGGCATACTTCCAGAAAAGTTCATCGTAGGGAACCGATTCGTTGAGCCAGGGTTTGGAGCCCAGGTTAAAATGGACAATCTGCGGGTCATCCATCAGGCCCATGCACTCGGAAGGCATGGCATTCCATTCCGGATCCAGGTAATGGATTCCGTACCGGCACAGGGCGTTCAGGTAGTCCTGGTCCGGCGCAACCGTTTCCAGCCCGTATTGGGACACCATCTCCAGGAAACAGCCTGCAAAATTCACCTCACGCAGACGCTTGCTATTGAGCAGAAGTACGCCGGAATTGACATAATTTTGGTGATCAACGCCCACATATCGGTCTATATAGCGCATAAACGGGGCAATTTTCTGAATGGAATAATCGGCAACGGCACCCACCAGCTTTGCGCCCAAATGCTCCTGGTAAAGCTCTGAAATATCGCCCGGGACCACCAGATCGGCATCCAGGTAAATGACCTTGTCATACTGCGTGAAAAGTTCCGGGATAAAGAGCCGGAAGTAAATGGTTAGGGTAGCAAAGGCGTCAAAGCAGTGGCTTTGCAGCTGCTTTACCCCGGGAAGGGTGGCCATTTGCTCCGCCAGCGGGTTGAATTCAATGATAAAGCCTTCCTCCGCGAGGGCGGAAAGCCGCTCCATGTTCTCCGCCGAGATGTCATCGGTGAGAATATGTATATGATAGGTGTAGTTCCGGCAGGCATTGGCCTTGATGGAGCAAATTGCAGTGGCCAGGAACGGCGAATAGGCGTCGTTCACTGAAAAAAAGATAGGAATGACGGTTTTCATTTTGCGCTGTTTTACTTGGTTCGCAGTGCAAAATTAGGGGATGCGCAAGGGCCTGGAAAATAAATGTTGCAGGGACGAACGTTTGGGGGCAAAAACACGTATAAAGGGACGAAAGTATGAATTTTGGGACGAAAATAAAATTATTTGTACCTTTGTCCCAGTAAATTTGGGACTTATGAAAACCCTGGCAAGAACCTTTTACAAGATCCAGCCCACTGTAATGTTCTTTACGGTGGTCCCCGTGTTTTACTTCCTGTTTGTCCTGGCCTATAACCCGTTTGGAATCTCGGATTTTCTCTCCGCAGGGCACGGACGGTACACCCTTAACCTCATTATATGCACACTCATTGTCCTGGGCGTCATGGTGGTTTCTCGCATGCTACTCTATTTACTGCGACGTTTGCTGGACCTGAACTGGTCACTCTATATCCTTTGGTGCACAGGAGAGGTAGTCGTCATCGGCCTGTTCATGTCCATCCCCATGGGCATTGGTTGGGCGGGTGTCCATACCTATTTCACCACCATGAGCCTGTGTGTACTGTATACAGCGGGGATTTTGGTCTTCCCGCTGTCCATCCTCACCATGGCCGTGCAGCTGTACGTCCTGGGAAAGCAGGCCAAGCTGGCCCCCGTGACAGACGAACGCACACTAATCCGCTTCTACGATGAACAAAAAAGGCTTAAGATTGTGCTAAGTTCAGAAGCCATCCTTTATATTGAGTCGGAAGACAATTACGTACATATCACCTACCTGGATAATGGACGTATTAAGGAATATACCCTCCGCTCTTCCATGCGCGCCCTGGAAGAGGCCATGGAGCGGCATGGGCTGGTGCGCTGCCATCGCTCCTTCTTCCTGAATCCTGCACACGTAGAATTAGTCCGCAAAGATGCCGTAGGTTTTGCCCTGGCCCAGCTGGACCGGGAAGAAGTGAAGCAAATCCCTGTTTCCAAGCGTTATTATGATGCCCTGACCGCTTTATTGTAAACAACTGAATTTTAGGCGGTTAAACTTACACTTTTGTAAATAAATTATTTTATTTATCAGAAATTGTAAGAAAAGTTTGTTTTTAGAATAAAAGATTGTAACTTTGCTACGGACATCGAAGTGATTCGAGTCCATTTGTTAAGTTCGTTTTATATACCTGAACGGCACCCTTGGGGAGGGGTGCCGTTCCCTT
>DEKS01000015.1:4103-4837 GCA_002354005.1 Bacteroidales bacterium UBA2716
GGCTAGGGGCGGTGTGAGCTGGATAACGTGGGCAAGGTAGTCGGGATGGTTTCCGACCTTGCCCACCAACCGCAGATCACCGGGCCCGCTGGGGGCACGTTATAGTGGCAAATCGTGCCCCCGGCGGGCCGAAAGGGCCGCCAGCGCTACGATTCCCCCGGTTTTTGCGCCCCTAGCTGGCCCCAATGCTCTCCATGGAACCATAAAAGCACACCCACACCGACCAGAGGCAGCTCTGGCAGAGGGTGCTGTGCTTTAACGGCAGGAGGGATGGGCCCAAAACCGGCTTTCGAGGAAGGGTGGGCTAATTAGAGAGGAACCTAATGAGCAAACTCTTACTTGAGCTTGGCGGCCACCTTGGAGAAGACGACGGTGGCAAACTGGATGCGGCCGTCCGGTCCGATCAGGTAGGTGGCGGGAATCCACTTCACATGGTAGGCCGTGCCCACAACGGACTCCTTCTTACCGGAGGCATCGAACAGCTGCACACCGCCCAGGGCATTTTCATGCACATAGGCCTCAAACGCTTCCACTTTCCGGTCAAAGGAGACCGACACAAATACCACCTTGGAAGAGTCTGCGGCCGCCTGAGCAGCCTTGAGCTGAGGCATTTCCGCACGGCAGTCCGGGCACCAGGAGGCCCAGAAATGCAGCACCACCTGCTTGCCGCGGAAATCGGACAGGGAAACCGAACGGCCGTCTATATCCTTTAAGGTAAAGTCCGGGGCTACCGT
>DEKS01000162.1:0-3866 GCA_002354005.1 Bacteroidales bacterium UBA2716
GATCACCGGCAGGGGAAGCTGCGACGCCAAGGGACAGCTCTTTGCCATGTACACGGCGTGTAAGGAACTGGAGGCCAGTGGGTGCACGGACTTTGGTCTGCTGCTCCTCTCCGGGGAGGAAACAGGTTCCTGGGGGGCCAAGGCGTTTTCCAAGACGGGGTTCCAGGCGCCGTTTCTCATTGTGGGGGAACCCACGGAGAACAAGATGGTGAGCGCCTCCAAGGGTACCAAGTCCTATGACCTCACCTTCCGCGGGGAAGCGTTCCATTCCGGCTATCCGCAGTATGGCGTTAGCGCTGTGGACCTGTTCAATGCATTCTACAACCAACTGAAAGCGAAGGATTTCGGGGAGGACCCGGTGCTGGGTGCCACCACCTGGAACGTGGGCCTGTTGCACAGTGACAACCCGCAGAACATCCTGTCTCCGGAACTCACCTGCCGCCTGTACTTCCGCACCACCTTTGTGAGTGACCAGGCCGTGCAGGACTGGATGGGTCAGGTTGCAGAAGACATGGGCCCGGTCGGGGGGCTCACGGTAACGCCCCGCGGGGGAGACGCCCCGGCGCGGTACGTCACGCTCCCCGGCTTCGAGAGCGCGCCCGTGGCCTTTGGCAGCGACGCGCCGCACCTTACCGGCTTCGGCCACAAAATCATCTGCGGCCCGGGCACCATCCGCGTGGCGCACCGTCCGGACGAGCACGTCCTGGTGCGCGACCTGGAAACCGCCGTGGAGCAGTATGTGAACATGTATCACGCGTTATGATTAAAGTCATCCTGAGTGGCTACGGAAAGATGGGCCACATGATAGAAGCAGAGCTCAAACGAAGAGGCATTGCGTTGGTAGAGGCCAGCGAGGACATTGCGGCCACGGACCCGGCCACGGCCAGGGAGTGTGTGTGCATAGACTTCACCACCCCGGAGGCCTTCCGGAAAAACTACCCCTTCATCGCCACCCACTTCAAGGCGGCGGTCGTGGGCACCACCGGCTGGAACGACATCAAGGACCAGGTCATCGACACCTTCCTAAAGGCCGATACCCCGATGATTTACGCCTCCAACTTCTCGCTGGGCGTGAATGCCCTCTTCAAGGCCATCGAAAAGGCATCGGCCCTCCTGAAGGACGCCGGCTACACGCCCGAGATTGAGGAAATCCACCACATCCACAAGCTGGACGCCCCCTCCGGAACGGCCAAATCCATGGCCGAGCTCGTGAAGGCCTGTTTGGGCGAAACCCCGGAAATCAGCTCCATCCGCGAAGGGGAAGTGCCTGGAATACACACGCTTACCCTCACATCGGCCTGTGACAAACTCACCCTCAGGCATGAGGCCTTTTCCCGCGAAGGCTTTGCCAAAGGCGCCGTGGTGGCCGCCCTCAAAACCGAAACCCTGCAAGGGGTGCACGAATTCAGCGAACTCCTGTAATGATGATTAGCGTTCTCAAATTTGGCGGCTCGTCCGTGGCCTCCGCGACCAACCTGTCGCGCGTGCTGGATATTGTGGAAAAAGAACAGGGCAGGGTGGTGCTCATCTCCAGTGCCATCAGCGGCTGCACAGATGCCTTCCTGAAAGGGGACGATGAGAGCATCGCCGCCATGGAAACACGCCACCGGGACATGGTCACGCGCCTGTTCACCGGTGAAGAACGCTGTCAAATCCAGCAGCGGGTGGATGCCCTCTTCACAGCGCTCAGAAACGCCCCCAAAGCGGAACAAGTCACTTACGGTGAGCTCCTTTCCACCACCATCCTGGCCGCCAAACTTCGGACGGAAGGCAAGAACACCGCCTGGCTGGACTCCCGCGAGCTGGTAGTCAAGGACGATGAACCCCTTACCTACAGCAAGATAAAAACGGCTATCGACACCACCCAGGCCGATATTTACGTGGCCCCGGGCTTCATCTGCCGGGACAAAAACGGCAAAATTAGCACCCTGGGCCGCGGCGGGTCCGACTACACCGCTGCCCTGTACGCGGCCGCCCTGCAGGCAGACAAGCTCCAGATTTGGACCGATGTCCCCGGCATCATGACGGCCAACCCCAAGGAGGTGAGCGCCGCCCGCACCATCCCGCGGATGTCGTATGCGGCCGCACTGGATATGGCCTCGCACGGTGCCAAGGTGCTGTATGCTCCCACGGTAGCCCCGGCCATGGCCGCCGGGATAGACATCGAAATCCGCAATACCTTTGCCTCGGAAGGGAAGTACACCGTGATTGGCGCGGAAAAAGACCCCTCCCGTTGGATTGGCGTGGCCTCCGACGGCGGGAATATCCGCCTGGTGGGCGCTCAGGAGATGGCCGATCAGGTCAGCCATGACGGGGCAGACGCCGACCGCGCCTTCAAGGCTCTCACGGAGGCGGGCATTGCCGCCAAGAGCATATCGGCCCAAGGCGGCGGCCTGGACATTGTGGTGCGGCCGGGCGTGCTGGACAAGGCGCTCCGGGCCCTCCACCGGGCGTTCTTCCAGGAACTGCCGGTGAAGGAGATCAACCTCTTCATCGCCGGCGACGGCGCCGTGGCAAGGGCCCTTATCGCCCTGATCGACCAGACAGCGGAAACCGTGAAGGAACGCACCGGGAAGGTGCTGCGGATTGTGGGCCGGGCCAATAGCCGGAAATTCGGCCTGGACGCCGGCGGCCATCCGCAGCCGGACCGCGAAGGAGACTATATTGACGCCATCCTGAGCCAGGCCACCCAAGGTGCGCTCTTTGTGGATGTTACCAACAGCGAAACCCTTTACAAACGCTATATAGCGTTGCTGGAGGCCGGGATTGGCATTATCTCCAGCAATCGCCGTTCCTTTGCTATCCCTTATGCGGACTATGCCGCCATCCAGGCCGCCGCGCGCGAAAACGGCGTGCCGCTCCGCTACGAAACCACGGTGGGCGCGGCCTTGCCCATGCTGGAATCCATCACCCGCGGCACCAACAGCTGCGACGAGATTCTCTCCATCGAGGCAGTGGTCTCCTGCACGCTGAACCAGATTCTGGGCGATTACCGTCCCGGCGGCGAGAGCTTTGCCTCGCTGGTTCGCAAGGCGCAGGCCGCCGGCCTCACGGAAAAAGACCCGCGCATGGACCTCAGCGGCAAGGACGCCCTCCGCAAGCTCCTTATCCTGGCTCGCGAAGCCGGCGCCCAGCTGGAAGAAAAGGACGTGCGCATTACGCCCATCGTCCCGCTGGAGCGCTTCAAAGGCAGCCTGGACGATTTTTACGCCGCCCTGGAGGAGAGCGAGCCGGAGCTGGCCCGTCAGGAGAACGCGGCAGCCAGCCAGGGCTTCCGCCGCCGCTTTGTGGCCTGGCTGGAAAAAACGCCGGCGGGCTATCAGGCGGGTATCGGCATCCGGAACGTGGCGCCCGTGCACCCGGCCTACCACCTCCGCGGCACGGAAAACGCCATCATCGTCCGGAGCGCCTTCCACCCTTATCCGCTGGTGATCCAGGGTCCCGGTGAGGGCGCCCGCGACGCCGCCAGCAGTATCCTGAACGACATTTTACGCTGAGATACAAGATTTATTCGTATCTTTGTAAACTATGTTACTGCAAGCTACCGGCATATGGAGTTTTCTCAGTTTTGGCTGGGCCGATGTCCTGGACATCGCCATGGTGGCCATTATCATCTTTTTGCTCATCCGTAGCATCAAGGGGGACTCCACCGTACTCAATATTGTGCTGGTGCTGGTCATCATGCTGGTGGTCCAGGCCGTGGTGAGCGCCCTGAACATGCGCATGATGACCGTCCTGATGAATGCCCTCCTGGATGTGGGTATCCTGGCCGTCATCATCCTGTTCCAGCCGGAAATCCGCCATGCGCTCAACCGCCTGGCCGTGCGTTCCGGCATCGCCCGCCGCAGCGGCCAAATCTTCAACCG
>DEKS01000162.1:3949-10214 GCA_002354005.1 Bacteroidales bacterium UBA2716
GCCATGTCGGCCGAGAAAACCGGCGCCCTCATTGTCCTGCAGCACAAAAGCTCCATGGAAGAGTACATGAACACCGGCGACCGCTTTGAGGCCGATATCAACCGGCGGCTCATCATGAACATCTTTTTCAAGAATTCCCCGCTGCACGACGGTGCCATGATTATTGTGGGAGACCACATTGCCGCCGCCCGCTGCCAGCTGCCCATGACCAACCGGACGGACATTCCCGCCCATTACGGCATGCGGCACCGCGCGGCCATCGGCCTTAGCGAAGACACGGATGCGGACATTCTGGTGGTGTCCGAGGAAACCGGCGATGTAAGTTTTGTCCGGGGCGGAGAAATCCATACGGTAGCCAGCATGAAGGAGCTCAGGGAGCTGCTGAACAGCGTGATGAACGAGGAGGAATAGATGGATGCAAGAGTAGAAGCCAAACTGGGATTCGACAAAGTACGGGCCGCCATTGAGGCGCGCTGCTCGACGGAATATGCCGCCGCCCGCGTGGCGGAGGAAGAGTTCTGCACGGATGCGGCTCAGATTCACCGCCGGCACCTGCTTGCCGACGAAATGCGCCTTATCCTCATGTTCGAGGACAGTTTCCCCACGGCTGGCTACATAGACGCCATCGCCTTCCTGGAGCCCATCGGCAAAAGTGCCTCTATAGACCTGCTGTCCCTTGGCAAGCTGCGCACCCTGCTGGACACGCTCCGCAAGGCGCTCCACTTTTTCCATACGGTGAAGGAGGGCATCTACCCCAATTTGCAGCACCTGGCGGCGGGCATACAGGCCCCCGTGGAGGTGATGCGCCGCATCGACGCCATCCTGGATCGCCACGGGGACATCAAGGATACCGCCTCGGACGAACTGTACAAAATCCGGCGCAGCATCAAGGACAAGGAACTCAACATGTCCAAGCGGATGAACGCGATCCTGCGGGAGGCGCAGCAGGCGGGCCTCGCCGACGCCGAGGCTTCCGTCGCCATCCGCGACGGCAAAATGCTCATTCCGGTGACATCGGCCAAGAAAAGGGCCTTCCAGGGCTTTGTGTACGATGAAAGCGCCACCGGAAAAACCACCTTCATGGAGCCGGCAGAGATTGTGGCGCTGCAAAACGAAATTGCGGAGCTGCATTTTGCCCAGACGCGCGAAATTGCCAAAATTCTTTACGAATTTGCCGAATTCCTGCGCCCGTTTGTTCCGGAGCTCATTGCCGGTGCCACGTTTGTGGGGGAGCTGGACTTCAACATGGCCAAGGCCTATGTGGCCCTGGACTACATTGCCGGCATGCCGGTGGTGTCGGAAGACGGCCGGCTGAACCTTCGCAAGGCCCGGCACCCGCTGCTGGAAAAGAGCCTGCGGAAAGAGAAAAAAGCCATTGTCCCACTCACCGTGGAGCTCACCCCGGAAAAACGCATCCTCCTCATTTCCGGCCCCAACGCCGGCGGCAAGAGCGTCTGCCTCAAAACCGTGGGCCTGCTGCAGTACATGTTCCAGTGGGGCATGCTCATCCCTACGTCGGAAAGCTCGGAACTGCCTGTGTTCGACCGCATTATGGTCTCTATCGGGGATGACCAATCCCTGGAAAACGACCTTTCCACCTACAGTAGCTTCCTTGCCGATATGAACGCCATGCTCGCCGTGGCCGATAGTCGCACGCTGGTTCTCATCGACGAGTTTGGCTCCGGGACGGAACCCGCTGCCGGCGGCGCCATTGCGGAAGCCATCCTGCATGAGCTGGACAGCCGCGGGGCGTACGGGGTCATCACAACGCATTACACCAACCTTAAATTATATGCCTCATCGGCCCAGACGGGCGTGGTGAACGGCGCCATGCAGTTCGACGCCGCTACCGTTGCGCCGCTCTTCCAGCTGGAAGTAGGGCTGCCGGGCTCTTCGTTCGCCTTTGAGCTGGCCCGGAAGATGGGCCTGCCGGAGGCCATTGTGCACGATGCGGAGGTGCGCGCCGGCGAACAGTTCGTGGGCATTGAACGGAACCTCCGAAAAATTGCCCGCAGCCGCCGCGCCCTGGACGAGAAACTCACCAAGATTCGCGCTACGGACAAAACGCTGGAGGGCCTGACAGACCGCTACGAGAAAGAGCTGGAAGACATTAAGGAGATGCGCCGCCGCATCCTCGAAGAGGCCCGCGAAGAAGCGGAAAAGATTATCCGCGGGGCCAACAAGCAGGTGGAGAACACCATCCGCACCATCAAGGAGTCGCAGGCCCGGAAGGAGGAAACGCAAGGGGCCCGCGCAGAGTTGCAAGGCTTCCTGGGCGCGCTGGTGGACAGCCGGAACAAACGGGACACGTATATAGACCAGAAACTGCAGACCGTCAAGGAGCGCAAGGAGCGCGAGAAAGTGCGCAAAAAGCGGCGTGCCGACGGAGAGACGCTGCAGCAGCTGGAGCAGGCGGAGGCCCAGGACCGCAAGATGGCCGCCTTCCGCAGCGCCCCGCTGAAGGTGGGGGAGAAGGTGCGCATCAAGGACAACGGCATGGTGGGCGAGGTAGCCACCGTGAGCACCAAGGCGGTGAGCGTGATTGTGGGCAACATTACCACTAAGTTGCCGCTGGACCGCGTAGAACGCATTACGGCAAACGAGTACAAGGCCGTGGTGAAAGCTCCGGCGGAGCGCCCGCGCCAGGTATTTGACAACGCCATCAGCGAGCGCAAGGCTTCCTTCAAGCTGGAACTGGACGTCCGTGGGGAGCGTGTGGCGGACGCCATCGACATTGTTATGCGATATATTGACGATGCCATCATGCTGGGCGTTCCTTCGGTGCGAATTTTGCATGGGAAAGGAACAGGCGCGCTGCGTGAGGAAATCCAGAAGTACGTGCGCACCGTGCCCGGCGTACAGTCCGTCGCAGATGAACACGTCCAGTTTGGCGGTTCCGGCGTAACTGTTGTGAAATTTGACTAAAACCTAATACCAATGAATGTTCTAAGGACGAGTAAGATAGGGGAGACGGGAGAACAGCTGGCCTGCGATTTTTTACAGACGCGCGGGCATCAAATCCTGGACCGCAACTGGCACAGCGGTCACCTGGAACTGGACATTGTTTCCGAAGGCCCGGACGGGCTGCATTTTGTGGAGGTAAAGGCCCGCACGGCGCCGGTCACGTCCACGGTGCTGGACCAGGTGAACGTGGTCAAGCAAAAGCGCATCACCGCGGCGGCCTCCCAATACCTTCATAAAAAGCACATGGCCGGGAAAGAGGTCTATTTTGACGTTGTTACCGTGCTGTTCGACGGCCAAACGTCCGTGGTGCGGTATTTCCCGCAGGCCTGGATCCCCATGTTTTTATAGACTAACCACACACTAAATGAATACCAACAACCGATATTGCGTTATCATGGCCGATGGTAACGGGTCGCCTTATCAGCTCCGCATCACCTTCGACCGTTTTCTCAAGGTGGTCCCTCAGGACCACATCCTGGTGGTAACCCCCGCCCGATTTGCCGGCGAGGCCCGGAAGGTGCTTCCGGAGCTGCTGCCGGAGAATCTGCTGCAGGAGCCCATGGCCCGCAAGACCGCACCCTGCATGGCCTATGCCGCCTATACCCTTCTTTCCCGGAACCCGGAGGCCGTCATCGTGGCCACTCCGTGGGACCTGGTGATTCGCGACGAGAGCCTCTTTGCCCACACGCTGGGGGAAGCCTTTAATTATGTAGAGGAAAACGACGTCCTGATGACCCTCGGGATTGTCCCCAAAACGCCGGATGTGAACTTTGGCTACATCCAGGTGCGTGAGGGCCGCAACGCCCACCTGATGGCCGGGCCGCTGCAGGTGAAAACCTTCACGGAGAAGCCTTCGCCGGAGCTGGCCGACGTATTTGTGCGCACCGGCGAGTTCTTCTGGAACAGCGGTATCTTTGTCTGGAAGGCGGCTACCATCGTCTCGGAAATGGAAAAATACATTCCGGAAGTCACGGAAATGTTCAAGGGCTGGGAAACCCGCATCGGAGACCCTGTTTTTGTGGAGCAGGCCTACGTGGAATGCCCCAAGGTTTCCCTGGACTACGGCGTCATGGAGCGCACCTCCCGCGCGTGGCTCTATCCCGCGAGATTTGGTTGGGCGGATATCGATAGGTTGTGAAAAAACCTGTTGATAACTTTTGGTAAATCAAAATATTATCCGTATCTTTGCGGTCCGCAATTGTGCCTTTGGGCCTCCAATTGCGGGCTAAATTATTAAGTAACAATTAATTAACAAACACCAATGCCTGGTTTAATTGGAAAGAAAGTCGGAATGATTTCCGTCTTCGGTGCCGACGGGAAGAATATCCCGTGCACCGTCATTGAGGCTGGTCCGTGTGTTGTCACGCAGGTTCGCACCGTGGAAACCGACGGTTACGCCGCCGTGCAGCTTGCCTATGACGAAAAGAAAGAAAAACGCACCAGCGCGGCCCTGAAGGGCCATTTTGAAAAGGCTGGAACTACTCCCAAAAAGAAGCTCGTGGAATTCCCCGCAGACTTCGCCGGAGAGCTCAAGCTGGGTGACACCATCACCGTGGCCGACATCTTCACCGAGGATGTCAAGTTCATCGATGTGGTGGGTACTTCTAAAGGTAAGGGTTTCCAGGGCGTTGTAAAGCGTCACGGATTCGCCGGTGTAGGTGGTGTGACCCATGGTCAGCACAACCGTCTCCGTCACCCTGGTTCCATGGGTGCATCCTCCTGGCCTTCCCGCGTTTTCCCGGGAATGCGCATGGCAGGTCACATGGGCAACGAGCGTGTGAAAGTGTTCAACCTCGAGGTCCTCAAAGTCATCCCTGAGAACAATCTCGTTATCGTAAAGGGTTCCGTACCCGGAGCCAAAGGTTCTTACTTAATCCTGGAGGACTAATTATGGAATTGAATGTTTTGAAGATTGACGGCACTCAGTCCGGAAAGAAAGTGGTTCTTGACGAGAAAGTGTTCGGCGTACAGCCCAACGACCACGTCATCTACCTGGATGTCCTCCAATATCTCGCCGCTCAGCGTCAGGGCACTGCCCGCACCAAGGACCGCAGCGAGGTCGCCTATTCCACCAAGAAACTCGGTCGTCAGAAGGGCGGCGGCGGTGCTCGTCACGGCTCCCTGAAGGCTGGTATTTTTGTAGGTGGTGGCAACGTGTTCGGCCCCAAGCCGCGCGACTATCGCTTCAAGCTCAACAAGAAAGTCAAGCAGCTCGCCCGCGTGAGCGCCCTTTCTTACAAGGCCCAGGAGAACAAAATCGTTCTGGTGGAACCTTTCGCCATGGACGCTCCCAAGACCAAGGAGTTCAAGAACATCCTGTCCGCTATCAAAGCCGGTGACCGCAATGTCCTGGTTGTGCTTCCGGAGAACTCCAACAATATTTTCCTGTCATCCCGCAATCTGCCTTCCGTGCAGGTTATCACCGTTGACGAGATCAATACCTACGCTATCATGAATGCCCACTCCCTGGTGCTTGTAGACGGCGTGCAGGATATCCTCGCAGCAAGAGTTAAGTAAAGGAGAGAAGAAAAATGGGTATTTTAATTAAGCCAATCGTAACCGAGAAAATGACGGCTGAGGGCGAAAAGCTCAACCGTTACGGTTTCATCGTGGACCGCAAGGCCAATAAACTTCAGATCAAGGCTGCCGTTGAGCAGATGTACGGCGTTTCCGTCGCAGACGTGAACACCCTGAACTACCATGGCAAGCGCAAGCAGCGCTACACCAAGGCCGGCCTCCTCCGCGGCAGAATGAATCACTTCAAGAAGGCCTATGTCACGCTTGCAGGTGAAGACAAGATTGATTTCTACGCTAACATCTAAGAAGGAGAATAAACTATGGCAATCAAAAAGTACAAGCCGGTAACTCCCGGCCAGCGCAACAAGGCTATCAGCTCCTTCGACGAGATCACCGCGAAGAAGCCTTACAAGAAGCTCCTTGCTCCCCTTAAGTCCACGGGCGGACGCAACAACACCGGTCAGATGACCGTGCGTTACCGTGGCGGCGGTCACAAGAGAATGTACCGCCTGGTAGACTTCGTCCGCAACCGCGACGAATTCAAAGCAACCGTGCTCACCATCGAGTACGATCCCAACCGCAGCGCCCGCATCGCCCTCATCCAGTATGAGGATGGCATGAAGAGCTACATCATCGCCCCCAACGGCCTCCAGGTCGGTCAGGTGGTGGAGAGCGGCCCTCAGGCCTCCCCGGATATGGGTAACTGCCTCCCGCTTGCTAACATTCCTGTTGGTACGCTTGTTCACGCTATCGAGCTCCGTCCCGGTCAGGGTGCCGCTATGGC
>DEKS01000162.1:10224-21646 GCA_002354005.1 Bacteroidales bacterium UBA2716
CGTTCCGCCGGTACGTACGCCCAGCTCGCCGCCCGTGAAGGCAACTACGCCATCCTCCGTCTGCCCTCGGGCGAGACCCGCATGGTTCCCGTTACCTGCCGCGCAACTGTGGGCACCGTTTCCAACCCGGACCATAATCTGGAATCCGACGGTAAGGCCGGCCGCACCCGTCATCAGGGTCGCCGCCCGCACAACCGTGGTGTTGTCATGAACCCGCACGATCACCCGATGGGTGGTGGTGAAGGCCGTGCTTCCGGTGGACATCCGCGTTCCCGTAAGGGTCTGCCTGCAAAGGGCTACAAGACCCGCAACCCGAAGGCTGTGTCCAACAAGTTCATCATTGAAAGACGTAAGAAATAACGGAATAAACTAACAGATTATGAGTCGTTCACTTAAAAAAGGACCGTACATTCAGGAAGCACTGGAGAACCGTATTCTCGCTATGAATGACGGCAGCAAAAAGAAAGAGGTTGTCAAGACTTGGTCCCGCGCCAGCATGATTTCCCCTGACTTCGTGGGCCACACCATCGCCGTGCACAACGGCAACAAGTTCATTCCGGTATATGTTACGGAGAACATGGTTGGTCACAAGCTGGGCGAATTTGCTCCCACCCGCACTTTCCGCGGCCACGCAGGCAACAATAAGAAATAATGTTTAAAGGAAAAGCATTATGGGAAAAAGAAAAAGACTGATGGCCGAGCGCCTGAAAGAGACCAAGAAGCAGACCGCTATCGCTAAACTTAACGATGTCCCCACTTCTCCCCGGAAGATGCGCCTCGTTTGCGACACCATCCGTGGCGTTGAGGTAAACCATGCCCTGGATCTTCTCCACTATTCCAAGCGTGACGCTTCCGTGCGTCTGGAGAAACTCCTCAAGAGCGCTATCGCCAACTGGGAAGCCAAGAACCCGGAGCAGACCAAGGAACTGGAAAGCGGCAACGTGATTGTAAAAACCATCATGGTGGACGAGGGTCGCACCCTCAAGCGCATCCGCCCGTGCCCGCAGGGCCGTGCCGGTCGCATCCGCAAGCGTTCCAACCACGTTACCATCGTACTGGACGTAAAAAAAGCAGTGGAGGAATAAACTATGGGTCAGAAAACTAATCCTATCAGCAACCGTATCGGTATCACCCGTGGTTGGGACTCCAACTGGGTAGGCGGCAACTACGCCGAGAAAATCGCCGAAGACTACGAGATTCGCAAATACCTGGGCAGCCGTCTGGCAAAAGCCAGCCTCTCCCGCATCATCATTGAGCGCACCCTTAAGCTCATCACTGTCACCATCCATGCCGCCCGTCCGGGTGTGATCATCGGTAAAGGTGGCCAGGAGGTGGACAAACTCAAGGAAGAGCTCAAGAAGGTTACCAAGAAGGATGTTCAGATCAACATCTTCGAGGTAAAGCGTCCGGAGGTGGATGCCACCATCGTGGCAGACAGCATCGCCCGTCAGATCGAGGGCCGCGTGAGCTATCGTCGCGCCATCAAGATGGCCATCGCCACCGCCATGCGCGTGGGTGCAGAAGGCATCAAGGTGCAGATCAGCGGTCGTGTAGGCGGTGCGGAAATCGCCCGCAGTGAGATGTTCAAGGAAGGCCGCACCCCGCTGCACACCTTCCGCGCAGACATCGACTACGCACTCGCAGTGGCCAACACCCAGATGGGTACCATGGGTATCAAGGTGTGGATCTGCAACGGTGAGAAGTATGGCAAGCAGGATCTTTCCCCGAACGCCGGCTTCGCATCCAGCAATGCTGCTGCCGCAGGTGCCGGTCGCCGCGAGGGCGGTCGTGGGGAGCGCGGTGAGCGTCGTGGTGGCCGCGGTGGTCGCCGTGAAGGTGGCCGTGGCGGCGAACGTCGCTAAGCCCGAAAAACCGATTTCGAGAGGGGGTGACCGAAAGGCCATCCCCTCTTTTTTGTCACTGGATTTTTGTGTATCTTTGCAAGTTGAAAAAGAATTGGATATGAAAAAGAACGTACTTTTTGTGGCAGCCGCCATCCTGGTGTGCATGGTGGGCTGCAAGAGCAAATCCGTAGAGGAAAAACTCGCAGAACTTAACGAGTGGAACGACACCCTGATGGAGCAGTACCGTACCCGCCTGGTGGCGCTGGACGGCGACGAAGATGCCATTGAGGCCTATACAGACTCCATTATTGACGTGGTAGAGGACTATAACCTCAAGGCCCTCAAGGCCAATCTGGACAACGAGGTGGGCGTTGCCGCCCTCAAGAACCTGTATGGCCTGATGGACGACGATGAACTCTCCGAATATGTGGACAAGCTTACCGCGCCCGTCCATGGCCAGGATTCCGCCTTTGTAAACGGCCTCAAAGTGGCGCTGAAAGCGCAGAAGGCCACGGCCGAGGGCCAGAAGTTCACGGACTTTGAAGTGGACGGTGTAAAGTTCTCGGACTTCATTGGCAAGGGCAAATACGTGCTGGTGGACTTCTGGGCCTCCTGGTGCGGCCCCTGCCGCGGCGAAATGCCCAACCTGCGCGCTGTTTACGATGAGTTCCACGGCGACAAATTCGACATGCTCTCCGTAGCCGTATGGGACAAGCCGGAAGATACCAAGAAAGCCGCTGAGGAAGAAAACATCGTCTGGAACCAGATCATCAACGCCCAGCACATTCCCACGGACCTTTACGGCATCCAGGGCATTCCCCACATCATTTTCTTCGGCCCGGACGGCACCATCCTCAAGCGCGGCCTGCGCGGTGACGACATTCGCGAGGCTGTAGCAGAGGCCCTGAACGACTAAGTGACCGTTCGAGAAAAAATAGCCCTATTCCCCCATTCCCCCGGCGTGTATAGATACTATGACGCCGAGGGAAAGGTTATTTATGTGGGCAAGGCCAAGGACCTCCACAAGCGGGTGGCACAGTATTTTGTACCCCCGGAGCGTCTGAACACCAAGACGCGCATCCTGGTGAGCAAAATTGCAGACGCCCAGTTCTCGGTGGTAGATTCCGAGGCCGATGCCCTCCTGCTGGAAAACAACCTCATCAAGCAGTACAAGCCCAAGTACAACATCCTCCTCAAGGATTCCAAAACCTACCCCTGGATTTGCATTACCGGTGACGATTTCCCCCGGGTGTTCATCACCCGCCGCATCGAGAAAGGCAAGGGGAACCGCTACTTTGGCCCGTACAGCAGCGTGATGCATGCGCGGAACATGGTGGACTTCTTTGACGAAGTCTATGCCCTCCGCACCTGTAACCTCAAAATTACCTCCGACGCCATCCTCCGGGGCAAATTCCGCCCCTGCCTGAAGTTCCATATCGGCAAGTGCAAAGCCCCTTGCGTGGGAAAAATCTCGCGGGATGAGTACCAGCGGGACATTGACGAGATTGTTCATATCCTGAGCGGCCGGGGCGGGGAAGTGCTGCGGCACTACAAAGCCCTGATGGCCCAGGCCGCCGAGAAGCTGGACTTTGAGCAGGCGCAGGTGTACAAGGACAAGCTCCGCACCCTGGAGAAGCACTACTCCAAGAGCATCATCACGCAGGCGGCGGATACCGATGCCGATGTATTCTCCATGGTCTTTGACGGCGGCGAGGCCTTCGGCAACTTCCTCCGCATCCGCGGCGGAGCCATCGTCCAGAGCCTGAACCTGGGCTTCCGCAGTCAGATTGAAGAGGAGCAGGCCGCCATGCTGTCTACGTTCATCGGCGAGGTGGAAGACAAGTTCGGGGCGCTGTCCAAAGAGGTCATCGTCCCGTTCCTTCCGGACGTGGAGCTTCCCGGCGTGGAGTTCAAGATTCCCCAGCGGGGCGATAAGTTAGCCCTCCTGGAGCTCAGCGCCAAGAACGCCAAGGAATTCCATTTCAACAGCATCAAGCAGCGGGAGCACACGGACCCGGATGCCTGGCGCATGGCCGTGATGGAGGACCTTCGCAAGGCCATTGGCATGAAAGAACTTCCGCGCCACATGGAGTGCTTCGACAACTCCAACATTCAGGGTACGAACCCCGTAGCGGCCTGCGTGGTGTTCCGCGACGCAGAGCCGTGCAAGAAGGATTACAGGCGCTTTAAGATTAAGACGGTGATTGGCGCCAATGACTTTGCCTCCATGAAGGAGGTGGTGAACCGGCGCTATTCGCGCATGCTGACGGAGGCTCCGGACGATATTCCCCAGCTGATCGTGATCGATGGCGGCAAAGGCCAGCTGGGCTATGCGCACGAGGCGCTTGCGGAGCTCGGGCTCCTGGACCGCGTGACGGTGATCGGCCTGGCGGAACGAATGGAACTGGTGATACGGGTGGGGGATCCGTATCCGCTCTTTATCGACCGGAATTCCCAGGCCCTGAAGGTGCTGCAGCGCATCCGTGACGAGGCCCACCGCTTTGGCATTACCTTCCACCGGGACCTGCGCTCCAAGGCAGCCATTCAGAGTGCCCTCCGGGAGATTAAAGGCGTTGGGGAAAAGACGGAGCAGCGCCTCCTGATGCATTACGGCTCGGTGGCCCGCATTGCCGCCGCCCCGCTGGAGGAGCTCAGCGCCCTGGTGGGAGCGGAGCTCGCCATGCGAATCCATGACTATTTAAATGAATGAGATACACTCGCTTCGCTCGGTATGACAGAAAAGACTTTTAATAAGTGGTTCAGTGGCATCCTGATGGGGCTGATGGTGGTGACCATCGGCATTACCACTGTTTTTAAGCTGCAGGAGCCGGAGGCCCGGACACTGCTCATCCTTGTGGCGGCGCTGGGCTCGGTGATGGGGGTGGCGTCGTCCGTACTGAGCGCCAACGGCATCATCTGGACCTTCCTCTTTGGCCTGCTGGACATTGCCTGCTGCCTTGTAGTGGACGCCGACAACGGTATCTGGGGCGACTTCTCCATGCACCTGTTCTACCTCCTCCCCATGCAAATCATCGGCATTTGGCAATGGCGGAAGCGCGGGGCCACCAAGGACAAGGAAGTGACGGCCCGGCGGCTCACCGCCAAACAGCGCTGGATGGTGTTTGGCTCCGTAGTGGCCGGTCTTGCCGCCGTATACGGCATCCTCATCGCCATTAAACTGTACACGGTGGCGCCGGACCAGATTAACCGTACGCAGGTTTTTGCCGATGCCGCCCGTACCACCTTCAACATCGCCGGCCAAATCCTCATGTCGCTGGCCTTCTACGAACAGTGGCACCTGTGGATTCTGGTGAATATCGCCTCCATCGTTCTGTGGGGAAGTACCATGCTTTCCAGCGCCGCTTCCAGCTATACGGTGGTCATGTTCATCAAGTATTGCTTCTATCTGGTGAACTCGCTCAACGGGCTTCGTGTATGGTACCGATTGAGCCAATCTGAGCATAAATAAACGGGCCGGTTTCCGAAGTAAAAAAAAATTACTATATTTGCATGTATTTTCGGCTGAACGAAGTAAAAACGTAAAATATAAACTTAAAACCTAATCGTTATGACAAAGGAAGAAATCGTAAAGCAGGTCAAAGATATCATCGTTGACAAGCTTGGTGTCGAGGAAAGCGCAGTAACCGAATCTGCCAGCTTCACCAATGACCTCGGTGCCGATTCTCTGGACACCGTAGAACTCCTCATGGAATTCGAGCGCGTGTTCGACATCAAAATCCCCGATGAGGAAACCAGCGGTATCGCCACTGTCGGTGATGCCATCGCCAAGGTAGCCGAGAAAATCGGCGCCTAATAGCGAGCCATCATTTATAAAAATTCCCGAGCTGTAAAGGCCCGGGAATTTTTTTATTCCTTAGGAATGGCGAAGACCAGCCGGAAGCGGGGCCCACCGTTGTCGCTCAGGGTGAGCGGCCCGTTGAGGATGGCCTTGTAGAAGCGGTCTTTGTCCAGTTCCGTGGTGGTGGTATAGGTGGTCTGGTTCTGGGCAGCCATCATCTGGGCCATCATCATGTAGCTGTAATAGTTGCTGTAGTTGTTGCCGTATCCGCCACGGCCATAGCCGCCGCCATACAGGCTGTTGTAGTAACTGGCATACATGAGGTTTTGGTAGTATGCGCTTTGCTCTGCGGTTTGTCCGGAGGCGTTCTCTACCTGCTCCGTGTGGAGGGTGAGCAGCCAAATGTCTGCCTTGCCGTTCTCGATATCCTCCTGCTTGAGATCTGAGTCGCCTTTTCCCGGGTGCAGGATTTCCTGCATGTGGTAGGTGATGTCCGGGGAGTACATGAGGTTGGAACGGTCAATATTGCCTTGGTCTTCCGAGCTTACGCTGGCATCTGTGAGGCCGGCGAAGGTGGGGACCAGTTCATCTTCCCGGGTAATCATGGTGCGAACGGTGGGGCTGAGCATGCTGGGGTACACCTCCATGTCGCGGTAGTTTTCCGGCATGTCGAACGGCAGGATAATGCTGGCGCTGATGATGGAGGCCTTGTCCGGGTCTCCGCCCTTGTCCTGGATGGCCTGGCGGGTTTTGCGTTGGAGCTCCAGGGCCGATATCACCGGCTTGAGCCCGCCGCCGCCTTCTACCAGAAGGGTGCTTCCGGCCGGCCGGGCCGCGGTCTCGTGCGTGCACGTATTAAAGGAATATTGAGAGAATTTGGTATTTTTTTCAATGTAGGCGGCTTCGTCCACAAATTCCGTCTCTCCGGGGACAAAGAAGAAGGAAGAGTCTTTCCGTTCTCCGTCCCAGGTGCTGTTTACCGTGAGGATGGCAATGTTTTCGTTGCGCTGGTAATAGCCGCTCACCACCGACAGGCAGGAGAAATCAAAGAGGTTGATGCGTCCGCCCATGCCCACGGGATCGTCGGTTTCCATGTAGATGCCGGGCAGCTTTTCAACGTAATCGTCGTACTTGCTGATATTCTTCTCGCGGTCTATCAGGGTATCGCCCAAACTTTTAATGGCGTCTACATACTTCTGGGCGAATTCCCGGGTGAAATTGATGTCCAGGGCGCCGGTTCCGTTGTAGGTGGGGATGCCGGCCGTGACGGTGTGCACACTGTGCGGGATCTCCGTACCGGTGGGCCGACTGGAGCTGGGGAGCTTTTCCAGCAGCTCATACACGTAGATGTTCTGCAGGATGCGCTCCTGGGAATCGTTCTCTACCGAGATGGTGTCAGAGGTAAAAAAGAGGTTGAAACTGACGGCGACGGGATTCTCTCCCAGGTCCATCTGGTCCGGCGCGGGGACGAGCGTGAACGCGGCGTCACGCGTAGTGAGGCCAAACGTTTCGTCCCTGAGGGCGCCAATGGTCAGGTGGGTGTCCGAGTAGGCCGACAGGTCGCTGGAGGGTTTCATGGCAATTTCCGAGATGGGGAAATCTACCGTATAGGTGTTGAGCAAAAGGCTTTTATCCACCAGGGATTCCCCGAGGCTGTTGTCCACTTTTACGCAGCCGGGGAGAACGAGGGCTGCGGCCAGACACAGTGCTAGGATTTTCTTCATTTCAAAAGGTTGTCGTAAAAGGCGTTGTAGGCGTCCATGTAGGAGCCGTCCGCAAAGCTATCCTGATTGTAGTCCAGGAGCGGCAGGCCGCTCTGTTTGCTGTATTCCACCAGGCTTTTGTCTACATCCGGGCTGCCCAGAATGATGCCGTCGGAATACTGCACGGCAAGTTTAGCAAGATCTATGCCTGTGGAAGGTTCCGGCAAGGAGATGTCCGCCGCCTTGGCGCCGCCAAACTGCAGGGTTTGGGCAAACCCGGGGGAGAGGGTTTGCGCCGGCGTGTCCTCGAAGAGCGAAAGCACCACCTTGGCGTTGGTGAAGATGGGGTCGTCTTTGTAGGCCTTCTTCAGGTACAGCGGCAGCACGTGGGAAATCCAGCCGGAGCAGTGGACGATGTCCGGTGCCCAGCGGAGTTTTTTGACCGTTTCCAGCACGCCACGGGCAAAGAATATGGCACGCTCGCCGTTATCGGCAAAGAACCGGCCTTTTTCGTCGTGGTAAATTTGCTTGCGACGGAAATAATCCTCATTGTCGATAAAGTATACCTGGATGCGGGCGCTGGAGATGGAGGCCACCTTGATAACGAGGGGACGGTCTACATCGCCGATGATAATGTTCATGCCCGACAGGCGAATGACTTCGTGCAGTTGATTTTTCCGCTCGTTGATGCAGCCGTAGCGGGGCATGAAGGCACGGATTTCCTTGCGTCGCTCCTGAATTCCCTGGGGGAGTTCACGGCACACGTTGGCAATCCGGGTTTCCGGAAGGTAAGGAAACATTTCTGCGTTTACAAACAGAATCTTCTTTGCGGAATCTTCCATGTTAATCTATTTTAGCAAACAAAGTTACGAATTTTTTTTGAGTTTTTCGGCGGTTTGGCTAACTTTGGGGCGAAATTAGGTGTGCTATGTCATCTCCCAAACGCAATATGGCCATTCGTGGGCGCATCGTCAGTGCCTGGATTTCTACCGTCATCAGCCTCTCGCTGGTGCTGCTCCTGGTGGGCGTAGGAACCCTTATGCTGGTGAATGCGCGTGCCGTGAGCGACTATTTCAAGGAAAACATGCAGGTGTCCGTGCTGCTCAAGGAACAGGTCAACGAAGAGGAAGCCTTAAAGTACCAGGACCGCGTGGCGGCCCTGCCCGGCGTCCGCTCCACGCACTTCGTTTCGCGTGAGCAGGGCGTGGAAGAGATGGCCCGCATGCTGGGACAGGACTTCCTGGATGTGTTTGAGACCGCTCCCGTTCCCATTTCCATCGACGTAAACCTGGAGGCGGCCTATGTGTCGTCGGACAGCCTGGCGGTCATCAAGTCCATCCTGGCGGAGTCTCCGCTGGTGGAGGAGGTGGTGTACCAGACCTCGCTGGTGGATGCCCTCAATGCGAACCTGCAAAAGATTTCGCTGGGGCTGGCCATCCTGGTGGCGCTGCTGCTGTTCATCTCCTTCGTCCTTATTGCCAATACCATCCGGCTGGAGGTTTTCTCGCGCCGGTTTACCATCCATACCATGCATCTGGTGGGCGCCACCAAAGGGTACATCCGGGCTCCGTTTGTGGGCCGTGCGGCCCTGCAGGGCCTGTTTGCCGCCCTGTTTGCCATCCTCCTGCTGGTGGGCGGGCTGTTTGTCCTCAGGGACGAATTCGCCCAGTTGTTCCAGATTTTCCAACTCGACTCCTTGCTCCTTACCATGGGAGTAATGGCCGTGAGCGGTGTGGGCATCTGTGTCATAAGTACTTATATAGTAGTGGGGCGCATGGTGGGCTACAACCGCGATAAACTTTATGCATATTGATTTTATGGCTGCAGATCCTTCCCAATTTGCCGTAACGGCCAAGGGACTTAAACTGATGATTGCGGGGCTGTTGGTGCTGGCGGCGGGGTTCCTGCTGCTCAGCGGCGGCGGTTCGTCGGACCCGCAGGTGTTCAACTATGCCATGTTCGACTTCCGCAGGCTGGTGGCGGCTCCCATCGTCATTATTGCCGGCATCGTGGTGGAAGTAGTGGCTATTATGGGTAAATTCAAAGACTAACTTATGGATTGGTGGCAGGCTATTCTTTTGGGCATTGTCCAGGGACTTACCGAGTTTCTTCCCGTGTCCAGTTCCGGACATCTGATGATATTCAAAGAGCTGCTGGGGGCCGATGCAGAGGGCTTCCTGGACTTTACCGTAACGGTGCATTTTGCCACCGTACTGGCCACTATCGTGGTGTTCTGGAGTACCATCTGGCAGCTTTTGAAGGGTTTTTTCAAGTTCAAATACAACGACGAGACCGACTATGTGTGCAAAATCCTGATTTCCCTGATTCCGGTGGCCCTGGTGGGCTTCCTATTCAAGGATCAGGTGGATGCCCTGTTCAGCGGTTCCCTCAAGCAAGTGGCTGTGGGCCTGTGCATTACGGCCTGTTTGCTGTGGGTGTCGGACAATGCCGGCCGTCGGTTCAAGGTACCGGTTGCCAAGGATACCCGGAACGGCATTTCCTACTGGCAGGCCTTTGTGGTGGGGCTGGCGCAGGCGTTTGCCGTGGTGCCGGGCGTTTCCCGCAGCGGCAGCACCATCTCCACGGGACTTCTGACCGGCGTAAAGCGTGAGTCCATGGCTCAGTTCTCTTTCCTGATGGTGCTCATTCCCATCATCGGCGAGCAAAGCCTTGACTTGCTCAAGGTGGCCGTGGGAAGCGAGTCGTTCGGCGGGGGAGTAGGGCCGATGGCGCTGTGCCTGGGCTTTGTGGCCGCCTTCGTGAGCGGCCTGTTCGCCTGCAAGTGGATGGTCGCTATCGTCAAGAAAGCCAAACTGATGTGGTTCGCGCTGTACTGCCTGGTGGTGGCTTGCCTGATTTTCTTCCTGGCATAGATGCCTAAAGCACTGACATACTTTGTCTCCGACGTCCATCTGGGCCTCCAGGTGGGAGACCCTTCCGCGCGGGAGCAGGCCTTCGTGGCCTTTCTGAGGGGGATCGACCCTTCCCAAACGGAGACGCTGTATCTTTTGGGCGATATCTGGGACTTCTGGTACGAGTACCGCGACGTAGTGCCTAAGGGCTATGTGAAAGTGCTGTCGGCCCTGGTTTCCCTTATGGATGCCGGCGTAAAGGTGTGCTTCTTCCAGGGCAACCACGACATCTGGACCTATCACTATTTTGAAGAGCTGGGCATGCGGCGCCTGGAGCAGCCGTATGTGGTGAAGATTGGGGCCGAGTCCTTTTGCCTGGGCCACGGCGACGGTCTGGGACCGGGCCGCACGGGTTACAAATGCATGCGCTGGGTCTTCCACAACCGCTTTTTCCAGCGGTGTTTCTCCTCGCTGCATCCTTGGCTGGCCTTCCGCATGGGCAATGGCTGGAGCCGCCGCTCGCGGCTGGGAAAGAATATCTCCTATACGTTCAAGGGGGCCTCGGAGCCGCTGTACCGTTTTTGCGAGGCCTTCCCGGAGCCGGTGCAGTACTTCATCTTCGGGCACTATCATGCGCGGGTGGACCTGCCTGTGGGTTCGTCGGCCCGCCTGGTGCTGCTCGGGGACTGGATTACCGCCCCCAACTGGCTGGTCTATGATGCCGATTCTGGCGAATTAACTGCTTGCCATGGCCGATAATTATTTGGAAAAGCGCCAGGAAGAGGTGGCGCATGCGCAGAAGAAGGTGGTGAAGCGGAACCACCTGTCGCTGGATACGCTCCTTCGCCGGAACCGGAGCTACCGGGGCTTCTCGGGCACAGTGTCGGAAGCACAGTTGCGGGAATTGGTGGGGGTGGTGCCGCTGGTGGCGTCCGGAATGAATCGGCAGGCCTTGCGTTTTCGTTTGGTTGGGGCCTCGGAGGTTTCCTTGGTGCACCCGCTGGTAACGCTGGGGGCGGCCCTGCCTCAGGAGCACCTGCCGCATCCGGGCATGGAGCCGGCGGCCTATATTGTGGTGTGCAGTACCGTGCCGGAGGACAAGGTGGTGGATATCGATCTGGGCATTGCGGCGCAAAGTATGCTGCTCAAAGCCACGGAGATGGGCCTCGGCGGCATTTTTATTCTGAATTTTCGCCGGGAGGCGTTGAAGGAGGCGCTGGGGCT
>DEKS01000022.1 GCA_002354005.1 Bacteroidales bacterium UBA2716
TCTATCCTTACAATGAAATTATCCGGAAATTTTTGCTGATATTTGGGATAATTCTTTTTCACTTCTTTGAGCGAATGTGAAGTACCTATAATATACTTGTACATTCTTCCGGCCCTTACCATGACGGGCGTGTATCCCGAGAAGAACGGATCCTTGGGATCCATCTCTTTGGATGTGACCAGCACCTGGACACCGTACAGAGGCCCCTCCTGCTGCGCTTTTTGTTCCGGAGCGGGCTGCTGGGGCTGTTCGGGCTCCGCCTTGGGCGCCGGTTCTGCGGGCTTTGCTTGTTCCTCGGGTTGGGCCGGGGCCGGCATCAAGGTGGGCTGGCTGTCCTCCTGGGAGGAACCATCGTACCGTACCTTAAATACACTGAAAGCCTTCAGGAGATTGGCGGCAATGGCGTCGCGGCCTTCCGGGCTGCGCATGGTGGCCAGGTCTTCCGGGTTGGTGATGAAGCCTACTTCTACCAGCACAGAAGGCATGGCGGTGCGCCAGAGCACCCAGAAAGGGTCTTGCGAGACCCCGCGGCTATGGCGGATGGGCTTGCTGCCCATGGCGTTGGCAACGTCTTCCGCAAACGTGAGACTGTTACCCAGGTGGGCGTTTTGCATGAGGCTGAAGATGATGGACGACTGCGGGTCGTTGGGATCGAAGCCCTGGTATTTGGCCTCGTAATTGTCTTCCAGCATGATAACGGCATTCTCTCGTTTGACCAGGTCCAGGTTCTTGGAATAAAGGTCATTCCCCTTGCGCTGGGACTGCCCCAGGCAGTGGATGGAATAGCCGTTGGCGGTGGTCCCCTTTTCTACGGAATTTACATGGATGGAAATGAACAGGTTGGCGTCCGCCTTATTGGCAAATACCGCCCGGTTTTCCAATTCTACAAAGACATCTTCCGTACGGGTCATGCGTACTTCTACGTCCGGATAGGCGACCGAAATTTTCTGGGCCAGGCGCTTGCCGATGTCCAGCGTGATGTTTTTCTCGTAGGTTTTGCCGTCCCGGCTTATGCAACCGGAGTCCTTGCCGCCGTGTCCCGGGTCTATCACAACGGTTTTCAGGCGAATATCGGCTCCTTTCTTTTGGGCAGGCACGGGGATTGCAAGCACAAGTGCGGCCAAAAAAGCGGTTATATAGCGACGTATGAACGGCATCATGCGATCTGGGTTTTGAAAATTGTGGAATAAGTCGTACTTTTGTACCTTATATTTATTGCACAAATATAGTAAATAATTGGTTAAATGACAAGGAAGTTCCTGCAATATCTTGTTCTGGCGGTGCTTATTTTCACCGTCGGTACGCCGGATTTGCAGGCACGCCGTTTCCGGCAACTGCCGGATTCCAGTTTAACCGCTTTGCGGGCTGCGGGCCGCACTCCCCTGCGTGACACCTCGCTTCGTTCCACGGGCGATTCTTCACTCCGTTCCATGGCCGATTCCTCCTTCGCCGCGGTGCTGGACTCAAGTCTTATCGCCTCCCGGGATTCCCTGCACAGGGCCGATTCCATCAAAGCCGCCCGGGCAGACTCAGTGGACCTGCTTCGCAAGAGTTCGCTGGAGCGTCCGGCCTTCTCTACCGCCAAGGACTCCATCATCACGGATTTCAGCGACGGCAAACGCATGATCTATTATTACGGCGGCGCCACGGTCACTTATCAGAACATGAAACTGACGGCGGATTACCTGGAATACAACATGAAAACCAATACGGTATACGCCAGAGGCCGGAAAAACCTTACCACCGGAGAAATGGAAGGCCTTCCGGAAATGACCGAGAACGGGCAAAGCTACAAGATGGACGAGTTGTATTACAACTTCAACTCCCAGAAAGCCCGTATCACCAATATGGTCACCAAGGAGGCGGACGGTTTGTTGCAGGGTAAGAAAATCAAGATGGAACCGGACAAGTCTATCAACATGCGCGACGGCGTGTACACCGTTTGTGACCTGGAGGAGCCCCATTATTACCTGAAACTCAGTCTTGCCAAGGTCATTACCAAGCCTTCGCAGAAGACGGTGTTCGGTCCGGCCTGGCCGGTGGTGGCCGGCGTCCCCATCCCTATCGGCCTTCCTTTTGGTTTTGTGCCCAAAAAGCCGCAGCGCGCCACCGGTCTCCTGATGCCCACCTTTGGTGAAGAGCAAGCCCGCGGATTCTTTGCCAGGGACATGGGTATTTACTTCGTCATCGGCGACTATTTTGACATTTCCCTCACGGGCAGCTACTATACGCTGGGCTCCTGGTCGGTGGAGTTAAACTCCAGGTACAAAGTGAACTACAAGTTTAACGGTACGTTGGCCTTCAACTTCTCCAACGACCAAACCGGCGAGCGGGGCAGCACGGACTTCGTCCAGTCGCAGAACTTCGGTTTCCGCTGGTCGCATTCGCAGGACTCCAAGGCCCATCCGGGTTCCACGTTCAGCGCATCCGTGAACTTTACATCGCCCTCCAACAACCGCTACAATGCCCGTTCGGTAACGGACGCCCAGCAAAACCAGGTGGGTTCCTCCATCTCCTATTCACATAACTGGAATGGCAAGTTCAGCCTGAGCGTAAACGCCATGCACAACCAGAACTCGCGTGACTCCAGCTATTCGTTCACCCTCCCAAATGTTACGTTCAACGTTACGCGTTTCTATCCGTTTAAGCGGAAGAACCGTGTTGGCAAGGAACGTATTTATGAAAAAATTTCCTTCGGCTATTCCACCTCCCTGCAAAACCGTATCAGCTTTAAAATGCGTGATTTACAGGACTATAAGATGGTGGACGGCGACTTTGTCTACAAGACCAACAAGGCCGGTGTCCAGTATCGGGAAAAGGAGTTTGGAGATTCTTTGGGCGTGAAGGCGCTCCAGAGGCTGAACAACGGCATGTCGCACAATTTCCAAATCGGCCTGCCCAACTTTACGCTCTTCAAGTACATCAATGTTACGCCCAGCATCAGCTATGGTATGAACTGGATGTTCAATAAAGGCCGGCAATACCTGGAGACAGAACTGGACGAGAAAGGAAATCCTATCCTGGTCACGGACAAGCAGGGCAACCAGGTGATGGCCCAGAAGATGGTTTCGGATCCGGGGACGGCATTCAACGGCTTCGGTGCCACGCATACGTATTCCGGGAGCGTATCGGCCAGTACCCGTATCTATGGCATGTTCAATTTTGGCAAGCACCGGAAAATCCAGGCCATCCGCCATGTGATTACCCCGTCCATGTCGCTGAGTTTCAGTCCGGAAAAGGGTACGTCCTTCAATGGCTGGCGCACGCTGGAGGCCTATTATGACAAGCGGGGCACCTACCACGCAGAAAGCCAGTACAACATTTACAGCGTCACCGGACATCACAACTCGGTGTCCCCGCCCGGACGCGGGAAAAGCGCCACCATGTCCCTGAGCTTCGGCAATAACCTGGAAGCCAAGGTGCGCGACTTGAGGGATACTACCGGTACGGGGTCCAAGAAGGTGAAGCTGCTGGATCAGCTCAACATCAATACCAGCTACAACTTCCTGGCAGACTCCCTGCGCATGCAGAACGTGGGTATTTCGGCATCGACCAACCTCTTTAACAAGGTGAATATCAGCGGCAACCTGAATTTCGACCCCTATGCCATCGACGAGAAAGGTAAAAAAATCAACAAGCTCAATGTGGTGGCAACCGGCGTGCCGCTGCGCCTGACCAACGCTTCCCTGTCGGCCTCTTTCTCCCTCAACGGAAAGGGGGCCATCAACGGCAACGACGGCTCCAAGAACAATGGCGCGGAGACAGACGCCAATTCGTATCAGCGCATTTATTATCACCCTATTACCGGCGAATACATCCCGGGCGGTTACGTGTACTACATGAACCCCAACTCGCCCTGGTCGGTGAACGTGAGCTACTCGTTCAATTATTCCAAGAGTTATACTTACCAGAGCACGACCAAACAGCTGGTAGTGAACAACAAATTCACCCAGACGCTGAACCTTAGCGGTAATGTCAAACTTACCCCGCGCCTGAGCATCCAGGCCACCACGGGCTTTGATATCATGGCCATGAAGTTCACCACAACGCAAATCAGCGCCTCCTATGACCTTCACTGCTTCAATATCGCCGTTTCCTGGGTGCCGATGGGAACGTATAAATCGTACAGTTTCCGTATAGCCGCCAATGCCGCAGCGCTGGCCGATTTACTACGCTTCAAGAAGAGCGACAGTTACATGGACAACCTGCTTCGCTAATTGCGCTCTTTTTATTTGCAATCTGGATTTATTTGCCTATCTTTGTAGCGGCAAACCAATCGGATTGCCTTCTTTTACAGAAAACATATTCTTATTTTTATGCCCTATAAATTGCAAGAGCTCAATGAGATGAGCGAGGAGCAGCTCAGAGCCCTCGGTGAATCTCTAAACATCAAAGGATTCAAGAAAATGGACCAGCATACGCTGGGATTTGCCATTTTGGATGCGCAGGCCACGCTTGCTTCTCAGAATCCCATAGAAGAACCCAAACAGAAAAAACGCGGCCGTCCGCGCAAAGCGGATAAACCCGCTGCAGATAACCCCGCTGCAGATAAACCCGCAGAAGAAAAGCCCGCAGAAGAGAAACCGGCAGCGACAAAGCCTGCCCAAAAGGCTGCAGCCGCCAAAGAGGAAGCCAAATCCGCAGAAGCCAAACCGGCTTCCAAACGGGGCCGCAAAGCCAAGCCTGCCGCTGAGAAGGTAGAGGTGGAAGCAGCCGCTGCAGAGGGGAAAAAGCCGGAAGAGGCACAAGAGCAGCCCGTCGTAGATGGCAAGCAGTTCATGCACACGCTCTTTGATGACCTTAAGGAAGACGACGCCCAGAAAGAAGAGGCCGAAGAAACCGCCAAAGTGGAAGAAAAACGCCCGAGGGACAAAAAACTGCGCAATAAAGGGCAGCAGCAACAGCAGGCGCAGGCACAGCCTCAGCCACAGGCGCAAGCGCAACAACAGCAGCAGCAAAACCAGCGCCCGCAGCGTATAGAGTTCGAAGGCTCCGTAGAGGCCACCGGCGTACTGGAGATTATGCCGGACGGATACGGTTTCCTGCGCAGCTCAGACTACAATTACCTCAATTCCCCGGACGACATTTACGTTTCCCAGCAGCAAATCAAGCAGAACGCCCTCAAGAACGGAGACACCGTCACCGGTGAAATCCGTCCGCCCAGAGAGGGAGACAAATATTTCCCGCTGGTAAAAATCAAATTCATCAACGGCCGCACGCCGGAGTTTGTCCGGGACCGCGTCCCGTTCGACTTCCTCACTCCCCTGTTCCCCACAGAAAAATTCAACCTGCTGGGCCACGGGCACGAGAAAGACCAGAGCATCCGCATTGTGGATATGTTCACCCCCATCGGCAAGGGACAGCGCGGCCTCATTGTGGCGCAGCCTAAAACGGGTAAAACCATGCTCCTGAAGGCCATCGCCAATGCCATTGCAGACAACCATCCGGAGGTATACGAGATTGTTCTCTTGATTGACGAACGTCCGGAAGAAGTGACGGATATGCAGCGTTCCGTAAAGGCAGAGGTGGTTGCATCCACCTTCGACGAACCTGCAGAGCGCCACGTCAAAGTGGCCAACATGATTCTGGACAAGGCCCGTCGCCTGGTGGAATGCGGCCACGACGTCGTCATCCTGCTGGACTCCATCACCCGCCTGGCCCGCGCCTACAATACCGTTCAGCCGGCTTCCGGCAAGGTGCTCACCGGCGGTGTAGACGCCAATGCCCTGCAAAAGCCCAAGCGCTTCTTTGGCGCTGCCCGTAACATCGAGAACGGCGGTTCGCTCACCATCCTGGCCACGGCCCTTACGGAAACCGGTTCCAAGATGGACGACGTTATCTTCGAGGAATTCAAGGGTACCGGCAACATGGAACTCCAGCTGGACCGCAACCTGGCCAACAAGCGCATCTTCCCTGCTGTGAACCTGGTGCTCTCCTCTACCCGTAGGGACGACCTCCTGTACGACCCTTACACCAACAACCGTATCTGGATTCTGCGTAAGCTTTTGGCCGATATGAACCCTGTAGAGGCCATGACCTGGATGCAGCAGCACATGGACGAATTCAAGACCAACAAGGACCTCATAGACAATATGTCCAAGTTCGGCAGATACGATTAATGTCATTCTGAACAACCTCTGTCATTCTGAACGAAGTGAAGAATCTCTATCAGGACACCATCGTTGCTCCGGCCACCACCCCTGGGACCGGAGCAATTTCCATTGTACGCCTCAGCGGACCGGACTGCTTCTGGATAGTTGATGCGGTGGTTCAATTGACGCGTGGAACCGTTTCTGATGCAGATGCTTATACCATTCATTTCGGCAAGGTATATGTCATACCGAGCGGAGCCGAAGGCGAAGCGAGTGTATCTCCTGCCCTGCTGGACGAGGTCCTTGTCTCCGTATTCCGCGCGCCACATAGTTATACGGGAGAGGACGCCGTGGAAATCTCCACGCACGCATCTTCTTATATCGTGCAGGAGCTCATCGGCCTGCTCCTGAAGGCGGGAGCGCGTTTTGCGGAGCCCGGCGAATTCACCCGCAGGGCCTTCCTGAACGGGAAAATGGATCTGGCACAGGCAGAGGCCGTGGCCGACGTGATATCGTCCTCTACGGCGGCGGCGCACCGCGTAGCCATGAACCAGCTCAAGGGTGGCTTTTCAAAGGAACTGGCGCGCCTGCGCAGCGAGCTGCTGGAAATGGCCTCCCTGCTGGAGCTGGAACTGGATTTCTCCGAGGAAGACGTGGAATTTGTCGACCGGGAGAAGTTGCTCGGGCTGCTGGATACCACGCGGGCGCATGTGGACCGGCTGGCGGCATCGTTCCATCAGGGCAATATGATTAAAAACGGCGTGCCTGTTGCCATTGTTGGTGCGGCCAACGCCGGCAAAAGCACCCTGCTCAATGCACTGGTGGGCGAAGAACGGGCCATCGTTACGGATATTCCGGGTACTACGCGGGATACCATAGAGGAGGTAATCAATCTGGAGGGCGTCCTTTTCCGCTTTATCGACACCGCTGGAATCCGTGAGTCGCAGGACGCGGTGGAGAATCTGGGAATCGAGCGTTCCTTCCGAAAACTCTCGGAGGCGGAAGTGGTACTGGGGATGCTGGACGTTACGTCGGACAGCGAGGATTTGGCAGTGCAACTGGCACTTTTGGGGCAGCATTGGAACGGCCGTTTCCAGAAACTAATTTTGCTCCTCAATAAGTCCGATTTGATGGAAGATCCTATATATAACAAAAATGTTTCAGTAATTAACAAGTTTGTTTCTTCATTTGATTATAAGGTTGATATACTGAATATTTCCGCAAAAAAAGGTCAAGGTCTGGATGCGCTGAAGCAGCGGCTTTTAGCACTGGAAAAAGACATCATTCCCAATCAGGATTCCACTTTCGTGACCAATGTCCGGCACTATGACGCCCTTCGCCAGGCCTCTTCCGCCTTGCTGGATTGCCGCACTTCCCTCTCCCGCGGCATCCCCTCGGATCTGGTAGCGGAGGACCTCCGCCGCGCCCTCGCCTCCATCAATGAAATTCTTGGCACCGACCTCCTGGACCCCGAAGTCATCCTGCATTCCATCTTCCGTAATCATTGCATCGGGAAGTAATAATCAGTTATTATCTTCTTTAACAGCCCGATAAAACCACGGGCAATCTATAATACGGGATATTGGGAATATCCTAATACAGTTTTACCGAATAATATCCACAAGACTAGCCTTTACCAACTCCCAGGCCTGATATGGATCGTATGATACTCCGGGGCGAAGCAGTTTTTCTGTATCTCCAATAAAATCTGGATCCATCATCTTCTCCTCCATATTGGCTACAAACTGCTTATATGTCGGAGGGGTCTCCACCACGAAACCGATATAACGTTTATAGCACCGGACAATCTCTTCAGGATTCACTTCTGCATTCTGAAGGGCATACGCCAGGTCGAAAAGATCACGGCCTTTCTTCCGCTGATAAAGTGCGCGCATCTTTGTCCCCAGTAACTCTTCTAGTTTGTATGTAGTGAGATTACATGAACCAGAAGCCCAGAGGCTCTCATAAGAGAATGGAACCTTGACAAGACCGAGTTCATTGAAATGCTCATAGCAGTTAATCTCGACCTTGAGACGGATCTGAACAACCGGAGGGACCTCTGACTGAATTCGGAAAAGCATCGTATTATTGAAACGTTTGGGCTTGATGACCTTGTCCGGAAGATAACTGAGCACCTCCCCTAGCCTGAAAAGGATGGGCTTGATAGGTCCAGGATTAATCTGTACCAAGTCAATGTCCTCAGAATATCTTGGCTGGGGTGCAAGATAGAGCTTATGAAGAGCTGTTCCTCCACGGAAAGCCAGTTCTGATGCGAGGAATTCATCCGAGAATATGTCGGTCAAGGCTCGCGTGATGATGAGGTCCTGCTCAACATTCGCGATATCTTCCCAAGGAACCTGCTTATTCCAATGTGTAATAGCTGTTCGTGGGATCATAGGTCGTCTATTTCTATTTCGGTATTAACAATAATATTCCAGCGCTTATCCAGGATTGCGCCGTCAACGTTCTTGCGGGTTGAGAGCCTGAACCGGTTAAGCTTGGGAGAAACTATCTTCAATTCATGGTAAAGATCATTAGCCTGCAATTGATTCATCAGGACATTCTCCATAATGTAGCCGAGCCGTTGAACGGTCGCCACAGTAGAGAGAGACAGTAGTCCGCTCTCTGCTGAACCCCTCCAAACCGTCTGTTCAGATAGTTCTTCAATCACAGTCGCTGCTCTTGAAAGGCCACCTATGTGATGCTCATATTGAACCAGATCAAGAGCCGTAAGTTCTGGACTTGATATGAGAACAGTGCCTGTCTCAGAATTTCTTTCCTTTAGAAAGCCGCATGGGATGGAGGATCGATAATTCCAATCTAAGCTCGTTTGTCTTTGCATTCTCACTTCAGGGGGCACAGTCATTATTGAAAACTGCTGTGGCCGTTGGTGCGCCGCACCGAGCAGCTCAGCCGCACTGAGCAAACAAATATAGTATGGCCGACTAAGATATCTCATTAGTTGGTCAATATAATACATAGGAGGGACCATCCCCTTTGCCGCATAATGAGGCGGTATTACAACATAATATCCCTTGTAGGGCTGGGCAATGGCTCCGCTTTTGCGAAGACGATATAGATCATTAAGAATATGCTGTTGCGTGAAAGAAGGAAATGCATCTTTCACGTCAGCATATGAAAATGATGGACGACCGTCAATTTCGCGATTATGTACCCATTCACGAATACTCATTTTCTTACTTTTATTGCAAAGATAATCAATTTTAGATTATTTTATCACAAATAATAAGAAATGTTGTGAGTCAAAGGATTAATACATTACATTTCCTGCATCGGAAAATAACTCAGGACAAAAACCGTCCATTATTCATCATTACTGCGCCTTTTTGAGGAATTCCGCAGTAACAAGCGGATTGGTGTCAATGAGTTTCAGGGATTTGACCATATCGGCCGTGCCTTCCTTGTATTTGCGGGAGTGTGCGGTTTGGAGATGAGCCTGGTAAGCCTCCCTGTCGGCATAGACCTCAAGGATGTAAATCTTGCAGGGATCGGCCTTGTCCATAAATGCCAGATGCTCTTCCACTTTCCAGGACGGAATGGGAAAGCCCTCGTCCATTTCTGCCCCATGCGTCCGGATAAAATCCATGTAGGACTCTGTAATGGCATGGCTGTGGACATCGATCT
>DEKS01000086.1 GCA_002354005.1 Bacteroidales bacterium UBA2716
GTCTCCGTGAGTCCCTCCAGAAGAAACTCATCGTGCGCCATATTCCACTGCGGCTCCGTGCAGGTATTTACCACGTATTTCATGGCTCAATTAGATCACCCCGCTGCCGAGCATTTCGGTGCCGGTGTACCAAACGGCGAACTGGCCGGGGGAGATGCCCCTCTGCGGGGCGTCGAAGAGGATGTACAGGCCGCTCTCACGCATGATGAGCGTGGCGCTTTGCAACGGCTGGCGGTAGCGGATGCGAACGCGGTGGCGGCGCATCTCCCCGGGCTCCAGGGCCAGGTCCGGGCGAATCCAGTGAATCTCCTCCGGGGCTACACGGAGGCAGAATCGGCTCAGTCCCTTGTGGTGATGGCCTTCGCCCACATAGATGCGGTTTTCTTCCGTGTCCGTGGCAATCACGAACACCGGCTCCGAGTGACCGCCGATGCCCAGGCCCTTTCGCTGGCCGATGGTGTAGAACTGTGCGCCCTCGTGCCGCCCTACGATGCGGCCGTAAGGGTTCTCCTTGTAGCGCGTTTTGCGGATATGGTGTTTTCCGGACCGATAGGTTTCCGTCTCAAACTGCAAGTCATAGTGCAGGGGAGTGGCCAGGCGTGCCAAATCCCGGTCCGATAAAGCGGCAATGGCTTCCTCGCGGAAGGGGCTAATGCCCAATGGTTTACCATCGCTGGTTAAAACCTTTTCTTCCGGTGCATAGCGGACGGTGCGCTCCAGGCTCTCGCCGGGTTTGAGGAGCCCGGTAAGCGTTTCCTGCTGCCACACGTAAAGCGGGTCTGTGGCATAATACGGGTCATAGACCTCCACCACGTCCCCCTCCACGGAGGCCAGCTTTTGCTTGAGGAACGTGGGCAGGTCCACCTTGCCCACAAAGCAGATGCCCTGGGAGTCTTTTTTCTCTGCGGAAGGCAGATCCGCCTCCTTGGCGATGCGCCGCACCTCCGGCTTTGTAAGATGGCCGATAGGGAAGAGGGTGCGGCTCAACTGTTCCTGCGTGAGCTGGCACAGGAAGTAGGTCTGGTCCTTGTTAGGGTCTGCGCCTTCCAAAATCCGGTAGATGGGCCGAGATTCCTCCACGCGCTCCGCTTGGTCGGAATGACAAACTTCCACCTGGCAGTAATGGCCGGTGGCCACATAGTCGGCCCCGTATTTGCGGGCCACTTCCCAGAAGGCGTCGAACTTGATTTCGCGGTTGCACAGCACGTCCGGGTTGGGCGTCCGGCCCTTGGCGTATTCGTCGAACATGTAGTCCACCACGCGCTGGCGGTACTGTTTGGACAGGTCCACAAAATAGAAGGGAATGCCAATTTTCCGGGCTACCATTTCTGCCACAAAGCGGTCTTCCTCCCACTCGCAGTCCCCGTGGAGGGTGGTGTCTGCGTCGTGCCAGTTTTGCATGAACATGGCAAAGACGTCGTAGCCTTCCTGCTTGAGAAGGTACGCCGCCACCGACGAATCCACGCCGCCGGAAAGCCCGATGCATACTTTTATTTTGCTCTTGTCCATATCGTCCCGCAAATTTACGCAAAAAATCAGTAACTTTGCCGTCCTATGGCAAGTTACCTGCAAATCGAGAACATTTCCAAGAGTTACGGCCCCAAGGTGCTGTTCAAAAACATCGGCTTCAATATCAACGAGGGCGATAAAGTGGCGCTCATTGCCCCCAACGGCACGGGGAAAACGTCGCTCCTTCGGATCCTGGCCGGAACGGATGCTTCCGATAGCGGCGGCAAAGTGCTGTTCCTCAAGGATATCCGCATTGCCTTCCTGGAGCAGGAATATGCCTATGACCCGGCCAAAAGCATCTTTCGGCAAATCATGGACAGTTCCCGAGCGTGGACGGAGCACCTGGATCCGGACCACCAGTGGCAGTATGAACTTCGCGTGACGCAGCTGCTCACGCAGTTCGGCCTTACAGACCCAGAAAAGCCCATGCGGGACCTCTCCGGCGGGGAAGTCAAGCGCGTGGCGCTTACGCAAATGCTGGCTTCCGAGGCGGACTTCTACATCATGGACGAGCCTACCAACCACCTGGACATTGACGCCATCGAATTTCTGGAAAGCCACCTCAGGCACAGCCGCTGCACGCTGTTCATGGTCACGCACGACCGCTATTTCCTGGACCGCGTGTGCAATACCGTCATGGAAATGGATCGCGGCAACATCTACATTTACCGGGGGGATTACATGAATTTCCTGGAAAAGCGGCAGGAGCGCATCGACAATTATAACGCGGAGACGGAGCGGGTGCGCAACCTCTACCGGCGGGAGCTGGAATGGATGCACGCGAGCCCCTGCGCCCGCACCGGCAAGGCCAAATACCGCAAGCAGGCCTTCTGGGACATCAAGGAGCGGGCCGATGACAGCTATGTCCAGCAAAAGGTGGATTTGTCGGAAACCAAAGCCGCCAGCACTTACCTGGGCAACAAGGTCATCAACTGCCGGGACGTGAGTTTCTGGTGGGAGAATAAATGCTACCTGAGCCACTTTACGTACAATTTCCAGCGCTACGAACGGGTGGGAATCGTGGGGCGCAACGCCGCCGGAAAAACCACCTTCCTGAACCTCATCACGGGTGGCTGGAAACCGGAGTTGGGCGGCAGGCTGGAGGGGATTATCGACCTTGGAGAGTCCCTTCGTATAGGCTATTACCACCAGAGCGGCATGCAGTTCAAACCCGGTCAGACCGTGCTGGAAACCGTGAACGACACCCATCTTCTGAGCCGGTTCCTCTTCCCGCACGATATGCTGCAAAACCCCGTGGAGCGGCTCTCTGGCGGGGAGCGCCGGCGCCTGTACCTGCTTACCATCCTCATGCAGCAGCCCAA
>DEKS01000028.1:0-8006 GCA_002354005.1 Bacteroidales bacterium UBA2716
TCGGTGGCAAAAACCTACAGCTGGTGAGTATAAGCGTTGATGGTGAAGAAGGGTGGAAAGAGGCCTCTGAACTACACCGGATTACCTGGACCAACTGGCGAGACCCGATGGGACTAGCGGGAAGCATAAGGGCCTATAATCAGAACGGCATTCCCGTCTTCGTTCTGGTCGATCCGGAAGGCATAATCAAGGATATCCAACTCGGCCATTATGATGGCCTCCTTCACAAGCTCACGGCCGATATCGAATAATGCTTCATAAATCCCGACACGGGCCGAATCCGGATTGTCGGGAAGTGATACCACCAGAGGGATTTCCCGTGCAAATAAGAGTAATGAGCAGAAGGAGCTCTGTTTCGAAGGGGGACTGGCGAAACACAAAATTATAGGTGACGTTTGAAGTCCATTCTCTCATGCAGGATACGAATGATTCGCACCCGTCCGTCTTGAAGTTTCCTGAAGAAGATAATATGCTTACCAGAGGGATAACCTTTAACGGCAGGTCTTACATCATCATAATGCCGCCCAAGGTTCTCCGGTTTATCTGCCACCTTACTACAGTCTGCGAGAAGGTTGTTATAGTATGTGTTTGCCTGCTCCGCCGACCAGGTATCGTAGGTGTAATCCCATATATCATTTAGGTCAGCAGCAGCTTTTCTTGTGAATACCGGTTTACCCATTTCGCCTGGCATTAAGCTCAGCTAAATTCGCCACCGGGTCAAAATCCTCATAATCACCGCTGGCCTCCCCCTCGTCAATAGCATAACGAAGTGCAGCAAGACGTGAGGCGTATTCCTGATCTTCAAGGAGTCGAAGACCAGACCGAACCACCTCGCTGGCATTGTTGTATCTGCCGGAAAGGATGCTGGCTTGTATAAAATCCTCAAAGTGTGGCCCTAATGCTACAGTCGTCGTTTTCATAAGCAATTCTATTTTCCGCAAAATTAAGAATATTTCATAATAATTCAAACATAATACTGAAAAAAGAAAAGGGCATCTGACGTCCCTTTCCTCCATACAGATAGCCCTTGGGAGTGAGGTGGGTGATCGTATTCAATTCTGTCCCCACCCTATAAATAAAAAAAGCCATCACATGAGGTCGTGACGGGTATATAGAGAGTTTTGTCTGTTTGGCTGATCGTAGTCAGGCCAAGACTTATATGTGTTGTTTTGTAGCGGGAGTGGGTCACGATCCCACGACCTCCGGATTATGAATCCGACGCTCTAACCAGCTGAGCTACCCCGCCATACCGTTTTCAAAATAAAAACCAGCTCAAAGGGCTGATTTTCGTTGAGATAGAAGGACTCGAACCCTCACTGACAGAGCCAGAATCTGTAGTGCTACCATTACACCATATCTCAATGAGTCCCGCAAAACGGGACTGCAAATGTACGACTTTTTTTGGAAACTGCAATAAATAATTGAAAAAAATCGTACGCTTTTGCAAGATTTCCCGCGTAACATTGGAATTCGCGCAAATAATCACTACTTTTGTGAGTTAAGATACGAGTTATATGGCTACACCCCACTATGAACTAGACGCCCATTGCAAAGCCATCCTGGCAGAATATCGGGAGCACCTTCCGGAATTCGAGAAGGCGGCAGAGGAGGTTCATGCCTCCCTCAAGGAAGTCTTTGCGGAGGCAGGGCTCGTCGTGGCCTCCATCGAGCACCGTGTAAAAACGGAGAAGTCGCTCACCGGCAAGCTGGAGCTCAAGGGCTCCAAGTACGCCTCCCTCTCGGACATTACAGACATTGTAGGCGTACGCGTCATCACTTTTTACAGTGACGATGTAGACAAAGTGGCATCGGCCGTAGACCGCCTGTTCAAGGTGGACTGGGAAAACTCCGTGGACAAACGCAAGGCGCACGAGATAGACAGCTTTGGCTACATGTCGCTGCACTACATTTGTTCGATGGACGGCTTTCCGTATCGGTTCGAGATTCAAATGCGCACGGTCCTGCAGCACGCCTGGGCCAATATGAACCACGACACCGGCTACAAGTCCGGCGTGGAGGTTCCCAAGGAGTACCTCCGCAACCTGAACCGCCTGGCGGGCATGCTGGAGCTGGCGGACGAGCAGTTTTCGCTCATCCGCAACGAACTCACGGATTACCGCCGCCGCGTGCAGGGGTTGGTCGCCTCCGGGAATCTGGCAGAGGTCCCGCTGGACACGGACACCTTCCGCAGCTACCTGTCACTGGGCCCCTTCGACAACCTGAACCGCCGCATTGCCGCCGTGAACCAGGCAGAGATTCAGCCGGTGAACCTGCTGCACTATGTGAATGTTTTCCGTTACCTGCAGTGCAAGACCCTGGGCGACATTGACAAACTGCTCAAGGAAAATTCAGACGCCGCCTACCAGATTGCCTGCTACCAGATAGGCCTCACAGATCTGGATATCATTTCCTCTTCGCTGGGCCCGCAGGATGTTTGCATTGCCTATATCCTCCGCTCCGGCGCCGGAAAACTGGGCCTCAAGATGCTCCTGGACGAGATTAACGGCGCCTCGGACAGCAACGACATGATGGCGGAATACCTCCTGGAGGAAACCAAGGATTTCCCCTTTATGAACAATAATCAGTAGAAGACATGGCAAACAAACCGCTCAATACAGAACTTTTGGACCGCGCCATCATCTTTGCGGTGAAGGCGCATGCCGGCACGGAGCGCCGCGGCAAAGGCTTCCCCTACATTGTCCATCCCATGGAGGCCGTGGAAATTGTGGCCACCATCACCCCGGACCAGGAGCTGCTCGCCGCAGCGGCCCTGCACGACGTTGTGGAGGACACCCACATCACGGCCGATGACATCCGCCGGGAGTTCGGGGACCGCATCGCCAATCTGGTGGTGGCGGAAAGCGACGTCTTTGTGGAGGGCGTAAGCGAGGAAGACAGCTGGCATGCCCGTAAGCAGGCCGCCATCGACCGTTTGGCCGCTGCCCCGCACGATGCCAAAATTGTGGCCATGGGGGACAAACTCTCCAACATGCGCGCCATCGCCCGGGACTATGCCATGAAGGGAGATGCGCTTTGGAACATTTTCCATGCCAAGGATCCCAAAGACCATGAATGGCACTATCGCGGCCTGGCTGCCTCGCTGAGCGAGCTCAAAGACACATTTGCCTATAAAGAATTCGTTTCACTCATCGACCAAGTTTTTGTTCACTGATATGGAAGCACTTAAAATAGACCTGAACGACTACGTTCATGCCGGAGAAGGCGCCAACGGGGAAAGCTTCAACCACAAGACGGACCCGTCCATTATGATGAAACTCTACAATCCGGGCAAGGTGCAGCAGCCCCTGGACGAGATGCTCATGGCCCGCAAGGTGTATGAGTTGGGCATTCCCAGTCCGGAGCCCGGAGACTACGTGACGGACGGCGTGCGGTACGGCATCCGTTTCCACCGCGTGATGGGCAAGGTGTCCTACTCCCGCGCTACGGCGGACCACCCGGAAAAGGTGGAGCAGTATGCGACGGAGTTTGCCGATATGTGCAAAAAACTGCACCAGGTGCACGTGGACACCACGCAGTTCGAGAATGTGAAGGACCGCTATTACCGCTTGTTGGCAGAGAATCCCTTCTTTGACAAGGCGCAGAAGGATGCCATCGGCAAGTTTATTTCCGATGCCCCGGATGCCGACACGGCCATCCACGGAGACCTGCAGTTCTCCAACGCCATCTTCGTGGGCGACAAACGCTATTTCATCGACCTGGGAGACTTCTGCTACGGCTTTAACCTCTTCGATGTTGGCATGGTTTACCTCTGCGCCTGCGTGAGCGACGAAGCCTTCATCCGGGAAGTGTTCCACATGCCCAAGTCGCTGTCCACGCGTTTCTGGGAGTGTTTTGTGCCGGCCTATTTTGGCGCGGACCGTCCCTACAAGGATGTGATGGAGGAGATTATGCCCTACGCCGGTCTCAAGACCCTCATCGTAGAACGCGATACCAAGTGCCCCATGCCGGCCATGCGGGCTTGTCTTAAAGGAATTATCTGATGGCAAAGAAAGAATTGGATTCCGTAGCCAAAAAGGCGGCCAGGCAGGGCCTTCTCATTGTTATCGTTGCAGTGATAACATTGGAGGCCACCGCCGTGCTGCAGTATTTCTACTCCCGGCATATTCTCTCGGAAGAAGCAACGCGCCGGGCAGAGGGCCAGCTGGCCGCAACCGAACTGCACATTGCCAACGTGGTGGACCAGGTGGAAACGGCGGTGCGTAACAGCATCTGGAGCGTACAGCAGCAGATGAACCGCCCGGACAGTCTGGCGGCCATTACCGTGCGCCTGGTAGGGAGCAATCCGGTTATCTGTGGCTCCACGGTGGCCCTGGTAGAGAAGGACCTGGCCCCGTATTCTTATGAGCAGGAAGGGGAAATCCTTACATCCACCCTGGCAACGGAAGAATACGACTACAAGCACCAGGAATGGTTTGTGAAGCCGCTGGAACTGCGTGGCGGTTACTGGTCGGAGCCTTATTTTGACGAGGGCGGCGGCAACATGCTCATGACCACCTACTCCATCCCCGTACGGGACAAGAAAGGCCGTGTGGCCGCCGTGTTTACGGCCGACGTCTCCCTTGACTGGCTCACGGAGCTGGTGGGGAGCGTGCAGGTGTACCCGTCGGCCTTCAGCATGGTGGTGAGCCGCGCCGGGCAAATCATGGTGTGCCCCGCAGAGACACTGGTGATGCGTCATACGGTGCACGACCTGGCGGCCAGCAGCAGTGATTCGTCCACCTTCAATACCATCAACCGCTCCATGCTCTCCGGCCATGCCGGCAATACGACCTTCAAATTTGAGGGCAAGGTACATTACATGTTCTTTGATTCGGTAGATCGCACGGGCTGGGCCATGTCCATCGTTATTCCCCATAACGAGATTTATGGCAGCATCGAGCGTCTGGGTAAAATTGTTTCCCTGCTGATGATCCTGGGTATCGGCATGATTATCCTCATCCTGTACCATACCATCTCGAACCAGCAGAACCTGAACCGGATAGAGGAAAACAAGCACAAGATGGAGGGAGAGCTCAAGGTGGCCCGCGGCATCCAGATGTCCATGATTCCCAAGAGCTTCCCGCCGTATCCGGAGCGTGGAGACGTGGACATGTTCGCCGCCGTTGTGCCGGCCAAGGAAGTGGGCGGTGACCTGTACGACTTTTACATCCGTGACGAGAAGCTCTTCTTCTGCATTGGCGATGTCAGCGGCAAGGGCGTTCCCGCTTCGCTGGTGATGGCCGTTTCGCGCAGCCTCTTCCGTACGGTTAGTGCGCACGAGTTAAGCCCCCAGCGCATTGTCACCACCATGAACGACAGCATGTCGGACATGAACGAATCCAACATGTTCGTCACGTTCTTCTGCGGCGTCCTGGACCTCCAGAACGGCCATCTGCGGTATTGCAACGCCGGCCACAACGCACCTGTCCTGGTGCAGAAGTGCGGCAATGCGGAACTCTCTGTAGTGCCCAACCTGCCGCTGGGAATTATGCCGGGCATGAGTTTTGAGGAGCAGGAGACGGACCTGGAATGCGGTACGGGCCTGTTCCTGTACACGGACGGCCTGAACGAGGCCGAGAATCCCGTACATGAGCTCTTTGGCGAAGAGCGCATGATGCAAACGCTGGAGGCGGGTCTGGAAAGCAGTGTCTTGATAGACAAGATGCGAAATGCCGTACATGCCTTCGCGGATGGCGCCCCGCAGAGCGACGATTTAACCATGTTATACATACGCTTTATGAACAGCCGCAAATCGGAGGAGACGGAACGTCACCTCATCCTCCATAACGACATTCAGCAAATTCCCCAGCTTGCGGAGTTTGTGGAAGCTGTTGCGGACCTCGCCCACCTGGACGTAGGGCTCACCATGAGCCTGAACCTGGCCCTGGAAGAGGCCGTATCCAACGTAATCATGTATGCCTACCCGAAAGGCTCTGACGGCCTGGTAGAGCTGGAAGCCATTATCCGGAAGGACTCCATGGAGTTCATCCTGTCGGACAATGGTACCCCGTTCGACCCTACCGCCGCCCCGGAGGCCGATATTACCCTGGACGTGGAAGACCGGCCCATTGGCGGCCTGGGTATTTTCCTGGTCCGGAACATCATGGACGAGGTAAAGTACAACCGTAGCGATGATGGTAAGAACATTCTTTCGATGACAAAAAAACTAGCTTAATACCATGGAAGTAAAGATTACAGAAAAAGACAATGTGATGACCGCCGCTCTGGCCGGCCGTCTGGACACCGCTGTTTCGCAGGAAGTGGCCGCTGCCCTTCAACCCCTGATGGACAATGCCGATAAAACCCTGGTTCTGGATTGCAAGGACCTGGCCTATATCAGCAGTTCCGGTCTGCGTATTTTCCTGACCGTGCGCAAGGCCGCCGCAGCAAAGGGCGGCAAGGTGATTGTCCGTGACATCACCCCGGAAATCCGCCAGGTCTTCATGATGACCGGTTTCCTGAATCTGTTCGAGATCCAGGAAAGCTAAAATGGACAGAAAGCAGGTGAGTCTCCCGGAAAACGCACACCGGGAGCTCAAGCCGGGCGAGGAGTACCAACCCATCCTTGACCCGGGGAAAAAATATGCCGAGGCCACCCCTTATTCGGTGGCCCTTGGCATTTTAATGGTGATTCTGTTCAGCGCTGCCGCCGCGTATCTGGGCCTCAAGGTGGGCCAGGTATTTGAAGCGGCCATTCCCATTGCCATCATTGCGGTGGGCCTTACGGGCGCCCTGGGCCTCAAGCAGGGACTTTCGCAGAATGTGATTATCCAAAGCATTGGCGGCTGCAGCGGTGCTGTGGTGGCCGGTGCCATCTTCACCCTTCCGGCCATCTATATCCTGGGCGTGGAGGTGGGTTTCTGGCAAATGGTCCTGAGCGCCCTGCTGGGCGGCGTGCTGGGCATCTTGTTCCTCATTCCGTTCCGGAAGTACTTCGTGAAGGAAATGCACGGGAAATATCCCTTCCCGGAGGCAACAGCCACCACGCAGGTGCTCATTAGCGGGGAAGGCGGCGGCTCCAGTGCCAAAACCCTCATCACAGCGGGCCTCATCGGAGGTCTGTACGACTTTGCTGTGGCCACCTTCGGCACCTGGGCGGAGACCATTTCCACCACCGTTATGGGCTGGGGCGCCACCCTGGCGGACAAAGCCAAGCTGGTGCTCAAGATGAACATCGGCGCGGCTGTGCTGGGCCTGGGCTATATTATCGGCCTCAAATATTCCTTCATTATCTGCTGCGGCTCCCTGCTGGTGTGGCTGGTGATTATTCCGCTGATGAACCTCATTTGGGGGGCCGATGTCATCGACCTCATGCATACGGGCGTCACTACCGCCATTGGCGACATGGCTCCGGAACAAATCTTCAAGGACTATGCCCGGCACATTGGCATTGGCGGCATTGCCACGGCCGGTATCATTGGTATTGTGAAGAGCTTTGGCGTCATCAAGAGTGCAGCCGGCCTGGCGGTGACAGAGTTCAAGCGCAAGCCGGGGACGGGCGAAGGGAAAACGCTGCGCACGGAGGAAGATCTCCCCATGAAGACCATCGTCTTTGGGGTGGTCATCGCCCTTCTGTGCATCTTCGCGTTCTTTGCGTTTGGTGGCGTTGTGAATAACATTTGGCAGGCGCTGATTGGTCTGCTGGTGGTTACGGTTGTGAGTTTCCTGTTCACCACCGTGGCGGCCAACGCCATTGCCATCGTGGGCTCCAACCCTGTGAGCGGCATGACGCTGATGACCCTGATTATCGCGTCGTTAATCCTGGTTGCTGTGGGCCTTAAGGGCAATGCCGGCATGGCGGCGGCGCTCATTATCGGCGGCGTGGTTTGCACGGCACTTTCCGTGGCCGGCAGCTTTATCACGGACCTCAAGATCGGGTACTGGATTGGCTCTACGCCCAAGGTGCAGGAAGGCTGGAAGTTCCTGGGCGTGGCCGTGAGTGCCGTTACCGTATGCGGCGTCATGCTGGTCCTGAACAAAACCTATGGCTTTACCGGCGAGAATGC
>DEKS01000028.1:8114-8266 GCA_002354005.1 Bacteroidales bacterium UBA2716
TTCATTCCCATCGACCTGAACCTTCCCCTCTTGGTGGGCGGTGCCATTTCCTGGTATGTGAGCACCCGCAGCAAGGACGCCGCGGTGAATAGCGCCCGGCAGGAGAAAGGGACGCTCATCGCTTCCGGGTTCATCGCCGGCGGTGCCCTGAT
>DEKS01000193.1:0-7428 GCA_002354005.1 Bacteroidales bacterium UBA2716
GCCTTACTGTGTTTTACCCTGCCGCACAAACCCGGTTCGCTGGCGCAAATCCTCACCATCCTCTCGTTCTACGAGATGAACCTCACCCGTATCCAGTCCCTGCCCATCCCGGGCCGCGAGTGGCAGTATTTCTTTTATATCGACATTAAATTTGCAGACTATCTGCGTTATACACAAGCCCTGGCCGCCGTGCGTCCGCTCATCGAGGACTTGGAGGTGCTGGGCGAATACAAAAGCGCCTTATGATTATTGCCCCCGCAAACAGAACACTTTCCGTTAAGGAATATTATTTTTCCCGCAAGAACCGGGAAATTGCCGCGCTCAACCGGAAACGGGCGGCGGAGGGACTGGACCCGGTGATAAACCTGGGCATCGGATCGCCGGACGGGTCGCCGTCCCCGGAGGCCGTGGAGGCCCTCTGCAGCTGCGCCCGCAAAGACGGCATGCACGGCTATCAGAGCTATACCGGCATACCGGAACTCCGGCAGGCCATGGTCGATTGGTACCAAAAGTGGTACGGCGTGGCCTTGGACCCCGCCTCGGAAATCCAGCCGCTCGCCGGCTCCAAGGAGGGCATCCTCCTGCTGTCGCTGGCCTTCCTTAATCCCGGCGACAAAGTGCTGGTGCCGGACCCCGGCTACCCTACATACACATCGGCCACCCGCATGTGCGAGGCAGAGCTGGTGAAATACAACCTCACGGAGGAAGGCGGATGGTATCCGGACTTTGCGGAGCTGGAAGGAATGGACCTTTCCGGTGTCAAGCTCATGTGGGTGAACTACCCCAACATGCCCACCGGCGCCCCCGCCAGGCGGGATGTGTTCGAGAAACTGGTGGCCTTTGCCCGGAAGCACCGCATCCTGCTGGTGAACGACAATCCGTACTCCTTTGTGCTCAATGAGCAGCTTTCCATCCTTTCGGTGCCCGGCGCCCGGGAGTGCTGCCTGGAAATGAATTCCCTGTCCAAGAGCCACAACATGGCCGGTTGGCGTGTAGGCATGATTGTTGGTCAGGCCGATGTCATCAAGGAGCTTCTCAAAGTGAAAACCCAGATGGACTCCGGCATGTTCCGCGGCATCCAGGAGGCGGCCGTAAAGGCTCTTCAGGCGGGACCGGAGTGGTACGATGCCCTCAACGCGGAGTATCGCCGCCGCCAGGGGGTGGCCCGCCGCATCATGGATACCCTGGGCTGCACCTATGACCCGACGGCCGGCGGGCTCTATGTCTGGGGCCGCATCCCGGAGATTCCCGGTCAGTTCGGGCAGACCGGCACTCCCGGCCCCGACCAGCTGTCTCCTGCGCAGCTGCTGTCGGACCGCATCCTCTACGAGGCCGGCGTGTTCCTCACCCCCGGTTTCATCTTCGGGAAGAACGGCAGCAACTACCTTCGCATCTCCCTGTGCGCCAATGTACCCACTTTGGAGCGCGCGCTGGAAAAGGTGCGTAAAGTATAAAGGATTAAGAATGAGCGACTTACATTATACAGTCGGAGTTATAGGCCTGGGCCTCATCGGCGGGTCCATGGCCCTGGACCTTAAGCGCCGCGGCTTTGCCCGCGAGGTGCTGGGCGTGGAGCGGGACCCCGTTGCGGCGGAGGCCGCCAAGACCATCGGCCTGGTAGACGAAGTGGTCCCGTACGAGGACTGCATCCGGAGGGCCGATATCGTGGTGGTGGCCGTGCCCGTGGGCGCCGCCGTGAAGCTGGTGCCGGATATCCTGAACCGCTTCGCCGCCATGGAGGAAAGGGCCTCTGTCCCGGAGAAGATCGTCATTGACGTGTGCTCCACCAAGAGCCAGATTTGCCGCGCGACGCAGTACCACCCGCTCCGGGGGCGGTTTGTGAGCACGCACCCCATGGCCGGCACAGAGTACTCCGGCCCCTGGGCCGCCCAGCCGGGCCTGTTCGACGGCCGCGCCTGCATCTTTGCCAATAGCGAGGAAAGCAGCCCCAAGGCCCTGAAGACTATTGAGCAGCTGTACGCGGTGCTCAACATGCGCCCCATCTACATGAACGCGGACCAGCACGACGTCCACACGGCTTACGTGTCCCATATCTCGCACGTGACCTCTTTCGCCCTGGCCCTCACGGTGCTGGACAAGGAAAAGGACGAGAAACACATCTTTGACCTGGCCTCCGGCGGCTTTTCTTCCACGGTGCGTCTGGCTAAGTCCAATGCCGATATGTGGGTGCCCATCCTGAGCCAGAACCACGACAACATCCTCCACGTGATGGATACCTATATAGGCAAGATGCAGCAGTTCCGCGACGCCATTGCCACCTATGACGAGGCCAAGATCCGGGAACTGATACAAGAAGCAAACCGAATAAAGAAGATTCTTCGCTAAAAGACTATGAATCACGAACTTGATATTATCCCGGGCTCGGAGTGGGGCTTTTTCACCCTTCCGCGGCCCATGTGCATCGCCGGTCCCTGCAGTGCAGAGACCGAGGAGCAGGTGATGGAGACGGCCAAAGGGCTCCATGCGTTTGGCATCCACGTATATCGGGCCGGCATCTGGAAGCCCCGTACCCATCCGGGCTCCTTTGAAGGCGTGGGCACGCCCGGTCTCAAATGGCTGAGGAAGGTGAAGGAAACCTACGGCATGAAGGTGTGCACGGAGGTGGCCACGGAAAAACACGTGCTGGAGTGCATCAAATACGGGGTGGACGTGATTTGGATCGGTGCCCGAACCAGCGCCAACCCCTTCCTCATGCAGGAGATTGCCGATGCCCTTTCCGGCACTGACATCCCCGTGCTGGTGAAGAATCCCGTGAACCCGGACCTGGACCTGTGGATTGGCGCCCTGGAGCGCCTGAACCGCGCCGGCATCCGGAAGCTGGGCGTCATTCACCGCGGCTTTTCCACATCGGCCCCTATCCCGTACCGCAACGACCCGGGCTGGAAGATTGCCATCGAGCTGCGCACCCGCTATCCGCAATTGGCGTTTTTTGCCGATCCGTCGCACATGGCGGGGGACCGGAAGTACCTCCTGGAACTCTCGCAGCGGGCCATGGACCTGGGCCTGGACGGCCTGATGGTGGAGAGCCATTGCACGCCGGACGCCGCCTGGTCCGACGCCAGGCAGCAGCTCACGCCTGCCTCCCTGCAGAACTTGCTGGAAAGCCTGGTCATCCGCGACAATACCTCTGACAATGAGGCGTATAAGGAGGGCATCGACGCCCTGCGTACGCGTATCGACGTTATTGACGAGAACCTCCTCAAGCTCCTGAAGGACCGCATGGACGTGAGCCGCCGGATTGGCCAGTACAAGAAGGAGCACAATGTGGCCATCCTGCAGGCGGGCCGATGGGAGCAGGTGCTCTCCGACATGCTGGAGCGGGGCGCCCAGCTGGGGCTCTCCGAGGCCTCCATTCGTGCCATCATGACTGCCATCCACGACGAAAGCGTGCGCGTGCAGAATGCAATTTTGGAATCGTAATAAACTGATACTATGGATATTGTACTTGATTTATCTTTGCGCCTGCTGGCTGCGGCCGGTTTTGCTGCCCTTATCGGCTATGAACGGGAACTGCGCGCCAAGGGAGCCGGCATTCGCACGCACGTGCTGCTGGCATTGGGCGCGGCCCTGTTTATGATTGTCTCGCAATACGGCTTTGAGGGGGCCGATAAGTTTGACGCCTCGCGCGTGGCCGCCGGCGTTGTGGGCGGTCTGGGTTTCCTGGGCGGCGGTATCATCATGAAAACCAAGAACCATGTGACCGGCCTAACCACCGCCGCCGGCCTGTGGGTGACGGGCGCCATCGGCATGGCCTGCGGCAGCGCCATGTATGTGCTCACGGCCGTGTGCGTGGTGCTCACGCTCATATGCCTGGAACTGCTCAATTTCTATTCGGTCAAGCTGGGCGACAAGGAGTTCAGCGTACTGCTATCTTCCAGTGATGAAAAAGCGCTCACGGCGGCGTTGGTGCAGATGAAAAAACACATTAAGGGCTTCTCTCTGTCCCGGCACGACAGCCGTCACGTGGCACAGCTCACGCTCCGCTTTCCCAAGCGGCAGCATAATGTGGAGATTCTGAACTACCTGAGTGCTTTCCCGGGTGTGCAGCTGGACAACCTGGAGTAATTTTTATAGCGCAGCCTGCTCCGCTGAACTGCTGCTTCGTGTCCCCAAGAAAGAGTATGGTGTGGAGCTGCTGTCCCAATTGAATTCCTACCCGAATGTAAAACTTGAAAGTCTGGAATAAACTATGGAAAGAAAACTTAAAACAATCGGAATCCTTACCTCCGGCGGCGATGCCCCCGGTATGAACGCGGCCATCCGTGCCGTTACCCGTACCGCCCGTTTCCACGACATGAACGTTGTCGGTATCATGCGTGGTTACCAGGGCCTTATAGAGAAGGAGTTTGTCAAGTTCACTTCTTCTTCCGTTTCCAATACCATCCAGCGAGGAGGTACCATCCTCAAGACCGCCCGTTGCGGCGAGTTCATGACGCCGGAAGGACGCAAGAAGGCCTATGAGAATATGGTGGAGGCCGGGATTGACGCCCTGGTGGTTATCGGTGGCAACGGCTCCCTGACCGGAGCGCAGCTCTTTGCCCGGGAGTATGACATTCCCATTATCGGCCTGCCCGGTACCATCGACAATGATTTGTATGGCACGGATTCGACCATCGGGTACGACAGCGCGTTGAACACCATTGTAGAGTGCGTGGACAAGATTCGCGATACCGCCAACAGCCATGACCGCATCTTCTTCATCGAGGTGATGGGCCGCGACGCCGGTTTCCTGGCGCAGAACAGTGCCATCGCTTCCGGTGCGGAGGCGGCCATTATCCCGGAAAGCGCCACCAACGTGGACCAGCTGGCGGAATTCATCGAGCGCGGCAAGCGCAAGAGCAAGAACAGCGCCATTGTGCTGGTGAGCGAGGCCCAGAAGAACGGGGTAGGCGGGGCCATGTACTATGCCGAACGTATCAAGAAGGAATATCCGCAGTTCGATGCCCGCGTGACCATCCTGGGCCACCTGCAGCGCGGCGGCAAGCCCACGGCCTACGACCGCATCCTGGCTTCCCGCATGGGATACGCCGCCATCGACGCCCTGCTGGAAGGCCAGCGCAACGTGATGATCGGCCTCAAGGACGACGAGATTGTCTACGTCCCCATCTCCAAGGCCGTCAAGATGGACAAGCCCATCAATCAGGAACTTATTTCCGTTCTGAACGTATTGTCGATGTAAGCAGACGGCAGAAGGCCTCCTGCTCTTCCGGCGTAAGGAAGGCGGCTTCTACCGGAATGTAGAAGAGACGCTCGCGGATACTTTGGGGTACATTTTTGCAGTCCCGGAGCCGCTGGGCGTCTTTTTCCGTGGTAAACAAGCAAGACGTAGCGGAGGCCTGGATGGCGCGTGTGATGGTGCGCAGGTCCGCCTTGCTGTAGGCGTGGTGGTCCGGGAACTGCAGATGCTGGCCAATCTTATACGTATCTGACAGATAGCTTCTTAGCGGAGCATCGTTGGCAATGCCGGTGAGCACGGTGCACTGCTTGGCGTACAGGTAATGCTTGTCCGCCTCCGGGAAAACGGGTAGGGGAGTGCTGTATTGCAGGGTGGTGAAGAAAAGGGGCTGCTCCGGGGGCAGATGCAGGTCCTTGCGCCAGGCTTCCCGCTCCTGAGCGGAAAGTTCTGCCGGGCATTTGGTGACAATGACCATTTGCGCAGCTTTTAATCGGCCGGGAAGGTCCCTCAGGCGGCCCCAGGGGAGGAGCCGGTCCTTGAAAACGGGCCGATGGAAGTCCACCAGCACAAGGTTCAGCGTGGCGCGGAGGCGGCGATACTGGAAGGCATCGTCCAGGACGATGCAGGAGGCTTTGGCGGCGAGCTGCGCGCAGCCGTGCACGCGGTCTTTGTCCACGGCAACGGGTACCTCCGGGAACTTGTGGGCAATTTGCACGGGTTCGTCGCCGTAGAGGGCGGCGGAGCCGTCGGCCGGAACCTGCTGGAAGCCTTTCAGTTTGCGTTTGTAGCCCCTGGAGAGCACGGCCGGCTGCTTCCCGGCGACCAGTAGAAGGCGCAGCAGCAGCTCTACATGCGGCGTTTTGCCCGTTCCGCCAACGGTGATGTTGCCCACGCACACGGTGGGAACCGAGGCGGGAAAACTTTTTTTCCAGCCTTTATTGTAGAGTAAATGCCTTATTCTGAGTACCAGCCCGTAAATCATCGCAGCAAAGGATTATTTGTTAATTCGCAAATATATTTTTACAGGCCGTACACCCCTTCCGCAGCGGGAGCTTCGGCGCCCCAGCGCTGGGCCACGTAGTCCAGGGTGGCCATGATTTCTGCCGGATCCTTGGAGGTGACCAGTTTGATGCGGGTGTCTTTGAAATCCCGCAGGCCTTTGAAGTAGCACGAAAGGTGGCGGCGCATTTCGTACACACCGGTCACGGGGCCCTTGAGGTCCAGGGATAGTTGGAAATGGCGTTTCGCGAGGGCCACGCGGTCCCGCACGTTCATGGGCGGAAGCTCCTCCCCGGTATCCAGCAGGTGCCGGATTTCCGTGAAAATCCACGGGTGTCCAAAGCTGGCGCGTCCCACCATGATGCCATCGACCCCGTACTTGTCAAAAGCCTCGCGGGCCTTGGCGGCAGAATTGATATCTCCGTTTCCTATTATAGGTATGCGCATGCGCGGGTTGTTTTTTACCGCGCCAATGAGCGACCAGTCCGCCTCCCCCTTGTACATCTGGCAACGGGTGCGGCCATGGATGGTGAGGGCCTGTATGCCCACGTCCTGCAGGCGCTCCGCCAGTTCCACGATAATCTTGGAGCCATCGTCCCAGCCCAGGCGGGTTTTTACGGTGACGGGCTTGTGGGGAACGGCCTCCACGATGGCCTTGGTGATGGCGACCATCTTGTCCGGCTCCTTCATCATGCCACTGCCGGCACCCCTGCCCGCAATCTTGGAGACAGGGCAGCCGAAGTTGATATCGACCACATCGGCCCCATGCCCGCCGGCCAGTTCCTTGGCGTTGGCGGCCATGCGCGCAGCGTTCACCATAGCCTCGGGGATGCTGCCGTAGATTTGCACGGCCACGGGGGCCTCTTCCTCCAGGGTATGCATCTTGGCGATGGTCTTCTGGACGTCCCGCACCAGGCCGTCCGAGCTCACGAACTCGGTGGTAACCATGGCTGCGCCCGCCTCCCTGCACAGGATGCGGAAACTGGCGTCGGTGACGTCCTCCATGGGCGCCAGCATTACCGGACGCTCTCCCAGGTCAATGTTTCCGATTTTCATTTTGCCTGCAAAGATAGGCAATATTTGGTTTTGTCCCAAATAATGCTTACCTTTGCGGTCCCTCTAACTGTGGGGGGATCGCAACTTTTTATGTTAAACCATTAATTATCAAGACAGTGGACACACTTAGCTACAAAACAGTTTCCCTGAACAAGGCAACTGTGAACAAGGAGTGG
>DEKS01000193.1:7543-9745 GCA_002354005.1 Bacteroidales bacterium UBA2716
GACAACGTCATCATCGTCAACGCCGACAAGATTCGTCTTACCGGTAAAAAGATGACCGACCGCGTTTACGTTCGCTACACCGGTTATCCGGGTGGCCAGCGCTTCTCCACGCCCCATGAGATCCTTGCAAAAAGACCCGCCGAACTCATCCGTCGGTCTGTGAAGGGCATGCTGCCCAAGACCCGTCTTGGTGACAAGCTCATCAACAACCTGTACGTTTACGCAGGTCCCGAGCACCCGCACCAGGCCCAGAATCCCAAATCCATTAAGTTTAACGAAATCTAAACAGAGCACATGGAACAGAAACACGCCCTTGGAAGACGTAAATCAGCTGTCGCTCGTGTTTATGTAGTACCTGGCACGGGCAAGTTCGTTATCAACGACCGCCCCATGGAAGAGTACTTCAAGGAAGGCACTCTCCAGTACATCGCCAACCAGGCCCTCGAGGTCACCGGTACTGCAGGTCAGTTTGACGTTAAGGTTACCCTCGTAGGTGGTGGTACCAAAGGTCAGGCAGAGGCCGTTCGTCTCGGTATCGCCCGCGCTCTTTGCGAGGTAGATAAAGAGGCCTACCGCTCTACCCTCAAGGCCGCCGGTTTCCTCACCCGCGACGCCCGCGAAGTTGAGCGTAAGAAACCTGGTCAGCCTGGCGCACGTCGTCGCTTCCAGTTCAGTAAGCGTTAATCTTACTGGTGGATTTACGTCAGCACGGCTTAGGTACATAAATCCTGAGATCCCGGTGAGGATGAGAATCTTCCCGAGCTACAAAAAGGATTGCCGGGCCGCGAAAAAATCCCGAAGACCAGCACAAGGCTGCTACTTCGGATTGATGAATGAGTTATTAAAAAGAACAAACAACCCATGTCAAGAACTAATTTTCAGGAATTGCTTGATGCAGGCTCCCACTTCGGCCACCTCGCTCGCAAGTGGAACCCCAAGATGGCTCCGTATATCTTCGTAGAGAGGAACGGCATCCACATCATCGACCTGCACAAGACCGTCGTCAAAGTTGACGAGGCGGCAGAGGTCCTCAAGGAAATGGCCCGCAGCGGCCGTAAGGTCCTCTTCGTTGCCACCAAAAAACAGGCAAAAGACGTCGTGGCAGAAATGGCCGCTTCCGTCAATATGCCTTCCGTGACCGAGCGTTGGCCGGGCGGTATGCTTACCAACTTCCCCACCATTCGCAAGGCCGTGAAGAAAATGAACACCATCGACAAGATGAAAGAAGATGGCACCTTCGACAAACTCGCCAAGCGCGAGCGTCTGCAGGTGGAGCGCCAGCGGGCCAAACTGGAGAAGAACCTCGGTTCCATCCGTGACATGTCCCGTCTTCCCAGCGCCCTCTTCGTGGTCGACGTTCAGAAAGAGGCCAATGCCGTTAAGGAGGCCGTTCGTCTGAACATCCCGGTTATCGCAATGGTTGACACATGTTGCGATCCCACGCCCATTGATTATGTGATTCCGGCAAACGACGACTCCACGAAGTCCATCGCCCTCATCATGGATGTGATGTGCAAGGCTATCAACGAAGGCCTGGAAGAGCGCAAACTGGAGAAGGAAAAGGAAGCTGAGGCCGCTCCCGCAGAGGGCGCAGAGACCGCCGCTCCCGAGCGCAAGCTCCGCTCCCGTCGCGCCCCCAAGGCAGAACCCGTAGATGCCGCCGCCGAAGCTCCCGCAGCTGAGGCCCCCGCTACCGAAGAGTAATTAACCCTTTAAAAAGCAAGTAATTATGGCTATCTCTTTAGCAGATATCAAGAAACTCCGCGACATGACCAGCGCTGGCATGATGGACTGCAAAAAGGCCCTCGAAGAGGCTGCCGGTGAGTTCAAGCGTGCTGTGGAAATCCTGCGCGAGAAAGGTAAATCCACCCTCGCCAAGCGCGGTGAAAACGAGACCACCCAGGGTGCTGTGCTCAGCCGTGTAAACGGCGGCAAGGCCATCCTCGTCTGCCTCGGTTGCGAGACCGACTTCGTGGCCGCCACCCCGGACTTCAAAGCCCTGTCCGGTAGCATCGCAGATGCAGCTATCGCTGCTTTCCCTGCTACCGCAGAAGAACTGAAGGCCGTGAAACTTGCCGATGGTTACTCCATCGAAGAGGACATCACCAACCAGGCCGGTAAAACCGGTGAAAAGCACGTGCTGGCTTTCTACGGCGCCCTCGAGGCTCCGTTCGTGAGCGAATATGTGCACTTCAACGGCAA
>DEKS01000193.1:9841-12627 GCA_002354005.1 Bacteroidales bacterium UBA2716
GCTTCCATGAACCCTGTGGCCGTAGACGCCGCTTCTGTCCCGGCAGAGGTTATCGAGTCCGAAAAGACCGTTGCCATCCAGAAGACCAAGGACGAGCAGGTTCAGAAGTCCGTGGACAACGCCCTCAAGAAGGCCGGTATCAACCCCGCCCACGTGGACAGCGAAGACCACATCGAGTCCAACACCGCCAAGGGCTGGCTCACCTCCGAGCAGGCTCAGCAGGCCCGTGAGATCATCGCCAAGGTAGGCGCAGAAACCCTGGCCTCCCTGGAGCAGAAGGTCCAGATGATCAACGGTATCGTCAATGGCCGTATCCAGAAGTTCCTGAAGGAGAACACCCTGATGGAGCAGGAATACCAGCTCAGCGACGACAAGCAGACGGTGAAGGAAGCCCTCGCCGCCGCCGACAAAGACGCCAAGGTTCTCGCCTTCAAGCGTTTCTCCCTGTCGGACTAATTCTTGAGTCCTCGTACCAAAGCGTCCTCCGGTTTCCCCGGGGGACGTTTTTTGTGGATGAGGCGGAGATTTCGTATATTTGTGCTCATGATTTTGTACCTCACAGGCAGTCCCACCCGTTACGGGGAGCCGCATTTCACGCAGGACAACGGATTTTTGGCCGATGTCAAAGCGGAGCTGGCCCTGGCCGTACAAAGGGCCGGGGGAGCAGCGGGAGACAAACCCCGCGTGCTCCTGGTGAGCGCCGCCCCGGACGACCGCGGTTTCACGGACTCCGTCCTCAAGGGCATGAGTGAGTGCATTCAGGGCTCCGGTATCGACACGGAAAAAATTGTGATGCTGGACCGGCGGAATGCCGCGCAAGCCCCGGAACTGGTGCGTTGGGCCCATTGGATTGTCCTTTGCGGCGGCCATGTCCCCACCCAGAACAAGTTCCTGCACGAGATTCGGCTCAAAGAGCTCATCCAGGGCTTCGACGGAGTGGTGATGGGGTGCAGCGCCGGCAGCATGAACTGCGCAGACAACGTGTACTCCCATCCGGAGCTCCCCGGGGAGGCCCGGGACTCGCAGTATAAGCGCTGGCTCAAGGGGCTGGGCCTCACGGACATCAACCTGGTACCCCACATGGAGCAGGTCCGATACGCGCAGGTAGACGGCCTCCGCCTGTTCGAGGACATTGCCTTCCCGGACAGCTGGAACCATCGGTTCTATACCTTCAAGGACGGCGGATACGTGAAAATCGTCCATGGAAAGCCCACCCTCTACGGAGAAGCGTACGAAATCACCCGCGGAGCCATGCGCCGCGTCAGCGAAGAAAACAAAACCTACAGTTTTATGAACTTAATTTTCATTTCCCCCCATTTCCCGGCCACCTACTGGCATTTCTGCGCCGGGCTCAAACAAAATGGCGTGAACGTATTGGCCATTGCCGATACCGACTACTGGAATCTGTCCCAGGAGCTCCGTGGCAGCATTTCGGACTACTACAAGGTGAACAACCTGGAGAACTACGACGAGATGTACCGCGCCGTAGCCTGGCTGGCCCACAAGTGGGGCAAAATAGACTGGATTGAGTCCAACAACGAGTACTGGCTGGAGCAGGACGCCCGCCTGCGTACGGACTTCAACGTAACCACGGGTATCCAGAACGACCACATCGCCGCCATCAAGAACAAGAGCGAGATGAAGAAGTACTACGCCCTGGGTGGCATCCCCACGGCCCGCCAGATCAAAGGCGCGGAAGGCCTGGCCAAGGTGAAAGCCTTCACCAAAAAGACCGGCTATCCTATCATCGCCAAACCGGACAACGGCATGGGCGCCAGCGGCACTTTCAAGATCCAGAGCGACGCAGAGCTGGAAGCCTGGTTCGCGGCCCATCCCAACGCCGGCGGCTTTGTAATAGAGGAGTTCATCACCGGCCTTCTGGTAAGCTACGATGCCATTTTCAATGCCGATGGGCAGCCGGTGTTCGAGAACAACACCATCTTCCCCACGCCCATCATGGAGATCGTCCATGGCAACCTGGACACCTGCTACTGGACCAACAAGACCGTGCCCGCCAAACTGGCCGCCATCGGCCGCCGGACCGTCAAGGCCTTCGGCATCAAGAGCCGCTTCGTGCACCTGGAGTTCTTCCAGCTGGATCGCGACCGCACCGGCCTGGGCAAGAAGGGCGACTACGTGGGCCTGGAAGTGAACATGCGCCCGCCGGGAGGCTACACGCCGGACATGATGAACTTTGCCCACAGCACGGACGTATTCCAGATTTGGGCCGATATGGTGGCCTTCAACGAGGCCCGCAAGCCGCAGGGTGAGCAGTACTTCTGCGCCTACGCCGGCCGCCGCGACGGCAAGGCCTACCTCCACAGCCATCAGGAAATCATGGACCGCTACGGCAGTGTGATGTGCATGGCGGAGCGCGTTCCGGATGCCCTGGCCGACGACCTGTGCAACATGGCCTACATGGTCCGCCTCAAGGAGAAGAAGGACATTGACCTGTTCTTTGACTATGTCACCCGCCGCGCGTAAGGGGGGCATCCAGGGTGGAGCACCACATTCCAGCTGGCCGACAAGCGCTTGATAATCAGCATTTTACTTGTAATCCTCGGCTCCAAAAGCGCCGAGGATTTTCCATAAGTAACAGATAATCAACGTGTTATCGGCCAGCCTTTTACCACAAATGTCACTGAGGGTCCCGTGGGTGGACCTTCGGAGGCGGAATTGCCCCCAAACCGGTGCTGAGGGTCCCGTGGGTGGACCTTCGAAGGCGGGAGGACCGCCACGGGCACGAAAACGGGCGAAAGCGTAGCGCTGGCGGGCCGAAAGGTCCG
>DEKS01000193.1:12663-18954 GCA_002354005.1 Bacteroidales bacterium UBA2716
AAAACGTGGCAGCAGCGGGACCTGCTAAGCGTTAAAGCACAGCAGGATGCCCCAGAGGGTAATCAGAGAGGGGTGGGTGTGCTTTAACGGGGGGAGGGGATAAGGATTGGGGAAAAAGTGTTATATTTGTGAAAATGTTTGAACGATGAAAAAATGCATGCTTTGGGCCGCTATGCTGGCCGCGCTGCTTTCCCTGGCTCCGCAGAGTCTCATGGGGCAGGATAAAACCATCAAGAGGAAAGTGGCCATTGGCCGTTTTTCCAATGAAACCCAATATGCCAAGGGCATTTTCTACGACAAGGACAACGACCCCATGCGCAAGCAGGCGCTGGACATCCTGTCCTCCAAGCTGGCCCTCAGCGGCAAGTTCATCCTCCTGGAGCGGGAAGATCTGGACGTGCTCATGAAAGAGGCCGGTCCGGAAGGCATGGCAAAAATTGGTGCAGACTACCTCATCCTGGGCTCCATCACGGAGTTCGGCCGCAAGGCCCAGGGCCAGGAGGGCGTGTTCACCAGCACCAAAACCCAGACAGTGGAAGCCGGCGTGAGCCTGCGTCTGGTAGAGGCCGCCACCGGACTCATCATCTATTCCGATGAAGCCAAAGGCTACGCGGAAACCACCTCCAAACAAACCCTCGGCATTGGCGGTACCGCCGGCTATGACGCCACGCTCAGCGACAAAGCCATCTCCGCCGCCATCAGCCAGCTGGTGGAAAACATCATCAACAAGTGCATGGACAAGCCCTGGCGCTCCTACATCCTTACCTATGACGATGGTTCCTACATCATTTCCGGCGGCGCCTCGCAGGGCCTCCAGCCCGGCGACAGCTTCATTGTATACGCCAAGGGAAAGAGCGTCAAGAACCCCCAGACCGGCATGATGGTGGAACTCCCCGGCAAGCCCCTGGGCAAGGTCACCGTGCTCACCAGCTTCGGGGACACCCCGGAGACCGAACTTTCCTACTGCTCCTATGAAGGACAGGACATTGACGAGGACCATCTGGACAAGTACTACATTTCCGACAAATAGCATGAAAAAAGTCATTTTTGCACTGGCAGCCGCCCTGCTTACTCTTGCCTCCTGCGGCGTAGGCAACGTTTCCGTGAATTCCGGCAAGGCGGACAAAGCCTATCTGTCCTTCTCGGCCGCCAAATCCCAGGACATCCTGGTAACGGTGGACGGCAAGGAGTACAAGACGGAAACCCTCAAGGTGAAGGGCTGGTCCGGCAACAAAAGCCTCAAGGACATTGCCAACAACGTGATTACCCTGGAGCCCGGCACCCACACGGTGGTGGTCAAGGACAAAACCGGCAAGGAACTCACCTCCCAGAAGGTGTTCATATCGGCCCAGGAACACAAAATGATAGGGTTGGAGCTATGAGAAAATTCCTGACGATAGCCGCTGCAGCGCTTCTGATGTGCTCCTGCGGGCCTTCCGCAAATGTGCTCTATTACTGGGGCGGCAAGGCCTCCGACGGCGTAACCCGGTACGAGGACCGCTTTTATGAGGCCTATGGCAAATCCCAAAGTCCGGAAAGCCTGTGCGCCATGCTCTACGTCTATGAAGACATGCTGCAAAACCCCGGTGGTGAACGTGGCGTGGTGCCTCCGGGCATCTGCGCAGAGTACGGGTACCTTCTCCTGAAGCCGGAGACCGCCGCCGCCTTTGCAGAAAGCGCCTCCAAGCGTGAACGCGCCATTTATGAGCGTTCGGACTATGCCGCCTATTTCCCGGAATACGGCCTCAAGCTCCTCCAGAAGGAGATGGAGCTGTATCCGGAATCCCGTAAGTTTATAGAACCCCTCCTCAAAAAATTCGCAGGCAAATGAAAAAGTTTCTGATTCTTGTGGCAGCCGCGGCGCTGCTTGTTTCCTGCGGATCGGCCAGCAAGCTCACCCGCGGGGAGGTGTATGCCCCGCTGTACAACGAGGCTCCCGTCACTCTTCTGGTGATGCCGCCCATCAACAACACGGCCAACGTGGAGGCCAAGGACCTGCTGTACACGTCCATCAGCCGTCCGCTGGTGGAGGCCGGCTATTACGTCCTTTCTCCCATCCTCACCATGGATATCCTCAAGGCGGAAAGCGCCTATGACGCAGAGCTTTTCTTCGAGGCACCCGTGGGGCAGTTCGGCGCTGTCTTCGGGGCCGATGCCGTCATCTTCTCGGTCATTGACAAATGGGCCAAGCAGGGCGTGGGCATCAGCGCCAAAATCCGTTACGTGATGCGCTCCACGCGCACCAACGAGGTCCTGTTCGACCGCAGCTGCGACCTGTTCCTGGATACGCGCATAAACAGCGGTGGCGGCGGCCTGCTGGGCCTGGCACTGGATGTGGCCCTCACGGCCGTCAATACCGCCCTTACAGACCACATTGAGGCCGCCCGCAAGGCCAACAACTTCATCTTCAGCGACATCCCCTTCGGCAAGTTCAGCCCCCTGTATCAGCAGGACCAGGACTGGAAGGCGGAACCCGCCAATGTGAAGGCTACGGTAAAGGAATAATGCCGAATATTTCGTATATTTGTGGAAACTGATTTTGTTATGCCCCATGCAGTAGGACACATCGCGCAGGTCGTGGGACCGGTGGTGGATGTACATTTCAATATATTGGCCCGGAATGAGGAGCAGGAGCTGCCGCGCATCGACGACGCCCTGGTGGTGAAGCGCCCGGACGGAAAAACCATCATCCTGGAGGTGCAGCAGCACATTGGTGAGGACACCGTGCGTTGCGTGGCCATGGATTCCACGGACGGTCTCAGCCGCGGACTGGAGGTAGAGAATACCGGTCGGCCCATTGCCATGCCCGTAGGTGCGCAAATCCGCGGCCGTGTCATGAACGTTACCGGAGAGGCCATCGACGGCATGCCGGAGCTCAACCGGGAAAGCGCCCTGCCCATCCACCGGGAGCCGCCCAAGTTCGAGGACCTCACCACCAGCCAGGAAGTGCTTTTTACCGGTATCAAGGTCATCGACCTGCTGGAGCCGTACCTCAAAGGCGGTAAAATCGGCCTGTTCGGCGGCGCCGGCGTGGGCAAAACGGTGCTCATCAAGGAGCTCATCAACAACATTGCCAAGGCGCACAACGGTTTCTCCGTGTTCGCCGGCGTGGGGGAGCGCACCCGTGAGGGCAACGACCTTTTGCGGGAAATGATCGAATCCAAGGTAATCCGCTACGGAGACGCCTTCGAAAAAGCCATGGAAGAGGGCAAGTGGGACCTCTCGCTGGTAGACCCTAAAGAACTGGAAAAGAGCCAGGTATCCATGGTGTTCGGCCAAATGAACGAACCCCCGGGAGCCCGTTCCAGCGTGGCCCTGAGTGGCCTCACCCTGGCAGAGAGCTTCCGCGACAGCGACACCGGCGCAGGCCCGCGGGACATCCTCTTTTTCATCGACAATATCTTCCGTTTCACCCAGGCCGGCAGTGAGGTGAGCGCCCTGCTGGGCCGTATGCCTTCCGCCGTGGGTTACCAGCCCACCCTGGCCACGGAAATGGGTAAGATGCAGGAGCGCATCACTTCCACCAAAAACGGGTCCATCACCTCGGTACAGGCTGTGTATGTTCCGGCCGATGACCTCACGGACCCGGCCCCCGCCACCACCTTCACCCACCTGGACGCCACCACGGTGCTCAGCCGTAAAATCACGGCCCTGGGTATTTACCCGGCTGTGGACCCGCTGGAGAGTACCTCCCGCATCCTGGACCCCAACATTGTGGGACAGGCCCATTACGACACCGCCCAGCGTGTAAAGCAAATCCTCCAACGCAACCAGGAGCTCCAGGACATCATTGCCATCCTGGGCATGGACGAGCTCTCGGAGGAGGACAAAACAACCGTTAACCGCGCCCGCCGCGTACAGCGCTTCCTGAGCCAGCCGTTCTTTGTGGCGGAACAGTTCACGGGCGTTCCCGGCGTCATGGTGGGCATCGAAGACACCATCAAGGGATTCAATATGATTATGGACGGCGAGGTAGATTACCTCCCGGAGCAGGCTTTCCTGAACGTAGGAACCATTGAGGATGCTATCGCCAAGGGCGAGGCCCTCCTAGCCGCCGCAAAGTAATTGTCATACCGAGCGAAGCGAGTGTATCTCAAATACGAAGGAGCCACATGGAAGTGATTGACTTACATATTCTGAGCCCTGAGGGACCGCTGGTGCAGGCCCGGGTGGAGCTGGTGACGCTGCCGGGCGTGGCCGGGCCGTTCACGGTGCTCAAGGACCACGCGGCGCTCATCACGGCACTGGAGAAGGGGCGCATCCGCTATGTGGAGGGTGGGGAAGAGAAGTTCCTGCCCATCCGGGAAGGATTTGTGGAGGTGGGGAACAATGTAGTCAAAGCCTGCGTGGAAGTATGATGCTGGCGTTGCTCATATCGCTTTTGCTGCTGCAAGGAGATACACTCGGCCCTGCGGGCCTCGGTATGACAGAAAACATGCCGGGCGAAGTCTCTGTCATACCGAGCGAAGCCGAAGACGAAGCGAGTGTATCTCAGGACATTGACGTGGGAGAAATCATCTTCGAGCACATCGGGGACGAGTACGAGTGGCACATCACTCAGTGGAAGGGAAAAGCTATCGCCATTCCGCTGCCGGTCATTGTGAAAAGCAGCACCGGCTGGCATGTGTTCTCTTCGGAGCGCCTTCAGCACGGGGAGCACTACCAGGGCCTGTATATCGACCCGGAAAAGGGAAAAATTGTGGACGAGGCCACCGGCAAGCGCCCCATAGACCTTTCCATCACCAAGAACGTGCTTTCCCTGATGATGAGCACGGCGCTGCTGCTGGTGATTGTCCTCCTCACTGCGCGCTGGTATAAAAAGCACGACGCCCTCAAGGAAGCGCCCACCGGCCTGGCCGCCGCCGTGGAACCGCTCATCATGATGGTGCACGAGATGGCGCGGGAGAATATCGGCGAAGAAGATTATCGGAAATATTCCCCTTACCTGTGCATGGCGTTCCTGTGGATACTCCTGAACAACTTCCTGGGCATCCTGCCTTTCTTCCCGGGAGGCGCCAACCTTACCGGCAACATTGCCATCACCCTGGTGCTGGCCCTGTTCACCTTCTTCATCGTGAACCTGAACGGCACCAAGAACTATTATAAAGAGATTTTCAACCCGGACGTTCCGGTGTTCCTGAAGCCCATCATGCCGGTTATCGAGGTGTTCAGCGCCTTCATGAAACCGGTATCCCTCACCATCCGTCTGTTCGCCAACATGCTGGCGGGCCACATCATGATTCTGTCCATGGTGTGCATCATTTTCATCATGGCCAAATACGGCCCGCTCCTGAGCGGCGGCATGACGGTGGTAAGCGTGCTCTTCGGGGTGTTCCTGGACGCCCTGGAGTGCCTGGTGGCCTTCATTCAGGCGTATGTATTTACCATGTTGTCAAGTATTTACATCGGATTGGCGAGGGCGCATGAGGAATGAAGAAAACAATAACTAAAAATAACGCTTTATGATTCTTTCTACTATGATTCTCCAAGCCGCCGCGGGTGCCGCCCTCGGCAAGGCCGGCGCTGCCCTGGGTGCCGCCGTCGCTGCTATCGCCGCCGCCATCGGTATCGGCAAAATCGGCAAATCCACCATGGAAGCCATTGCCCGCCAGCCCGAGAGTGCCGGCAACCTGCGTACATCCATGATTATTGCCGCCGGTATGGTGGAAGGCGCCGCCCTGTTCGCCATCATCGTGGCCCTGCTGGCCATTGTAATTAAGTAAAGATGAACCTGGTAACGCCCGATTTCGGCCTCCTCTTCTGGATGGTCGTCATCTTCGGCCTTGTGTTTTTCCTCCTTGCGAAGTTCGGCTTCCCCGTCATCACGGACATGGTGGACAAACGCAGCGCCAAGATTGCGCAGTCCCTCAAGGATGCCGATGAAATTGAGGCCCGGATGGCCAGCTGGAAGGTAGAGCAGGCGCAGATGCTGGAGGCGACCCGCAAGGAGCAGTCCCAGATGCTGCGCGAGGCCACCGAAACCAAAGCCCGGATTGTGGCCGATGCCAAAGCGCAAGCCCAGGCCGAGGCAGACAAAATCCTGGCGGAGGCCAAGCTCCAGATTGCCGCAGAGAAGGAGAGCGCCCTGCGCGACGTGCGTAAGGAAGTGGCCCTTCTGAGCGTGCAGGTGGCAGAGAAAGTGCTCCGGCATGAGCTCTCGGACGAAGGCAACCAGCGTGCGTTTATCGACCAGCTGGTCGATGAAGCTTCAAAGGCACAGATGCATTCCTAAATGAACCGCGCCATTGTCATAACCCGTTATGCACTAACGCTTGTCAAGTATGTCCGTGA
>DEKS01000193.1:19011-21843 GCA_002354005.1 Bacteroidales bacterium UBA2716
GCTCCGCACCGTACCGGATCTCCGTCGTATGGTGAACGCCGCCAGCGACGTGGTGAGCGCCTTCGACAAGAAAAAGCTGCTGCAGACGGCCCTTGGCAACCGCATGTCCCAGGAGCTCAGCCGCTTCCTGACGCTCCTGAACCGGAACGGCCGTATGGACCTGGTAGAGGACATCCTGCGGGACTTCGTGGATATGTACCGCCAGAGCATCGGGATCCGCAAAGCACATCTGGTCACGGTTTCGGAGCCGTCGGAACGGCTGCTACAGCGCCTGAGGGCACTGGTGAAGCAAAAGATGGGCTGCGATGTCATCATCCAGGTGGAGGTAGATCCCGACATTATCGGCGGCTTTGTCTTTGACATTGACGAATACCTCATGGATGCCAGTATCAAACACCAGCTGGAACTTATCCGCGAACAATTTATTGAACGAAATAGACGCATTATCTAATGGCAAATACGAGTTTAAAACCCAGCGAAGTCAGCGATATCCTGCTGGAGCAGCTCAAGGACATGAACAGCGATCTCCAGTTCGAGGAGATTGGCAAGGCCCTGCAGGTGAGCGACGGCGTGGTGCGCATCTATGGCCTGCACCATGCGGAGGCCGGCGAACTGCTGGACTGCGGCAACGGGGTCATGGCCGTGGTGATGAACCTGGAGACGGACAATGTGGGCGCCGTGCTAATGGGTCCCACGGACCTGCTGAAGGAGGGCATGGTGGTACGCCGTACCGGCCGCATCGCTTCCGTGGCCGTGAACGACAAGCTGCTGGGCCGCGTGATAGACCCGCTGGGCAATCCGCTGGACGGCCTGGGCCCCATCGACGGGGACAAGCTGGACATGCCGCTGGAGCGCAAGGCCCCGGGCGTCATTTTCCGCCAGCCGGTGAGCGAGCCGCTGCAAACGGGTATCAAGGCTATCGACGCCATGATTCCCATCGGCCGCGGCCAGCGTGAACTTATCATCGGAGACCGCCAGACGGGGAAAACCGCCATTGCCGTAGATACCATCATCAACCAGCGCCAGGCCTATGAAGCCGGGCAGCCGGTCTTTTGCATTTACGTAGCCGTGGGCCAGAAGGGCTCCACCGTGGCTTCCATCGTAAAAACGCTGCGGGAGCACGGGGCCATGGACTACACCGTGGTGGTAGCTGCTACGGCAGCGGACCCTGCTGCGCTCCAGTATTACGCTCCCTTTGCCGGGGCGGCCATTGGCGAGTACTTCCGCGATACCGGACGGCATGCGCTGGTGGTGTACGACGACCTCTCCAAGCAGGCTGTGGCGTACCGTGAAGTGTCCCTCATCCTGCGCCGTCCTTCCGGACGTGAGGCCTATCCGGGCGATATTTTCTATCTGCACAGCCGTCTGCTGGAGCGGGCCGCCCGCATTATTGACCAGCAGGAAGTGGCCGCGCAGATGAACGACCTCCCGGAGGTGCTCAAGGACAAGGTTCGCGGAGGAGGCTCCCTTACAGCCCTGCCCATTATTGAGACGCAGGCCGGTGACGTAAGCGCCTACATCCCCACCAATGTGATTTCCATCACGGACGGCCAGATTTACCTGGAGCAGAGCCTCTTCAACCAGGGCGTGCGTCCCGCTATCAACGTGGGTATCAGCGTTTCGCGCGTGGGCGGCAGCGCCCAGGTGAAATCCATGAAGAAGGTGGCCGGTACGCTCAAGATCGACCAGGCCCAGTGGGCAGAACTGGAGGCCTTCTCCAAGTTCTCCTCGGACGTGGACAAGGTGACGGAACTGGCCCTGGATAAGGGTCGAAAGAACAATCAGCTGCTCATCCAGCCCCAGTACAGCCCCATGCCGGTGGGAGAGCAGGTGGCCATCCTGTACTGCGGCACCCGCGCCCTCATGCGGGATATCGCGATAGACCAGGTGCGCCCGTTCCAGGATGCCTTCCTAGAGCGCCTTCGCGCCGCACACAAGGCCGATGTCCTGGAGCCGCTGGGTCAAGGCAAGCTCACCCCGGAGATAGAGAAGGTTTTGGCCGACACCGCCGCCTCCGTCATCCTCACCCTGAAGTAATTGCATTTGTCATTCTGAGCACCATTTGTCATTCTGAGCGAAGCGAAGAATCTCTATGCCAACATTAAAGGAAATAAAAGGCCGTATCGCATCGGTCCGAAGTACCCTCAAAATTACTTCGGCCATGAAACTGGTATCCAGCGCCAAGCTCCGCAAGGCCCAGAATGCCATTGAGGCCATGCGTCCGTACGAGGAGCAGCTGCTGGGCATCCTGGCCTCCCTGCAAGGGGGGATGGCCGGTGTCTCGTCCTTAAATTTGGGCAAAAACAAGGACGAGCGGAAAACCATTGTGGCCATTGCCTCCAACTCCTCGCTCTGCGGCGGGTTCAACGCCAACGCCATTGCCAAGGTACGCGCCATCCGGCGGCCGGGGGACACCGTGTACGCCATTGGCCGCAAGATGGCCGATGCCATGCGCAAGGAAGGCTTTGCCTCGCCGGAGGATTTCTCGGCCCTCTCGGAACATCCCTCCTATGGCCCTGCGGCCGCACTGGTGGAAAAACTGGTAGCGGATGTGGAGGCCGGACGCACCGGCGCCGTGGTGCTGGTGTACAATCACTTTGTCTCCACCGCCCGCCAGGAGCCCGTGGTGGAGGTGTTGATGCAGCGAGAGACCCCCGATCAGGTCGGGGGTGACAGGGGAGTGGAAGAAAGGGACTCTTCTCCCGCTCCTTCCTACATAGCCCCGCTGCTGGAACCCTCCCGGGCCGCACTCCTGGAGGCGCTCGTCCCCAAGACCCGCAAACTGAAACTCTACGCGGCGCTCCTGGACAGCGCCGCCGCCGAACACGCCGC
>DEKS01000101.1:0-6924 GCA_002354005.1 Bacteroidales bacterium UBA2716
TCCGGGTCCCCGCCAAAGGCTGCAATGTTCTCGTGCACCCACTTGAGCGCCTTTACCTGGTCCAGAAGGCCCAGGTTCTGGGCATCCGGATACTCGGCGCCGTCCGGCAGATGGCTCAGGTGCAGGAAACCCATCACGCCCAGGCGGTAGGCAATGGTCACCACAATGACCTCCGGATGTTCCGTCACCAAATTGCAGCAGTCAAACACAGGGTCCACGGTGCCGCCCGCCTCAAACCCGCCGCCGTGAATCCACACCATGACGGGCTTTTTCCGGGCCGATATCTCATCGGCCTTGAACACATTCAGGTACAGGCAGTCCTCGGACAGGTAGTACATGGAACCGGTTTCCAGCGCGGCGTTGCCATAGGCGCTCCGGGCATTGTAATAGGCCTCGAACACACCGTCGCAAGGGGCTGCGTCCACCGGGGCTTTCCAGCGGAGGTCGCCTACCGGCTGCTTCCCCACATACGGGATGCCCCGGTAGGAAATAACACTGCCGGTCTTCTTGCCCACGAACGTGCCGTTGATGCACTTGGCAGCAAGCGATTTGTCATAATTTCCGTCGGTGATGGGATGGTTCTCCCCGCCATACATGGCTTTCAGGGCTTCTCTGATTTCAGCTAATTCCATGTCATCGTGTCGTTATATTAAGTTCATTCTTCTTTCTTTCCTTTCACAAAGCAGGCCACCAGGCCGTAGGTAATGGTGGGCCGAATCCAGATTTCCACCATCATGTAGGTACTGGTTTCGTCTTCAGGCTCCAGGAAAATATCAATGTTATACAACGTGGCTATCAGGATGTCAATGATGCAAATCAGCCACAGGTTGCTCTTGGAGTAGGTTTCCCAGTCCTTGCGGGCATAGAAGTACGTCAGGAGGACAAGCATGGCCACCGACAGGGTAAGGCAGGCCAGCCGGAGGCTGTAGAACGGCAACTGGGGCGCAAACAGGATATCCCTCAGCAGCACCGTTATGCCCACACACACGGAGCACCAGTAGTTAAACTGCTGCGAGGTGATTTTGTAGTTGAAAAAGTACATCCACATCATCACCAGGCAGGCAATGTAGAATACATTAAGTACCAGCTCCGGCCAGGTTTCCTGCAGGCCGAAGTGCCACACGCCGTAGAGCATCATCCCCACGGACACAACCGCGGCGAAGATGGTCACCGCCACGTTAAAGATGGTTCCTTTGTCTTTAAATCTGAGCTCCATAGTGAAATTCGCGGAAAGGGCCGGTTCCCCAGTCCTTTCCGCATAGGTAAAGATTATTGTTTAACAGCGTCAATCGTGGAAATTTCCACAGAGGCCGACTTTTCGTCGGCACCCTGATGCACCGTCACATTGTTGTAAACGTAGGAACCGAACTTCCGCTGCGAATTGCCGTCAATGAGGTCGAACTTGACACTATATTTGCCAACGGGGAGGGAAACCTTGGCCACCTGATCCTTGCTGAAAGAGTTGGAAAGGACGTCCACCACCTTGTTGTTCTGGTCATAAACCGTCACATGCGACATCTCGTAATTGGAGGCATTCTTGAGGGCGATGATACCCCAGGCCACGCGGCTGGGAGCACCCACAGTCCACTCCACGGCAGGCAAGTCTTTCTTGTACGTCTTCTTGTTGGAGTCGTATTCCGAAGCTGCACGCCAGTGATACCAGGAAGCGAAGGTGATGTCAATCTTGGTCCTGAGCTTGAACTTGGTGCTGGTGTCGTTGTCCTTGACGGAACCCACGTGCCAGGTCCAGTTGGAATTGGCATAGAAGTCGCTTCTGGCTGTCGTCGGGAAGTTCTCATTAATCTTAGTCTGATTGTCCCAGTCATCCTTCAACTTAATGTTGTTGGTGTAATAACGATATTTGACGGTGGAAGGCGAGGAAGAGTTGGCCGTGTACTCGATGGTGCTGAGCTCATAGCTGGTGGAGCTGCTCCAAGTAGCGCCAATGCTTAAACCGCCACCTGCGCTGGCGCCAGCCACATCGCCAATACCTGCATTCAACGAGCCGCCCAGCGAAATACTCTTTCCATTGGAATACTGTTTGGACTGATTCTTATTCTCGGGAATCGGACGTTCAAAGTAGTCAATCTCGCTGATGCTGCTTCCATCGCGGTTTAACAGGCTGGTGGCCACATTCATCTCCTCAAACCAGAAGCCGTATATACGGTTACAGCAAGCGCCATGATAATTAGCCCTGGGCTGCCACATTTCCTGGTTGTGCGGAATAATCTTGGAAACAATGATGTAGTAGTCTCCGGATTGGTCGCCATTGGAGCTTTGCTTGTAAACAGGGAAAACACGGAAATCCACATCCAGGGAAGAGGAGGCACTCAGGTAGTCCGCATCGCTTAAGAAAGCCTTGTCAATCTTTTCGTTCAGGCTGTAAGTGAAGGATTGCGTATAACGCTTGCCCAGATTCTCCAGTTTGCCTTTAATCTCTGTAGCATAGGCCGACTTGGTCGCCATTTGCTCCTGGATAACGTCTTCCAGCCATCCGACAAAGGCAGACATCCGGGATTCAAAGTAATTCAGGTCGTCATCCTCTAATTCATCCCGTGCGTCATCCTCGTCAGCATATTCCTTGTTGGCATCCTCCAGTTTTTTCCACTCTGCCTCGGTCCAGGAACTCTTACCGTCATCTCCCGGTTCCAGCTTATCTGCGTCGGAGGCCCACATGATGTAGGTATAGCCTTGGCCGAATCCATTATAGCAATAGAACAGCGGAGTATATTCGTCACCCTCCACGCTAGCGACATCCAGGTCTACGCCCATCTGCGCAAAATCCTCAGAAACGCCTTCATAGGCAGGGAACACAATGAAAGCATCGTTGCCGATGGCCTTCAGGAGGGCCGGAGATTTGGCCTTAATGTCATTTTCACCGACAAACAGTATCTGGGCTTCACCCATGCCGGCGCCCAGCGGGAAGAAATCTTTGATGGCATCTTCCAGGTCATCGTCCATGGCGGAGATGTCGCCTTGATAGGCGGAGCCACGGAAATAGCTTCTGATGCCGGCATCGGCGGTTTTTTCAGAATCACCTCCGTCTTTTGGATCCACCGGCACGGGAGTCCGGTTACAAGCGGCCATGAGCACAACGGCCAGAATAAGATAGAATAACTTTTTCATACTAACTTACAATGAAATTGTTGATTTTATTTGTCGTCGTCTTTAATCATATGTACATCGCACTGCGGGAACGGGATGGTGATGCCGCCCTCATTCAGGAGCTTGTAGACCAGTTCTTTGCACCGGTCCACATAGCCGATGCGCTCCGGCACCAGCACGAACTGCTTCACGGCCACGTTCACGGAACTGTCGCCAAAGTCGTCGAAGCGGATATAAATGCCGTAGGTGGGATCCACAATGTCGCGGCCGTACCGGTCTTTGGTCTTCAGGGCCTCCAGGCCACTTTCCAGAAGTTCCCGCACCCGCTGGAAATCCGTACCGTAGGCCACACCCACCGTCACCTTGGTGAATTCGTACGCGTTGTTCCGCGTGAGGTTGGTGAAGTTCTTGCCAAACAGCGAAGAGTTCAGGAAGGCCACTTGGGTGCCGTTGATGGTTTCCACCAGGGTGGTCTGGTAGTTGATGTCCGTCACCTTGCCGCGAACGCCGTCGCACTCAATCCAGTCCCCTACCCGCAGGCGGCCGCCCATGAGCTGGATACCGTAAATGAAGTTGTTCAGGATATCCTTGAGGGCCAGACCGATACCGGCCGACAAACCGCCGGCAATCAGGCCCAGCGAGCCGGTAGGAATGTTGAGCGTAATGATGAACAGGTCTGTATATATGAACCAGATAAACACGCTGATGAGGCTGTTCCCCAGCGAGAGGTTAATCTCATTGCTGCGGATGGTTTTCCGGTTGTACTTGCGCAGGAAACGGCGGTACTGGAAACTTTGCCAGATGGTATGGACGGCCTTGTTCACATAACGGAACACAAAGAACATTCCCGTGAGGAACAACACGCTGTACATGGAAACGCGCATCTCTCCCTGCCGGAAGAACGGCTCCTTGAACAGGGTCCGGTACAGGTCGTTGAATTCGAAGATGTTCAGCGCCCAATACAGGCAGGTAGGAATGGAGCCCAGGGCCAGCAGCGGGACAATCACTTCCTTAACCAGGTCGTAGAACCAGGTGGCGGAGAACATCAGCTGCTCCCGGGCCGACCCGGACACATAGGTAATCCGGGCTTTATACTCCTCCAGGCGCTTGTTCAGGCGCTCTTCCTTGTACCAGAGCGTCAGGTGCCACACAGAGGCGATGGCCAGCACAAACGCCAGCTGGAAGTACCACCATACCAGGATGATGAGCGAAAGGAACACGTAGCCTGTCCAGCCACAAACGGCAGCAATGGTGGTAATGCCCAGGGAGATCCAGCCGATGATGGCATCGGGCCGGTCTGCTTTGCCGCCCCGGAGCAAATTGACGGCCAGCTGCCACAGCACCATGACCAGCAACAGCGGCGGCAGGAAGAAATTCAGGAAGGCATTGGGCACAAACAGCATCCGGCAGGTAATCACGAACAGCGCCGTGAAAATGGTGGGCAGATAGATGCGCATGCTGTTTTTGAGCTTGGGAGGATCCAAGCGGATAAGAAGGGCCGTGGTGATGGCCATCAAGAGCCACAGGAACGTGTGCATGATGCTAATCCCTTTGCGGATCATGTCGTCATCCGTACTCTCGAAGCTGAGCGCCACAAAGAGGATACAGGCCAGCAGCAAGGCCAGGTAACTCTTCTGCTCCTTGGCCACCCGCTCCTTCACCGGCTTTACGAAGCGATAGAGCGGGAGCAGCAGCAGGGCGGCAAGGCCCCACAAGACCAGGAAGGCCAGCAGATAAATGACCAGCCAGAAAATCTTTGCCGAGTTAACCAGCTGATTGTCATTGTAAATCTCTTCTGCGGTATACCCCAATTCCTCATCCACGAACGCGCTCTTGAGGAAGGAGAAGGAGAATTTTTCTCCCATGGCTCTCCGGGCCTCCTGCCAATAATATCCGGGGTCCTCCAGAACGGCTTTCCAGGGAATTTGCCCCTCTACAAAAACTTTGTTTTGCAGCAGACTGTAATAGTTCCTGGCGTAGGCATAGGATTCATCCATCCGCAGGCGGGCTTCCCGGTAATGGGTGCTGTCCGCCATCACCTGCTCCCGCGTCTGGGCATACATTTTCAGGAGCTCCGAGGCATACAGGATACAGGAATCGCGATCTGCCTGGCCGGTCTCGCTCAGGATAAACGCAGGGGTCGTCCCTTTTTCCTTAGCCTCTATCGTCTCTTTTACTTCTGAGAGCGCCTGCTGTTCCTGCTCCAGGCTCACCTCTCCCAGCTTGTCCGGATCCTCCAGCGCCAACTGCTCGTTCAGGGCGATAATGGCATCCACCTGCTCCTGGAGTTCCTGCTGCAGGAGGCTCTCGTTGCGCATCAGATGCACATCCAGGGAGTCGTTGTGGTAGGCCAGGCTGTCCGGCACCACTTCCAGGTCCCTCAGTTCCGGAGGAAGGCGGCGCAGGGACTCGATGAGGCGGGCATACCGGTCTATCTCCACATCCAGGGTGGCCACAATGCGGTCGTACGGGGTGCGGGTTTTGTTGAAGTCCCGGAATTCCTGGGACACCTTTTCCAGGGCATAGCTGATATCAAAGGTGTAGTCCTGCTTCTGGGAATACAGCATCAGGGACAGGTCGTTGCACTTTTTGACGATGCCCACCATGCGCTTGCGCTGAACGGCGTACTTGCTTTCCATCCGCGCCTGGGTTTTTCCCATCTGCCGATAGTCGTGATACAGTTCCCGGCGCAGGTTGGACAGCGTTGCATCCAGATCCATGCCCGTAAACACGGCCATGGCCGGCACTGCAACGGCAAAAAGTCCGATAAGAATGCCTATGAGTTTACGTCTTTTCATACCTAAGGTAAGTTACAACTCATCTGCTTCATACGTAGCAGATTGCCAAAGGTATGAAATATTTGGCGGAATATCAAGTATCGCCCAACCCCGGACCAAATCCTCCACCACACGGTATGCCCGCGTCGGTGAAGCCTAGCTTCCGTCCCCTTTTTTGTTGAGCAGGTAGATGCTGCCCGCAACAAGCCCCGCCACTATCAGGAAGGCCAGGGTGGTGTTAAAGCCGTCCCCGTACTTGAGCTTCAGGTACAGGACGCCATAATTGAGGCCGAAGAGGATCACGCCCCCGGCCAGGGACGCTCCCAGCGCCAAGGCTGTGCCGCCGGGGTTGTCCTTCCAGGTCTTTTCCCGAAGGACCCTTCGCCCTGTCACCACAACCGGAATCAGGCCGATAAGCACCGCCACGGCCAGCATGAGCGTCTTACGGGCTCTGGCAGCCGCCTCGGCCGCCTGGACTTCCCGCTCCGCCTGCTCAAAGCGCTCCAGGACAGCCCGCGTCTCCGGGATAATGTATTCCTCGTACAGCTCTTCCGGGGACTGCGCACCAGCAGACCAGCCCAGCAGCAGCGTCAGAAGGAATAAAAACCGTCTCATTCGAACTCAAAATAAGCAGTTGTGAGTATTTTGCTGCTGTCTCCTGGCAGGTCGTCATCGTGCACCTTCAGGAAGTGTTCCGCCAGCAGGACGTCCGGAATGGCCGTCTCGTCATTGTAGGCCACCAGTACCACAATCATATCGCCCCGATCCAGAGCCGCTTCGGCTGCGGGAAATCCCTGATAGGCCGTCCACGGGGCCTCGCCGGCATGGGGAACATATCGATCCAGGAAAAGCGGATAGCTTTGGTCCCAGCCTTCCGGCAGGTAAAAGACCATTTTATAGCGGGACGAGGTATCCTCCCCGGCATAAAGGACATCCGTCACCACGGTGAAGTCCCTGAAACTTTCATCTTCAAAAACGATATGGGAGAGAAAAATTTCCCCGCAGGAAACCTCTGTAAAGCTGCGTTTTTCCTTGCAGCCGG
>DEKS01000101.1:7019-7828 GCA_002354005.1 Bacteroidales bacterium UBA2716
TTCTTTGGCCCAGGCTGGTCTCGCCCAGTTCCTCCCAGGTGTAATAACCATCCCGATTGGGGGCCTTTAACAGGGGGTTCAGGATAATCACTTTGAGATAGCAGCCATCCGAACCCGCTATGCCGAATTCCCTTGCCGAGCGGCTGCCAATGGGATAAAGGAAGCACACGCTGTTGCCGTTTTTCCCGGTAAAGACCACCCACTCTTCCCCGTCTTTGTCCAGGGCGGACTGTGTGCAGTTTTCGCGAAGTTCCTTGATTTCCGCCAGCGTGGGCATTCTCCACCCTTCAGGGATGTCCACTTCCGGGGCTATATCTACATCGGCCCACTGTACGCTAAGCCCCAGGTCCACCGCCTTGGGCGCCTCCTGGGCACCGACCCATGCCGCACCAAACACCAGCATGGCAAGAATAATCGTTAACTTTTTCATATGCTTAATCATTTACTTTGCCCGTTCCGCGACAGTCGGGGCAGTTCCACTCCTTGATACCTGTCTGGCCACACTGGCTGCAGGGCTGATTGCCGGCGCCACCGCAACTGGTGCAATTGATGGAACCGGTCCCGGAACAGCGGTCGCATTTGATGGTGCCATTACCGCCACAATACCGGCATTCATCGTTCCTTCCATGGCAATGGGGGCAGACATAACTCCCCTCCCCGCCGCACACCGTGCAGCGCAGACTCTTATGTCCGTTGCAAAGAGAACAGTCCCTCCAGCCACGTCCGCTGCAGAAGGAGCAATTGTCAGCAATCTTTCCCGTGCCGCCGCAGCGGGAGCAATCCCGGTCGCCCGAGACCATACCGGTGAG
>DEKS01000159.1 GCA_002354005.1 Bacteroidales bacterium UBA2716
TTCTGAGGGCTCCGGAGCGTGTTCACCCCATCGGCCACAATCTTGAGGGCGTCTACGTCCAGGCCGCTGTCGGTCTCGTCCAGGATGGAAAGGTCTGGCTCCAGGAGGGCCATCTGGAAAATCTCGTTGCGTTTTTTCTCGCCGCCGGAGAAGCCTACGTTCACTTCACGCTTGGCAAACTCCGGTTTCATCTGCACCAGGGCCATCTTTTGCTTCATGAGCTTGAGGAAATCGGCGGTTTTGAGCTCCGGCAGTCCCTGGGCCTTGCGTTTGGCGTTCACTGCCGCCTTCATGAAGGCCGTAATGGTGACGCCGGGAATCTCTATCGGATACTGGAAACTCAGGAAAAGGCCCGCCCAGGCACGCTCTTCGGGCGTTTTGGCCAAAAGGTCCTCCCCTTTGTACAGGATGCTTCCCTCCGTGACTTCGTAGTCCGGACGGCCGGTCAGAACAGCGCTCAAGGTGCTCTTCCCCGCCCCGTTGGGCCCCATCACGGCATGTACTTCGCCGGGGCCGATATGAAGGTCTATCCCCTTCAGGATTTCTTTGTCGCCAATCTTGGCATGGAGGTTTATAATGTCCAGCATAGCCTGGTATATAACTAATTGTTAATCTGTTATTTATCTCTTTGAGCCCCCTTCGTTTTTCCAGGGTTCATTTACTTATTTTCCTTATTATCAACACTTTGCGTACCACGCATCAATCTAACCCACGTAATCAGTGACCAAATCCCGTTTACCAGGTACAGGGCGCTCACGCTGGACATGAGCACATTGCCCACGCTCAGGTGCAGGGCAATTTGCGTAATGTTCACCAGCAGCCACGCAATCCAGCAGTCCCACTTCTTGAGGGCGCTCAGCAGCTGCGCCAGCAGGATGAGCACCGTAACGCAGGAATCCAGGTACGGATGCGGGTCTGCGGGGAACAGGCGGTCCAGCGACCAGCCCCACAGGCCGGCCACAACGAGTACCCCCACCACGCAGTAAACACGCCACATCCAGTTTAAAGAACTCACGTTCAGGGTTTTGCCGTCGCTGGTTTCTTCCGGTTTAGGGTGTGTCCAGCGGTAGTGGCCCAGCATGTTGATGACCAGCGACACCGGCTGCAGGAGCAGGCTGGCGTACAGGTTCCGGTGCATGAACAGTAGGAACAGGGCCGCCGTGTACAGGTAGCCCACCCAGAAATTGTACTTGGAATTGCGCCCGGCCAGAAACACGCAGGTGAGTCCCAGGACGGACGCAATGAGGTCCAGGAGGAGCACCGGACGGCCGGCGATTTCAAATATGATGGTGTCTAACATGAGATACACTCGCTACGCTCGGTATGACAAAGGGGTTACTCGGTATGACAAAGGGTTAACCTACACTGCCCTCCAGGGAAACCTGGAGGAGTTTTTGCGCCTCTACGGCAAATTCCATGGGCAGGCGACTCAGTACCTCGCGCGCGTAGCCGTTCACAATGAGACCCACCGCCTCTTCCGGGCCGATTCCCCGCTGATTGCAGTAAAACAGCTGATCCTCAGAGATTTTGGAAGTAGTAGCCTCGTGCTCTACCGTGGCCGTGGGGTTCTGCGACTGGATGAGCGGGAAGGTATGGGCGCCGCAGCGCGAGCCAATAAGCAGGCTGTCGCACTGCGAGTAATTGCGCGCATTCCGGGCATTTTTGCCCATGCGCACCAGGCCGCGGTAACTGTTCTGGCTCACCCCGGCCGATATGCCTTTGGACACAATCCGGCTTTTGGTACCCTGCCCCAGATGAATCATCTTGGTGCCGGTGTCGGCCTGCTGATGATTGTTGGTAACGGCCACCGAGTAGAATTCCGACGAGGAAAAATCGCCTTTTAATATGGTGGAAGGGTATTTCCAGGTGATGGCGCTGCCGGTTTCCACCTGCGTCCAGCTCAGGTGCGCCCCGCTGCCTTTGCAGATGCCGCGCTTGGTCACCAGGTTCAGGATGCCGCCTTTGCCGTCTGCGTCGCCGGGGTACCAGTTCTGGACGGTGGAGTATTTGACATCGGCATCTTTTTCCACGACAATCTCTACCACGGCGGCGTGGAGCTGCTGCTCGTCGCGCATGGGGGCGGTGCAGCCTTCCATATAACTGACATAGGAGCCTTCATCGGCCACGATGAGCGTGCGCTCGAACTGGCCGGTGCCACGGGCGTTGATGCGGAAATAGCTGCTCAGTTCCATGGGGCAGCGGACGCCTTTGGGAATGTAGCAGAAGGAACCGTCGGAGAAAACGGCGCTGTTCAGGGCTGCAAAGAAGTTGTCGCTGGCGGGAACAACGCTGGCCAAGTACTTCTGTACCAGCTCCGGATGCTCTTTTACGGCTTCCGAGAAAGAGCAAAAGATGATGCCTTTTTCTGCCAGGGTTTTGCGGAAGGTGGTGGTGACGGACACGGAATCAAAAACGGCATCCACCGCCACTACACCGGCCAGCACATCCCGCTCCTTGAGGGGAATGCCCAGCTTGTCAAACGTTTCCGCCAGCTTGGGGTCTATCTCCTTGGGGCGGTCCTTGTCCTTTTTGGGCGCCGCAAAATAGATAATATCCTGGAAATCAATCTCCGGCATGTCCAGATGCGCCCAGTCCGGCTGCGGCATGGCCTGCCACTTGCGAAAGGCGTCCAGGCGGAATTGCAGCAGCCACTCCGGTTCCTCCTTCCGTTTGGAGATGAGCCGAATAATGTCCTCGTTGAGCCCTTTTGGAATAAACTCCTGCTCCACATCCGTCACAAAGCCCTCCTTGTACTCCCCGGAGGTAAACTGCTGTATGATATCTTCTGCCATAGGACTGCAAAGATACTACTTTTGGCCGATTTAACCTACAGCGCCAGATCCACCAGGACAATGGCGGCCATGGCCTCTACAATAACCGGTGTCCGGAGGGCGAAGCACACATCGTGGCGGCCCGGGATACCGGCCTTGGCGATGCTGGCGGTGGGTTTGAA
>DEKS01000073.1 GCA_002354005.1 Bacteroidales bacterium UBA2716
TGGATGCCAAGTACGCCTTCATCCAGGGCGCCCTGGCGGAGACCTATGAGAAATACCAGGCAGAACGCCCGCGGCGTACCCTTACGGACCGCATCGACGCCATCGTCACCAACCAATGGGCTGCCTTCCCCATCTTTGTGCTGCTGCTGTGGTTCATTTTCTGGGCCACCTTCACCATCGGCCAATATCCCATGGACTGGATCGATGCCGGCGTGGCATGGCTGGGTGAAAAAATAGGCGGCCTCATGCGCGAAGGCTGGGTGAAGGACCTGGTGGTGGACGGCGTCATTGCCGGCGTGGGCAGCGTGCTGGTGTTCCTGCCCAACATCATGATTTTGTACTTCTTCATCTCCATCATGGAGGACAGCGGCTACATGGCCCGCGCGGCGTTTATTGTGGATAAACTCATGCACCGGATCGGCCTGCATGGAAAAAGTTTCATTCCCATGGTGATGGGTTTCGGCTGCAATGTGCCGGCCATCATGGCCACGCGCAGCATCGAGAGCCGCAAGAGCCGGCTGGTCACCATCGCCATCATCCCGTTCATGTCCTGCGCCGGCCGCCTGCCCATCTTCGTGCTCTTTGCGGGGGCGTTTTTCCCGTCGTCTCCCGCCACGGCCCTGCTGGGCATTTACCTGCTGGGCATCGTCCTGGCCATCCTGAGCGCCCTGGTCCTGAGCAAATTTGTCAAGGACGATGACCTCCCATTCGTGATGGAGCTCCCACCCTACCGCATCCCCACCGGCAAGGCCATCTGGCGCCACACCTGGGAAAAAGGCAAGCAGTATCTGGAAAAAATGGCCACCACCATCCTCATTTTCTCCGTGGCCATCTGGTTCCTGGGGTATTTCCCGCGGCACGCGGACGCCACCACGGCCTACCAGCAGGAGCACTCCTACATTGGCATGCTGGGCAAGACGATAGAGCCGATAAATGAGCCGCTGGGCTTCAACTGGAAAATGGACGTGGGCCTGCTCGCCGGCGTTGGCGCCAAAGAACTGGTAATCAGCACCATGGGCGTCATGTATGCCCAGGACGGCGAGGCCTATGAAGGCGTGGGCGAGGAGGACGATACCGCCTTGCAGGCCGCCCTGAAGGCATCCGTGCCCACCGCGGCGGCCCTGGCGTTCATGGTGTTTGTGCTGCTGTACTTCCCCTGCATCGCCACCTTTGTGGCCACCAAAAACGAACTCGGGAAATGGCGCTGGGCCATTCTCCTGGCTTGCTATACCATTCTTGTCGCCTGGCTTTGCGCCTTCGCGGCCTACCGGATCGGCCTGGTCATCTGGCCGGTTTAGTCCTCCTGAAACTCCAGGCCGGTGGGGATGACGTTGTTGTTGCGGTACTGCATGGCCAGACCGCCGGCGGAGGTTTCCTTGTAAAGGGAAGGCAGGTCCTTGCCGGTTTGCTTCATCACTTCCACCACGTGGTCGAAGGAGATGCGGTGGCGGCCGTCGGAGAAGGTGGAGTAGATGTTGGCATCCAGGGCGCGGGTGGCGGCAAAGGCGTTGCGCTCGATGCAGGGAATTTGCACCAGGCCGCATACCGGGTCACAAGTCATGCCCAGGTGGTGCTCCAGGCCCATCTCCGCCGCATATTCAATCTGGAACGGACTGCCGCCAAAGAGCTGGCAGGCAGCGCCCGACGCCATGGCGCAGGCCACGCCTACCTCTCCCTGGCACCCCACCTCCGCACCGGAAATAGAGGCATTGTGCTTGACCACATTGCCGATCAGGCCTGCCGTAGCCAGGGCGTGCAGGACACGCTCGTCGCTGAAGTTGTGCCCGCGCGCCACATGGTACAAGACCCCGGGCAGCACGCCGCAGGAGCCGCAGGTGGGCGCCGTGACAATGCGGCCACCGGAAGCGTTTTCCTCGCTGGCGGCCAGCGCATAGGCGAACACCAGGCCGCGGGAACGCAGGCTGGGCTGATAGCCCATGGCTTTCACATGGTACAAGGCCGCTTTGCGGGGCAGGTTCAGCGGGCCGGGCAGGCGCCCTTCCGCGTTGAGACCGTTCTCCACGCAGGCTTTCATGGCCTCCCAAACCTCCTGCAGGTAGGTCCAGATTTCCGGCCCTTCCATAAGGTCCACATATTCCCACATGCTCCGGCCGTGCTCGTCGCACCAGGCGATAATCTCCGTGAGGGTATTCATGTCGTACACCTCTCCGGAGCGGGTCATTTCCTTGCCGGGCCCTTCCGACAGCGCACCGCCGCCAATGGAATAAACGGTCCAGTCTTCCTGCAGGGTGTCATCGGCCCCGAAAGCCTTGAACTGCATGGCGTTGGAATGGTATTCCAGGAAGGTGTGCGGGCGCCAGTGCACTTTGACAGGCGCAATGTGCTCCAGGGCATCCAGGATGGCGACATCCGTCATGTGACCTTTGCCGGTAGCGGCCAGCGAGCCGTACAGCGTTACGTCAAACCGGGCGGCATCGGCATGCCGCGAGGCAAAGAGGGTGGCAGCAGTGTAAGGGCCCATCGTATGAGATGACGACGGGCCCCTACCGATTTTGTAAAGTTCTCTGAGTGAGTACAAAGCCTTACAGGTTGGCGTTCATGGAGTTCCAGTCCTTGGTAGCGGGAACGATACCCAGGGAGATAATCTCGTCGCGCATCTTTACCAGGTGCTCGTAGGAGGCGTCCAATGCGGCCATTTCCTCTGCGGTACCCTTAGGAGCGGTGAAGTGGCAACCGGTGGCGTCGATGGTGGTGGGCATGGCCATCATCACGTTCTTATACTTGCCTTCGTTCACGTAAGTGCCGGCAGGCCAGGTGAATTTGTCACCGCCCATGGAGGCTTCGATCATCTTCACGGCCTGGTATGCGGGACTCTGGAAGGAGCTGCGGCCACGGAGCTTGATGATGTTGGAGCCACCCTGAATGGTATTGTGCTTGATTTCGGCGAAGCGTTCTTCGCTAAGGCCCATCTCTGCGAGGGGCTTGCCGTCAATCTTCACCTGAGAGGCGAATACGGCCATGGCCTCACCGTGACCACCGTAGGTGTGAGCGCCGGTAACTTTGCACTGCTGTACGCCGAACTCCTGGGCCAGGGCTTCCTGCAGACGGGTGCTGTCCAGCGCGGCCAGCGAAGTGAGCTGGGACGGCTTGAGGCCGGAGTGGATGAGGGCGGTGAGGGCGGTTACATCCGCCGGGTTGAAGATAACCACCACGAACTTGGCATCCGGGCAGTACTTCTTGATGTTGTCGCCGAATTCGGCAGCAATCTGGCAGTTGCCTTTGAGGAGGTCTTCGCGGGTCATGCCCTCCTTACGGGGAGCGCCGCCGGCGGAAACGATGTACTTGGCACCCGTGAAAGCCTCTGCGGGGTCAATGGTGGCCGTGAGGTTGATGCCCTCGAAGGCGCAGTGATCCATCTCTGCCAGAACGCCCTTAAGGCCGGGCTCGAAGATATCGTACAGGCAGATGTTGGGGGTAAGACCGAGCATAGCGGCCGTCTGGGCCATGTTGGAGCCAATCATGCCGGCTGCGCCGACAATGAGGAGCTTTTCGTCAGTAAGAAATTTCATGATATCGAATAATTTAATAGATTCTTCGCTTCGCTCAGAATGACAAGTGTCATTCAGGAGTGCAAAGATACGAAATTCCCCGGAAAGATTTGTTGGAATTGCAAAAAATGCGTTATCTTTGTACCGATATATTGTAACGATTAACATGGAGCCTCCCAGTCAGGTAAAATCTAACCAAGTAACGGTCGTCGGTTCAGACGACCCTCTGTTGCGATTATACATTTGATAATAAAAGGGAACCGGTGCCCGCGGGCATCCGGCGGCTTTTGTGTTGTCGTTCGAAACCACCTTATATGGGCCTGTATTTAAAGAAGAAACTCGAGAACGAAGCCACCATCGGCGTGTGGCAAATCACCGAATCGGAGGAGGCGCTGGTCAAGCTGGCCGCCACCCCCACGGACGAGATGGAAGAAATCTCGTTCATCCGCAGCGAATCCCTGCGCAAACAGCGGCTGGCCGTGCGCGCCCTCCTGAACACCCTCTTTGACGAGAAGGTGTACCTGAGCCACCACGACAACGGCAAACCCTACCTGGAGAACAACCCGGTAAACATTTCCATCACCCATACAGACAAATACGTGGCGGTTATCCTGCACGATGAAGAAGACTGCGGCATAGACGTAGAGTCCCTGGACCGGGACTTTTCCGCCGTGGAAAAGAAGGCCCTGAGCGAGGAAGAGATTGACGATCTGGAGGACGATAAACGCAACGAGCAGCTGGCCATCTACTGGTGCGCCAAAGAGGCCATCTTCAAACTCTTGAGCCGCTACAACGTGGACTTCGCGGAGCAAATCGAGATTGAGCGTTTCCGCCCCCGCGGAGAGGGTGAGCTGGAGGCCACCTTTGTGGACAAGGACGGCGACGAAGAAGAGTTCGACCTGGAGTACATGACCTTCGACCGGCACGTGCTGGTGTGGGTGGTAGGAGACTAGTTTGTCCGCTGTTGAAAACTTTCCCGGAAAGAAACAAAATAGTTCTACTTTAGAACTTTTATAAATTAGATAGTAGCGCATCTGCTTGTTAATCAGTATATTAACATGCGGATGCGTCTATTGTTAATAACTTTTTTCGGAAAAAGTTTTCATAAGTCAAAACTAATTATTTAACTTTGTCTTCAGCCGGAATCCGCCGGCGGCTTAAACCGAATAAAATAGAAGCCTTATGGTAAAACGTGTACTCAAACGCGACGGGCGTCGTGTCGACTTTAATAACCAGAAAATTGTAGCGGCCATCCTCAAAGCGATGGACGTAACGGAAAGCGGTGAAGACATTGTACTGGCCGCTCAAATCGCCAAAGCCATCTCCGAACTGGACAAAGAGGAGATGACCGTGGAAGAAATCCAGGACGTGGTGGAAAACCACCTCATGAACAGCCCCCGCCAGGAGGTGGCCAAGGAGTATATCCGCTACCGCAACAAGCGGAATATCGCCCGCAAGGCCAAGAGCAACGAAATCTTCGAGACCATCATCCAGGCCCAGGCCAACGATATCACCCGCGAGAACGCCAACATGAACGCAGACACCCCTGCGGGCATGATGATGAAGTTCGCCTCGGAGGCCACCAAGAGCTATGTGGACGAGTGCCTGCTGAGCGACCCTGTCCGCGAGGCCGTGGCCGGCAACTACATCCACATCCACGACAAAGACTATTATCCCACCAAGAGCCTCACCTGCATCCAGCATCCGCTGGATCTTATCCTGGAGCATGGTTTGCGCGCCGGCCATGGGGAATCCCGTCCCGCCAAGCGCATCGAGACCGCCAGCGTGCTGGCCTGCATCTCCATGGAAACCGTGCAGAACGAGATGCACGGCGGTCAGGCCATTCCCGCCTTCGACTTCTATCTGGCCCCCTACGTGCACAAGACCTTCGAGGAAGAAGTGGACAAAGTGAGCGACATGGAGAACGCAGACTACAGCGCTCTCAAAACCGCCCACATCGACGACTATCTTAAGCGTGACCTCACCGGTCTGCAGGGTAAGGACCGTGCTTTCCAGCACGCCATCAACCAGACCGTAGGTCGTGTGCACCAGGCCATGGAAGCGTTCGTACACAACATGAACACCATCCACAGCCGCGGCGGCAACCAGGTGGTTTTCTCCTCCATCAACTATGGTACGGACACATCGGCGGAGGGCCGATGCATCATCCGTGAAATCCTGAACACCACCTATGAGGGTGTGGGCAACGGTTCCACCGCCATCTTCCCCATCCAAATCTGGAAAAAGAAGAAGGGCGTGAGCTACCTCCCGGAAGACCCGAACTATGACCTGTACAAGTTCGCCTGCAAGGTGAGCGCCCGCCGCTTCTTCCCCAACTTCCTCAATCTGGACGCCACCTACAACCAGGATCCGGAGTGGAAGGCGGACGACCCCAAGCGCTACATCCACGAAGTTGCCACCATGGGCTGCCGCACCCGCGTGTACGACAACCGCTTCGGCCCCAAGACCTCTATCGGCCGCGGCAACCTGAGCTTCACCACCATTAATATTGTGAAACTGGCCATCGAGTGCATGGGCATCAAGGACAAGGAGCAGCGCATCGGCAAGTTCTTCGAGCGCCTGGACTGGGCCCTGGAGATTAGCGCCCGCCAGCTGGACGAACGCTTCCAGTTCCAGAAGACCGCCCTCAAAAAGCAGTTCCCGCTGCTGATGAACGGCCTGTGGCTGGGCAGCGGCAAGCTGGACCCCAACGACACCATCGAGAGCGTCATCAACCAGGGTACGCTGGCCATTGGCTTCATCGGCCTGGCCGAATGCCTGATCGCCCTTGTAGGCAAACACCACGGTGAAAGCGAAGAAGCCCAGGAACTGGGTCTGCGGATTGTCGCCTTCATGAAGGACAAGATCAACGGCTTCAGCGAGAAGTACCAGCACAACTACTCCTGCTTCGCCACGCCCGCAGAAGGCCTGGCCGGCAAGTTCACCAAGCGCGACAAGAAGACCTTCGGTATCCTGCCCGGCATCACGGACAAGGACTACTACACCAACTCCAGCCACGTGCCGGTGTACTACCACTGCACGCCGGAGCACAAGGCCAAGATTGAAGGCCCGTACCACCAGTACGAGGGCGCCGGCCACATCTTCTACGTGGAAATTGACGGCGACGCCACCCACAACCCGGAGGCCATCATGCGCATCGTAGACCTCATGGACAAGTACAACATTGGCTACGGCTCCGTGAACCACAACCGCAACCGCTGCCTGGACTGCGGCTACGAGAACTCTCAGGAAGGCCTCACCGAGTGCCCGCACTGCCATGGCCACCACATTGACACCCTGCAGCGCATCACCGGTTACCTGGTGGGCACCACGGACCGCTGGAACGCCGGCAAGCTGGCAGAGCTCCACGACCGTGTGGTACACAAATAGCCTTTTGCACTCCGCGCGCATCGACGGGCGGACGTAAAACGCATCGGCTTGATTATTAAGTACTTATAGAAAATCGTCTATGTAGTTTTGCATAGACGATTTTTAACAAAAGTCTCACTGTCAGACACTTACATTTTACAGCGATGAAGATTCGTGTTCTAGATATACTGCACCAAACCATGGCCGATGGGCCGGGACTGCGGACTTCCATTTATTGTGCGGGATGCAAGCACGCCTGCAAGGGCTGCCACAACCCCCAGAGCTGGGATTTCAAGGGCGGCAAAGAGATGGACGTAGAGGAGTTGCTGGAGATTGTAAAGGCCGACGACCTGTCGGACGTCTCCTTTTCCGGCGGAGATCCGTTCTATCAGGTGGAGGCCTTCACGGAGCTGGCCCGCCGCATCAAGGAGGAGACCACCAAAACCATCTGGTGCTGGACCGGCTTCACGCTGGAAGAGATTCAGGCCGATGCCCACCTCGCGCAAATGCTCCCCTACCTGGACGTCCTGGTGGACGGCCCCTTCATCCTGGAGCAGCGGGACACCGACCTACTGTTCCGCGGCAGCCCCAACCAGCGTATCATCTACCTCCACGGCGAACCGCCCAAGGACGATATCCCCGGCACGGTAGCCCTGCAACCGTTGCGGTAAAAAAACGCCTTCGCCAATAAGCGAGGGCATTTTTTTGCCGGGTGAACCGGCGGAAGAATACACTACGGTGTTATTTTCCTAAACTGAAACGGAGTCCGGCTTCCAGGTCGAAGCGGAGGGGCTGGATGGTGCGCAGCGAGCGGGGCTGGAGGTCCGGGCGGAAGTAATAGCGGAAGGACGGATCCAGGTACAGGCCCAGCCAGGGCGTGATTTTGAATTCCACCCCCACACCCAGGCCGGCGGAGAATTGCGGACGGGTGCCCCGCTGATGGTAATGGATGTCCTTCTGGACGCCATGAACCAGGTAGTCGTTGTCGACCAAAAACTCCATGCTGCCGCCGGTGAACACATGCACGCGCCAGCGATGGGTGTTCACAAATGCATAATACACGTTCACGGGAATGCCCAGCCAGTGCTGGTGGTTGTCGATATCCGTTTGCGGCAGCACAAAGCCATCGCCTTTATAATCCCCAACGAACGTACGGCTGAGGTTGGTGTAGCGAAGGCCCGCGCCCACCGCCCAATTTCGGGCGAACTGCCAGTTCAGGCCCACGCCCACGGAGAACGGCAAGCTGAAGCTTACCTCCGGATTCTCATTGTAGATGCCTTCCGCGGCACCCATCGGCGGCGCGCTGTAATGGCGGGGCGCAAGCGAGGAGACCGTACTGCGGCGTTTGTCTTCCAGGTTGCCGGAAACATCCATGGACCACACTTGGGCAAACTGCTGCCTGCTTTCTTCATAGGCCAGCCGGTTGAACACGGTGGGATCTTCCGCTTCCTGGGACGCGGTTACGGGCGTACTTTCTTCCGCCACAGGGACGCTTTCTGCCACGGCCGGGGCGGGCTTCTCCGCCACAGGGCTGCTTTCCTCCGCCACGGGGGCGGCCTTCTGAGTCACCTGTGCCAGGCGCGCCGGACGATGGACCGGCCGGGCGGCAGGGGCGGCGCTTTCCTCCGCCGGAAGGAGTTCCTCCTGTGCCACGGGGGCCTCAGGAAGGGCTTCCGACGGAGTTTCCGCCAATATAATAGGGTTAGAATGTACTTGCTCTGCATGCGGCCACAGGAGCACCACGCCCAAGAGGATGGCGGCGGCAGCGGCTATGGCTCCCCCCCAACGCCAGAATGCGGCAGCACGGCGCTTGCGGGCCAGACCCGCCTGCACGCCTTCCCACACGGAGGGCGACACGCTTTCCTGCGCATCCTGTAAGAGGTTTCTTACCTGTATGTCGAATTCGGTCTCTTTCATTACAATTCTTTCATCATTTCCTGCAGGCGGAGCCGGGCCCTTTGCAACTTGGAACGGGACGTGGCTTCTGTACAGCCCAATTCCTTGGCAATTTCCTTGTGGGAGTAACCCTCCACTACATACATGTTAAACACGGTTCTGGCGTCGGGGGGAAGGGTGGAAATCATCCGCATTAACTCGCTGTATCCCATCTTTTGCACGGGCGTGGCCTCCTGCGTGAACAGGTTGCGGGCTTCCTCCAGGTTCTCACTGAGCCCCAGGGCATCCGTGCGTCTGAGATGCATGAGTGCAGTGTTGACAAAGATCCTTCTTGCCCAGCCTTCAAAGGAGCCGGCTCCCTGGTAGCTGTCTATTTTGGTGAACAGGGTGATGAATCCTTCCTGCAAAACATCCTCTGCCTCTTCCCGACTGCCCATATACCGCAGGCACAGGGCCATCATTTTGGGAGAAAGGGCATCGAACAACTGCTTCTGGGCCTGCGTGTTACCCTCCTGGCAGGCAGCAGCCAGCTGCTCCAGGGATGATGACACAGCAGGGGACTCATCGTCCCTTGTCCATGTAATAAGATGCAGTTTTTCCCAAAAACGTTTCACCGGGTCCGGAATTTGTTTTTTTCTTACACAAATTTATGCGTTACGGGAGGAGAAAACAAATTATTTGTATGTTTTTTACAAAACCCGTATTTTTGTACTGATGAAAAGAACTGTCCTGGCGCTTGCGCTGTTTTTTCTGATTCCGGTAGTGGCCCCGGCCCAATCCCTGGAAAGCAATTTAATCGACGCCGTTACCTTGTACGGGAACGGCCAGTATCAGCGTGCCCGGGACATCCTGCAAGCCCTTTCTGTAGCCGCCCCCGACAACGACGCCGTGTGGTATTACCTGGCACAGACGCAGTGGCAGGCACAGGAAAAGGATGCGGCGGAAAAATCGCTCAAAAAAGCAGTTGCGCTGGACAGCACCAATTTCTGGTACCGCCGCCTGCTGGGCCGCATGTACCTGATGCAAAACCGCACGGAAGAGGCCATGACCCAGTACGAGCGCCTGGTCAAAGCCTTCCCGGACAAAAATTCGGCCGTATACGAGCTGCTGGACATTTACCTGGCCCGGAAAGAGTTTGAGAAAGCGCTCACCGCCCTTGCCGATATTGAGACCCAGCGCGGCCCCTCGGAAGAAGTCACCCGCACCCGGTACGACATTTACACGGCCATGGGCAAGCAGGAGGAGGGCATCGCCCAGCTGGAGGCATTCAACCAGCAGTACTCCTCCCCAACCATCCTGTCCATGCTGGGAGACTATTACGTGCAGGACTTCGCGGATTCTCTGGCGCAGGTGCGCTATGAGGAGGCCCTGGCGCTGGACAGCAGCTATATGCCCGCCATCCTGGGCATGTCGGAGGTGTATCGGCACACCCGCCGCTATCCGGAGTACTTCCGGACGCTGGACAAATTCTTTGGCTCGGAGGACATTCCCGCTGCCAGCAAAACCCTGTACCTGAGCAACCTTACCCGCGCCATCGACCCCAAAATCCTGCAGCTGCACCAGGAAGGCTTTGACGGGCTGGTGCAAAGGACAGCGGAGGTGCATCCTGGAGACAGCACCGTGCTGGCCGCTGTAGGCAGTTATTACTATGGCACCGGACGGGAGGCGGAGGCCGGCAAATGGTTCCGCGAGGCAGCGGACCGTTTCCCTGCCAGCCTGGGCCAGACCGCCACCTATGTCCAGTACCTGTCGCTGCAGAAAGACTGGGCGCAGCTCCAGTCGCGCGCCATGGATGCGTATCGACGCTTTGACGAACTAGCGTTCCTGGACTATGCCAACATGGCCAATTATGAGCTCGGGGCCTATCAGGATATCGTCAAGAATAGCAAAGAAGTGCTGGAACGGCATGGCAAGAACAAAACCGTTGCGCTGGGCGCTTATTCCATGATGGGCGATGCCTACCATGCCATGGGAGACAGCAAACAGGCCTTCAAGGCCTATGAAAAAGCGCTTAAACTGAACCCGACCTATGCGCCGGTACTGAATAACTATGCCTACTACCTCAGTGTAGAAGGGAAAAAGCTCAAAAAAGCGTATACCATGTCCAAGAAAACGGTAGAGGCGGAACCGGACAATGCCACCTATCTGGACACCTTTGCCTGGATCCTGCATCTGATGGGCAAAGACCTGGAAGCCAAGCCGTTCTTCAAGCACGCCATGCTGTATGGCGGCAAGGACAGCGCCGTTATCCTGCGGCACTATGCCACTGTCCTGGAAGCACTGGGAGAGGAGGATACAGCCAAGGTATACCGTAAGCAGGCCGCCCGCCTGGAACCCACAGAAAAGCCATGAGAAAATTCCTGTTTAGCCTACTGCTGGCCCTGTGCGTCTGCCTCCCCGCTCTGGGGCAGAAGCAAAAGACGTCCATGAAAACGCTGGAGAGCCAGCGGGCGCAGCTGGAGAAGGAGATTGCCACCCTGAACCGGCAACTGGCCCAAAACTCCAAGAACAGCTCGGAGGCCATGACGAGCCTCACGCTGGTGCGCAGCAAAATATCGGCCCGGGAAAAACTCATTGCCGGCTGCGACCAAACGCTGCGCATGCTCAAAGACTCCATCCGCTCCTGCCAGGGAGAGATTAACCGCCTGCAGGCCCGCTACGACACCCTTTCGCTGTACTACGGACGCCTCATCCGGGGCTCGTACAAAAACCGCGACAGCCGGCTGTGGTACATGTATCTGCTTTCCAGCGAGTCGCTGGGGCAGGGACTTCGCCGTTTTGGCTACCTGCGGAATTTGTCGTCCCAGATGAGCGACCAGGCCGTGAAAATCCGGGAAACGCAAGCCCAGCTGGAAGTGGAGCGGGAGCGTTTGTCCGTCCTGAAGGAACAGGCGGAAGAGATGCGGCAGAAGGTGGTTCGGGAGCGAACCAGCCTGCAAAGCGAGGAAGCGGAGCACAACCGGCTGGTGGAAAAACTGAACAAGGACCGCAAGAAATACCAGCAGCAGCTACAGGAAAAGAATCGGCAGAAGGAAGCGCTGAACCGCAAGATTGCCGAACTCATCCGGCAGCAGCAACAGGCCGGGAAGGGGAAGGGCAGCGGCAAAACCGGCTCCAAGACCACTTCTACAGCGATTGACACCAAACTGTCCAATGAGTTTGCGTCCAACAAGGGCCGGCTGCCTTGGCCGGTGGAGGGTGCCATTGTGGAGCGCTTTGGCAAGCACAAGCATCCGGTATACCAGAACGTGGACCTGCCGCAGAACAACGGCGTAACCCTGGCCGTCAAACGCGGCACGCAGGCCAAAGCCGTCTTTAACGGAACCGTAACGCAAATTGTGGTGCTGCCCGGCTATAACCAGTGCGTGCTGGTGAGCCACGGCGCCTACTATACCTTATACAGTAAGCTCAAGAGTGTAGCCGTAAAAGTGGGTCAAAAAGTGACCACAGGTCAGGTGGTGGGCACCGTGGACACCATTGGCGGAGAAGACCAGTTCCACTTTGAACTGTGGAACGGCTCCACGCCGCAGAATCCGGAAAACTGGCTGCGGGAGTAATTACTCCTTAGGAAAAATACCAAAACAGGCGCTCCCGCTGCCGCTCATGGCGGCGTAGAGGGCGCCTCTTTGGTAGAGTGCCTCCTTCACCTGTGCCAGGGCGGGATGAGCGGCGAATACCGTCTTTTCAAAGTCGTTCCCAAGGTCTGTCTTCCACGTGACGATATCCTGCCGCAGCACTTCCCGCAGGGCTTTTTCCGGAATGCGGGGCGTAATGCCGCGGTAGGCCTCCGCCGTGGACACGGCAATGCCCTCCGGGATTACCACTTCCAGCCGATATTGGCTAAGGTCGATGGCAAAAGGCTCCAGCACCTCTCCGCGGCCGCTCCCGAACATGGGCCGGTTGTACACGAAGAAAGCGCAGTCGCTGCCCAGACGGGCTGCGTAGGCGGCCAAGGTGGCATCCGACAGGTTCAGCCCGGCGAGCTGTGCCATGGCACGGAGGGCGAAGGCGGCGTCTGCACTGCCTCCCCCCAGGCCGGCCCCCACCGGCGAGCGTTTTTCCAGGAAAAGTTTCATGGGCGGCAGGTCAAAGTCGGCGGCCAGCAGGGCGTACGCCTTGGCGGTAAGGTCTTTGAGCGGATCCCAATCCACGCCTTCCTTCCGGGCGATGGTAATCATGAGCTTGCCGTCCGGCGAAATGGCCTGCGAGAGGGTGCCGTAGCGCTCCTTCAGGAGGGCCAGCGTACGACTGTAATCGTCGGCCGGGATAACTTCCAGACAATCGCTGATTTCCGGGTAGGGAACAAAGAGCGTTTCCAGGTCATGGAAGCCGTCCGGGCGGCGGCGGAGCACATGGAGCCCCAGGTTGATTTTGACGTTGGGATAGCAGATCATAGTACAAATATACATTCAAATCGGTAGAAACAGCACAAAAAACATGTGAAACAACACTTTTTTTCTACCGATTGTAGGTTTTTTGCCGGGCGTTTCCGAACTTGCCGCTCACAAAAACGAGAAAGCTATGTGCAAGTTGATTCGATGGGTTCTTTTTACTTTGGCCGTTCTCTCGTGCCAGCCCCCGCTTTTTGATTCGCAGCCCCGCTCGGGCAACCCGTACCACTCCGACACCGGCAGGTCCGCCGCCGGCAAACCGGAGGAGCCTGAACCCTCCGGCCAGCAGGTAAGCCTCTATGCAACGGCGGTCTGCTTCCCGGACACCGTGGACTGGCGCGCCGGAGGGGACTCGGAAGCCATGCTGTTCCTGCTCAAAGACGGGGACGAGGTAGTACGCGTGCCCATGAGCGGACGTCCGGAGTCCTACAGGCACCGGATTATCCGGGGCGAGCTCTGGACCGACCATTATGAGAAGGGACAAATGGTGATTTCCTGCAACGGAGAGGAGCGTTTTCGCTTCCCGGGAGAGGAGGTGTTTAACGGATTTTGGGTGATAGACGGCCAATTATACACCCTTGGGCAGCGTCCGGGCGGGGGCGGCCTCTGTTTTCGCGTGAATGGGCAGGAGCGCTTTTCCTCGGAGAGTGGCGTGCTGCTGAACGGACCTGACGAGGTCGAATGGGACGGCGGTGCCTTCTGCATAGATTCGTCCGGCATTTACTATACCTACCGGGTGCCCGTCCGCAAACAGGAGGAGGTAAACTGGGAATACCGCATTATGAAGGAGGACCAGGTAGAAAAAGTAGTGCCGGCCAGTGCCGATTGCCAGGTGTACGATATCCGCGTGTGGAACGGCACCATCTACCGTTTCGAAAGACGCGGCAAGGAGCCGTGCCTGGTAAAGGGTGAAACCTACATCACCCTTCCCTTTCCTCCGGGCGAGGTTCCCCATTACTGTAAACTGGTTCCCGGGGGCGACCGTATCCTGATGAAAGGCTACAGTTACACGCCCGCCTTTACCTACTGGCTGCGGGACCAAAGCGGCACGGTGGTCTCCATTGGCAGCACGTATGTCCTGCGCGATCTGGTCATGGACGGAGACCGGTACGGCTATGTGTCTGAATATGAAGATGGTCGCGTGCTGGGCGTTTTTTCCGGCACCGAGGTGGTCCTCCTCGCCAACGGCCGTTTCACCCTCACATCGTCCCGCTGCGTGCAATTCCGGAAACAAACCTTCGGGGTGGCGCTTACGGCTGCAGAAGGGAAAAGGCACCTGCTCATCCGCGACCGCGACACCACCGCCCTCCGTTTCAACGGGTACTTCACCTCCATTCAAATCGACTAAAGTATGATTGTTTATATTCACAGCGCAAAATGCATGGGTATCCGGGCAGTTCCGGTTACCGTAGAAGTCAATATCACCCTGGGCATCGGGATTCACCTGGTAGGCCTGGCCGACGCCGCCGTAAAGGAGAGCCTCCTGCGAACGGTGACGGCCCTGCAGGCGCGAGGGTTCCACGTGCCAGGCAAGAAAATCGTCATTAACCTGGCGCCGGCCGATATGCACAAACAGGGCAGCGGGTACGACCTTCCCATCGCCCTTGGCGTAATTGCCGCCTCCGACCAGCGGCCGCTGCCCGGACTGGGTAAATACCTGATTATGGGAGAATTGGGCCTGGACGGAAGCCTTCGGCCCGTAAGCGGCGCCCTGCCCATGGTGGAACTGGCCCTGGAGCAGGGATTCAAGGGGTGCATCCTCCCGGAAGAGAGTGCCCTGGAGGCGGCCGATTTCACGCAGGCGCAGGTGTTTGGCGTGCAGACGCTGGAAGACGTGCTGCTTATCCTGGAGGAGCGCGAGGACCCTTCGCACCTCCTGATCTGGAACACGGAAAGCTACCGCCGGGCACTGGAAGAGCCCACCCTCCCCTTTGGCTCCTTTATGGATTTTGCCGATATCATCGGCCAGGAAGGCGCCAAGCGGGGCGTGGAGATTGCGAGTGCCGGCGGACACAACGTCCTGCTTCTGGGTGCACCGGGCAGCGGAAAAAGCTCCATCGCCAAGGCCATGGCGGGCATTCTTCCGCCTATGACGCTGGAGGAGAGCGTCCTCACATCCAAGGTGTATTCAGTGGCGGGGCGAACCACGGGGCGGCCGGGCCTGTTGCGCACACGGCCGTTCCGCGCGCCGCACATCTCGGCCTCCAAAGCGGCCATGCTGGGCGGCGGCAGCGGGGAGAATATTCTGCCGGGAGAGGTGTCGCTGGCCACCGGAGGCGTGCTTTTCCTGGACGAATTTTGTGAAGCGCCCAAAAGTACCCTGGAGGCCCTTCGGGCGCCGCTGGAAGACCGCAAAGTGTGCATTTCCCGGCTCAAGGCCAAGATTGAATACCCCGCTTCGTTCATGCTGGTGGCAGCTTCCAACCCCTGCCCTTGCGGTTATTACGGGGAAGGCGACCGCTGCACCTGCACGCCCGGACAGCGCCTGGCGTATTTGTCCAAGCTTTCCGGTCCCATCATGGATAGAATTGATATTCAATTACTTTGCAGACCCGTGCAGACCAATGCGCTCATCCGGGG
>DEKS01000180.1:0-2639 GCA_002354005.1 Bacteroidales bacterium UBA2716
ACGGAAATCAAGAGCATCCGCGCGGGGAAAGTGTCCCTGCAGGACGCCTACTGCTTCTTTGTGGGCGGGGAACTCTTTGTGCGTGGCATGAACATCGCCACCTATCACTGGGGCAGCTGGGGCCAGCATGAGCCCGTGCGGGACCGCCGGCTCCTCCTTAATAAAAAGGAACTCAGACATTTACAGCAGGCCGATAAACAAAAAGGCCTCACCATTGTGGCCGTTAAGCTCTTCATCGCGGACAACGGTTTTGCCAAACTGGTCATCGCCCTGGCCAAGGGTAAGAAGGAGTACGACAAGCGGGAGTCCATCAAGGCCAAGGATCTCCGCCGGGAAATGGACCGGAACGGGTACTGAGCAAAACTGTCATTCTGAACGAAGTGAAGAATCTTTTTGCAAATTCAAAATATTGTACTACCTTTGCGGTCCCAAAATATATGTGGACAGATTTGGATTGCTTGCAACCACGTTAAAAAATGCTAAAATAACATTTCATATCAGTGTTTTGTGTTTTTAGCCTCCGCATATAGCCCGGGGCTAATTTTTTTTGTCAATGAAGAATTACTTATTTACCAGCGAATCCGTAAGTGAAGGCCATCCGGACAAGGTGGCGGACCAGATCAGTGACGCCATCCTGGACCAGTTCCTAATGCAGGATCCGGAGGCCAAAGTGGCCTGCGAGAGTTTTTGCTCCACCGGCATGGTGGTGGTGATGGGGGAGGTGAAGGCGGAAGCCTATGTCGATATCCAGAACACCGTCCGCGAGACCATCCGCAAAATTGGCTACACCAAGGCCGAGTACATGTTCGATGCCAACGGCTGCGGCGTACTCAGCGCCATCCATGAGCAGAGCGCCGACATCAACCGCGGCGTGGAGCGTGCCAAAGAGGAAGAGCAGGGCGCCGGCGACCAGGGTATGATGTTCGGCTATGCGTGCCGGGATACGGAAGACTACATGCCCCTTCCGCTGTACCTGAGCCACAAACTTCTGGAGATTCTCTCCGATATCCGCCACAACGAACTCTCGCTCATGCCGTATCTGCGTCCGGACGCCAAGAGTCAGTTCACCATTGAGTACGATGGGGAAACCCACGCACCCGTAAAGGTACACACCATCGTCCTGAGCACCCAGCACGACGAATTCGTTCCCAAGAGCCTGGGCCGCATGTCCTATGAGGCGGCCGTGAAGCAGTTTGGCCAAGCCAAGGTGGACCTGGCCATGCAGCAGAAGATCCGTCAGGACGTGGAGACCATCCTCATTCCCCGCCTGAAGGAATCCCTGTCCCCGGAAACGACTGCGCTCATCCACGACTTTATCCTGCACGTGAACCCCACCGGCAAGTTTGTCATTGGCGGCCCGCACGGAGACACCGGCCTGACCGGCCGTAAAATCATTGTCGATACCTACGGCGGCAAGGGTGCCCATGGCGGCGGTGCTTTCTCCGGCAAGGACCCGTCCAAGGTGGACCGCAGCGCCGCGTACGCCGCCCGCTATATTGCCAAGAACCTGGTAGCGGCCGGCGTGGCCGACGAATGCCTGGTGCAACTGGCCTATGCCATTGGCGTAGCCCAGCCCGTGAGCGTGTTCGTGGACACGTACGGAACGGCCAAAAATGGTCTCGCCGATGGTGAGATTGCCCAAAAGGTGACGGAACTGTTCAACCTTACCCCCGCCGGCATCATCAAAAAATTCCAGCTCAAGAACCCCATTTACGCCCCTACGGCCGCGTATGGCCACATGGGTCGCAAGCCTTACACCAAGGCGGTGACGGTCCAGGGAAAACGCAAAATTGTCCAATTCTTTGGCTGGGAGCTGCTGGACAGCGTTCCCGCTGTGAAAAAGGCATTTGGCCTGTAAATAATCGACACAAAAATGAACGGAATCTTTGATGGATTCCGTTTTTTTATGTCAAAAGTTTTTCCTACCTTTGTGCTCGGTTAGAACAAAGGAATTTTTACCTATCAATATTTATTTCTATTCAACCTTTTATGAGAAACGCTTTTAAAAGCTTACTGCTCGCATTCACTACGTTGATTGCGGGCACTGTCGCCTATGCTCAGGTGACCACGTCTTCTCTCTCCGGTCGCGTGGTTGACCAGAACGGCGAGCCTGTTATCGGCGCTGCTGTTGTGGCTCAGCACGAGCCCTCCGGTACCATTTACGGCGCCGTGACCAATGCAGACGGTCGTTATACCATTCAAGGTATGCGTACCGGCGGTCCTTACAAGGTGGATTTCACCTGCCTGGGTTACCAGGATGCCACCTACACCGGTGTCACCCTCCAGCTGGCAGAAACCTTCGCCCTGGACGCCAAGATTGCAGAGAGCACGGAAATGCTGCAGGGCACTGTGGTTATCGCAGACGCTTCCTCCAAGTTCAATGCGCAGGAGCGTACCGGTGCTGTAACCAACATCGGCAGCGACCAAATCACCTCTCTTCCCTCCGTCAGCCGCAGCATCACCGACGTTACCCGCCTGTCTCCGTACGGTGGTAACGGCATGAGCTTCGCCGGTTCCGACGGCCGTACCGCCAACTTCACCGTGGACGGTGCCAACTTCAACAATAACTTCGGTCTGAACTCCGGCCTGCCCGGCGGCGGCAACCCCATCTCCATCGACGCCATCGAGGAAATGCAGGT
>DEKS01000180.1:2714-3822 GCA_002354005.1 Bacteroidales bacterium UBA2716
ATCACCAAGTCCGGTACCAACACCTTCAAGGGTTCCGCTTATGTGTACCATAAGAACGAGAATATGCAGGGTGACGCCGTAGACGGTGAGCAAATTCCCGGTGCCCGCGACAAAAACCGCAGCACCACGTACGGTATGACCTTCGGCGGTCCCATCATCAAGAACAAACTCTTCTTCTTCGTGAACTTCGAGTATGTCCAGATTCCTTCTGTGGTGAACCGTTGGAAAGGCTCCGAGGATGGTGTGGGTGATGCAAACAAATACCTGTCCCGTACCAAGCTAGCAGACCTCCAGTCTGTAAAGGACTATGTGAGAGATACTTACGGTTACGACACCGGCTCCTACACGGATTTCCCCGCCAACGAGAACAATATCAAGGTTCTGGCCCGTCTGGACTGGAACATCACCAACAACCATCACCTGGCCCTGCGTTACAACTACACGCAGAACAAGTACTGGCAGTCTCCGAATGGCACTTCCATGGACGGAGGTACCCGTATGAGCCACTATCGTATGTCGGACTACTCCATGTCCTTCGCCAACTCCATGTACTCCATGAAGAACCTGGTGAGCACCTGGTCCCTGGACCTGAACAGCCGCCTCACGGACAACATGTCCAACCAGTTCCTGTTCACCTTCTCCAAGCTGGATGATGTCCGCGGCACCAACTCCGCCGAGTTCCCCTTCATCGACATCACCAAGGACGATGACAACTACATGGCCCTGGGTTATGAACTTTTCACCTGGAACAACGCCGTGCACAACACCATCGCCAACGTGAAGGATGACCTCACCTGGTACCTGGGTGCCCACAAACTCACCGCCGGTCTCAGCTATGAGTATCAGATGGCCGACAACCAGTACATGCGTAACGGTTCCGGTTACTACCGTTTCAACCTCACGGACGATATGTACAACGCCAACGGCTCCCTGAACGCCGCTGCCCTGTTCAACTCCACCCCGGAGGTCGTTTGCCTTACTTACGGTTACAACGGTGAAAAGGCTCCGGCCGCCCGTGTGCAGTTCCATAAAGCCGGCATCTACGCCCAGGACGAGTGGAACGCCACCGACCGCTTTAAGCTCACCTACGGCCTGCGTCTGGACGGCT
>DEKS01000190.1:0-3028 GCA_002354005.1 Bacteroidales bacterium UBA2716
TCCGCGGCGATAATCTGCGAAATGGCGGGGATGGACAGGTTGTAGGCCTCCAGCTTGGAAGGGTCGCAGTAGACATGGATCTCCCGCTTGGGGGCACCGGCCACCGACACCGTACCCACACCGGACACGCGGCCCAGCGGGGTGGCGATGCGCTCGTCCAGGAGCTTGTCCAGCGCACTCACGCTCTGGTCCGCCGTGGCGGCCATGATCATGATGGGGAAGTCGTCCACGCTGAACTTGAACAGGAAAGGCAGCGACGCGCCGTCCGGCAATTGCTGCGATATCATGTCCAACTTGTCCCGGACGTCGTTGGTGGCTTCGTCGATGTCCGTTCCATATTCGAACTCCAGCGTAAGGACGGAAATGTTCTCACGGGAGTTGGAGGTAAGATTCTTCAGGTCCGATACACCGTTGAGGGCGTTCTCCAGCAGCTTGGTGAGGTTGTTCTCCACATCCTCCGCCGAAGCGCCGGGATAGGAGCTCATCACCATGATGGTGTTGGACTCCACATCCGGGAAGTTGTCTACCGGCAGGCGCATGAGGGCAAATACGCCCAGGATGGCGAATGCCAGGAAGATGAGCCCCGTAGTGACCGGATGATTAACGGCTGTTCTGTAAATACTCATAACACATTCACCTTCACGCCGTCACGCAGGGCGGCCTGTCCTTTCACAACCACCTTCCAGCCATCCTGCAGGCCTTCGATAATTTCATATTCGGTGCCTATATGGCGACCGGTCTTTACCGGCAGGTATTTCACGGTACCGTCTTCCTGCAGCACATAGATAAAGCGGGTGCCGGTGCCTTCCTGCTTCACCAGGGCCTGGTCCGGGACCACCACGCTGCTACGGGAACCAAAGTTCACCGTTACGCGGGCATACATGCCGGGACGAAGCACCCTGTTCTGGTTGTCCACCACCACCTCTGCCTTGAAGGTGTGGGTGGCGGCGTCAATCACGGGGTACAGGCGGTCGATTTTTCCGCGGAAAGTCCTTCCGGGGAGGGCATCCACGGTGAGGGTGACGGTATCGCCCTTTTTCACCTTGGTGTATTCGCTCTCGGAGATGCCCACGAGCAGTTTCACGGGCACCACCTGCTGTACGGTGAACAGCGGGGCGCTCATGGCGAACATGTCCCCCACGTCAAAGTTGCGGGCGGTGACATACCCTGTCACGGGGCTGCGCAGGATGGTGTTTTCCAGCACGTTCTCGTAGTTGGATTTGCGCACCTTGTAGCCCAGTTCCGCGGCCTCGAAGTCACTGCGGGACATGCCGCCTTCCTCGTACAGGCTCTTGATGCGCTCGTATTCTGCGTCGTCGTTCTGGATCTGGAGGGCCAGCTGGTCCAGCTGGAGACGGTCCATCTCGGCCAGGATCTGGCCCTTGGACACGTAGTCCCCTACTTCCACGTTGATTTTGCGGATGCGGCCGCCCTGCTGCGGCATAATGTTGTTCACCACATAGGCCTCTACCGTAGAGGCGTAGGTGCTTTCCTGGGGAACGGCGCGGGCCTGGGCCACCGCCACTTCCACATTCGGGGTTACCGCTACGGGAGCGGCTTGCTCCGTCTTGCCCTTGTTGCTCCCGCAGGACACAGCCGCGAGGAGAGCGAGGATGGTTGCGATTTTGCTTTTCATATCTCTTGTCGTCTATTTTTCTTGGGTGAAATCGTAGCCCAGGGTTTGCTCCAGCGTGGCTTTGGCCACCATGAAGTTGTACACGGCCTGCGCACTTTGCAGGCGGGTCTGGGTAAGGGTGAGCTCCGTATTGTTCAGGTCCGTGAAGGTGGTTTTCCCTACCTCGTAGCTCTTGGAGGCAATGTCGTAGGCTTTCTCGGCGCTCTTAATCGCCTCGGAGGCGGCATCGTAGGTTTTCATGGCCGTTTCCATGGTGTTCAGGTTCTGTCGGATGCTGATGCGCAGCTGACGCTCCGTGTTCTCCCGCTGGAGCTGGAGTTCGTCGGCCTGCACGCGCGTCTGTTTGATGGTGTGGTAGCGCTGGCCGCCGGAGAAGATGGGGATGCTCAGGGTGACCACCGCAGTGCTGGAGGGCAGCCACTTCCACTGGCTCAGGTTGAATTTGTCGCTCTGGGAGTAATAGTTGTAGGTGAGCGAGAGGTTCAGCGTGGGCAGGTAGGCGTACTGTTGCATGCGAATCTGGCGGGCCAGGATTTCCGCCTGGGTGGCCAGCTGGCGCAGCTGGGAGTTCCTTTCCAGATTGGACTCCTCCCCTTCCACCAGGTCCGAGAACATCGTTTCCGCATAGTCTGCCAGCTTCCCTTCAACATCCACGGGGGTGTCCAGCGCGACGCCCATCACGGCTTTCAACTGCCACAGGCCCAGCTGGATGGCGTTTTCTGCGTTGTACAGGTTGGGGATGGCGGCGGCGAAGCTGCTTTGGGCGCGGGCCAGGTCCATGGCCGATGCCTTTTGCACGTTGTAGCGGCTTTCCGTGAGCTTGAGGTTGTGGGCGGCGTTCTCAAGCACGGCGTTGTACACATTGTACGAGGCCTTGGCCATGAGGACGGCATAATAGGCCTGTTTTACGGCAGTGACCGTGCTCAGGCGGGATTCCCGGGCCTTTTCAATGGTGAGTTCAACCTGGTCTTTGGTGAGGCGGAGGCTCTCCCAGAGCTGTACGTTCACCAGCGGCATGGCGGCGGAGACGCTCAGCTGCACCTGGTTGCGACGGCCCATCTCGATGGGCTCGCTGCTGCTGCCGGGGCCTTCCTTTTCCGGGGCCACATACACCACGAAGGGCGTGTTGGTGGCTTCGTACAGCTGCTGGATGTAATACATGATGGGGTCCATGAGTCCTTCCATCATGGAGGACATGCCGCCGCCGGAGTTGCTCGAACCGGTATCGTCAGAGCCAAAGAACACCTTCTGCTTCTTGATGGCGTAGCTGTACATGCCGGTGGCACTGATTTGCGGGAACAAGGCGCCATAGGCACCCTTCTGTGCATATTTCTGGCGCTTGATTTCCAAATCGGCCACCTTGATGGAGGTATTTTCCGACAGGGCGATTTT
>DEKS01000190.1:3080-4667 GCA_002354005.1 Bacteroidales bacterium UBA2716
TCCTGGTACTGCGCCCATGCCTGCAACGGGAGCAGGAGCATAAGCGCGAGAATACATTTCTTCATAACTTACCAACTAATTAAGCGGCAAATTTACTGCAAAAACTACGCCTGCGCAAATATTGACAATCGATTTATCTTAAATTTTTTAAATAATCCTGTCCGATAGCCGTGTATGGGGATTTTTTCCTATCTTTGTTGCATGGAATATTTGGTAGTACATTGGAATGTGGACCCGGCCATTCTCCGGCTGGGCGGTTTTGAACTCCGCTGGTACTCGCTGCTGTTTGTAGGCGGGTTCATCCTGGGCTGGTTTATCGTGAAGGCCATGTTCAAGCGGGAGCGCATCCCGGAGTCCCTGCTGGACCCGCTCCTGTACATGCTGCTCATCTGCACCATCGTGGGAGCACGCCTGGGCCATTGCATTTTCTATCAGCCGGACTACTACTTTGGTTCCTGGGCCGGTTTTTGGGAAATCTTCATGCCCTGGAAAGGCGGCCTGGCCAGTCATGGCGGCACCATCGCCCTCATCCTGGGCGTGTGGTGGTTTGCCAAAAAATACGGCCCCGCCCACGACTTCGACTTTGTGTGGATGGTGGACCATCTGGTAATTCCCATTGCCTATGCGGCCTGCTTCATCCGGCTGGGAAACCTCTTTAACTCAGAGATTTACGGCGGCCCCACCACGCTGCCCTGGGGCTTTGTGTTCGAGCGCAACGGGGAAACGGTTCCCTGCCACCCCACGCAGCTGTATGAGGCGCTCACCTATCTGGTGCTGGGCCTGGGGCTCACCGCCCTGTACAAGTGGGGGCTGGACAAGATGTACCGCGGCTCCTTCTTCGGCATTTTCTTCATCGTCTGTTTTGGCAGCCGCTTCCTCATCGAGTTTGTCAAGAACGACCAAGTGGAGTTTGAGGCGGGCATGCTCCTGAACATGGGGCAGCTCCTCAGCATTCCCTTCATCCTGCTGGGCATCGGCTTCCTGGTATACGCCTACGTGAAAAAGATTCCCGCCCGCGCCGTGCACCCGGAGAAGGGCCCGCAAAAGAAAGAACCCACCCACTTCGCCCACGCTAAATAGCTTGGCCGCTAAGTGGCTGATACTCAGCAAAATGCTAATAATCCTCGGCTCCAAAAGCGCCGAGGATTTTTAGCATCTCACGCTGTATCAATCACTTATCCGCCACATCTGCACACACAGAAAGGGTGGGCTAGCTGTCACGGGGAGAGGCGCCGCCGCACCTGTTTGCGTGCGGCAGCTACCAGCATACGGAACCGCCGTGGGCGCGAAAACCGCCCTAAGCGTAGCGATGGCGGGCCGAAAGGTCCGCCAGGGGCGCAATTCGGGGCCAAAACGTGGCAACAGCAGGACCTGCCAGGCATTAAAGCACAGCATAGTGAGCGAGATGGGGACCAGATGAGGGTAGGTGTGCTTTAACAGGGTGGAAGGAGGGGTATTAAAGCACACCTGAATGCCGCAGAGGAGGCTCTAGACAGGGTGACTGTGCTTTAACAGGGTGGAAGGAAGGGTATTAAAGCACACCTGAATGCCGTAGAGGGGGCTATAGACAGGGTGAGTGTGCTTTAA
>DEKS01000163.1 GCA_002354005.1 Bacteroidales bacterium UBA2716
TATGGAAAAGAAAGTTTCGCTTTGGCAAATATTCTGGGTTTTCGCAAAAATCGGCGCCTTTACCATTGGCGGCGGTTATGCCATGATTCCCATCATCCAGGCGGAGATGTCGCGCCGCGGCTGGATTGGGGACGACGACCTCCCGGACATTGTGGCGCTCTCGCAAAGCGCTCCGGGCGTAATGGCCGTCAACATCTCCATCTTCGCCGGGCACAAGCTTCGCGGCTTCAAGGGTAGCGTGGCGGCCACCCTGGGCAGCATCCTGCCATCGTTCCTCATTATCCTAGGCATTGCCATGTTTTTCTCCGCCTTCAAGGACAATCCGTGGGTGGAACGGGCGTTCAAGGGCATCCGGCCGGTGGTGATTTCCCTCATCGCCGTGCCCATGATTAACATGGCGCGCAAGTCCTGCAAGAACGTGTGGACCTGGCTGCTGGCCATTGTTTCGCTGGTGTTGGTGGCGTTTCTCAACGTCTCCCCCATTTATATCATCCTGTGCGTGCTGGTGCTGGGCTTCAGCATAACCTATTATAAGGAGGGCCGATGGAAACGCTAGTGCTATTTGGCCAGCTGGCCTGGACTTTCTTTGTCATTGGCGCCTTCACCATCGGCGGGGGCTATGCCATGCTCTCCCTCATCCAGAACCAGGTGGTGGTGGAGCACCCCTGGATTTCCGAGAGCACCTTTACGGACATTGTGGCCGTGAGCCAGATGACGCCGGGGCCCATCGGCATCAACAGCGCCACCTATGTGGGCTACGATGTACTGTTTAACGCCACCGGAAGCCAGCTGTTGGGCGTTTGCGGCTCGCTTACCGCTACGCTGTCGCTCATGCTGCCGTCATTTGTGATCGTCCTTCTCATTGTGCGCTTTTACGAGCGCTTCCGCACCTCCAAGCTGTACGCCGGCACCATGGACTGGCTCAAGCCTTGCGTGGCGGGCCTGATTGGCGCCGCAGCTGTTATTCTTATCGTCAAAACCACCTGGACGGGCGGTGTGCCTCAGGTCCAAGTGGTTTCGGAAAACTTTCCGGACTGGAAAAGCTGGTGCCTTTTGGGCGGCGCTTTTGTGGCCGGTTATTGGGGAAAGGTGAATCCCATCTACGTTATCCTTGTCGGAGCCGTGCTGGGACTACTCCTGTACTAATACCACTTCCACTGGCCCGAGTCAAGATACTCCCGGATTTCTTCCGGGGTACGGGCAGGTACGCGGTCCATCCCGATGAGTCCTTTGTGGTCCAGGCTGTAGTTCACGCCCATGGCGTCCAGCATTTCAAAGGTGTGGTCCAGGGAAGCGCAGAAGCGGGCGTAGTCCTTCTTATCGGCACCGCACCACTGAACCTCTGACAAGGCGCACAGACGCGGCAGCAACATGTATTCCAGGTGTTCCGGCGTAGCGATATACTCGGTCCACAGGTTGGCCTGGACGCCCAGGATGTGTTTCTCGGCTCCGGCCGCAATACCATCGTACGGCTCATAGCCATAGACCTGCTCCAGCGGGAGATAACCGCCGATACCGAAGGGCTCCTTGTCCTGCTCGTAGCTCTGATAATAGTCAAAGTACATGAAGGAGGTAGGGGTCATGATGGCATCGAAGCCCTTGGCTGCGGCCTTGATACCGCCTTCCACGCCACGCCAGCTCATGATGGTGGCCCCTTCGGCCAGGGTGCCGTCCAGAATTTCGTCCCAGCCGATAACCTTCCGCCCATGCGCGTTCAGGAAAGCCTGCACGCGGGCGGTTACGTAATTTTGCAGGTAATGCTTGGCCTGGGGACCCTTCTTGATGCCCAGGGCCTTCATGCGGGCGGCACACTTGGGGCACACGTCCCAAGGGTCCGGACGATCGGGTTCCGCATCGCCGCCAAAACACTCGTCTCCGCCAATGTGGATGTACTCGGAGGGGAAAATCTCCATGAGTTCCGTGAATACGCCTTCCAGGAAGGTGAAGACAGCGTCGTTGCCGGCGCAGAGAATGTCCTTGGCCACGCCCCAGCGGGTCCACACCTCATACGGACCGCCGGTGCAACCCAGCTCCGGATAGGCGGCGAGGGCTGCCACCATGTGGCCCGGAAGGTCCACTTCCGGAATCACGGTAATGCCACGGGCGGCGGCGTAGGCCACCACTTCCTTCATTTCTTCCTGCGTGTAAAAACCTCCGTAACGGATGCCGTCGTTGGAGCCCCAGTCCTTTTTGATGACGGTTCCGTTGCGCCAGGCGCCAATCTCGGTCAGTTTGGGATATTTCTTCACTTCCATGCGCCAGCCCTGGTCCTCGGTGAGATGCCAGTGGAAGCGGTTGAGCTTATAGGCCGTCATCACATCCAGGTAGCGCTTGGTTTCTTCCACGGTCCAAAAATGGCGGCAGGGATCCAGGTGCATACCCCGGTAGGCAAAGCGCGGCTGGTCCTGGATGCTCACATACGGCAGCACCCAGTGGGCCTTGGCCTTTTTTCCGCCGTAAATGGCGGCCGGAAGCATTTGCTTGAGGGTTTCGCAGGCATAGACAAAGCCGTTCAGGGCCGATGCCTCCACCACCACGCCGTCTTTGCTTACCTGGACGGTATACTGCTCGGGGGCCAGCTCCGGATTTACCAGGAACTGGATGTCGCCCTTCCCCAGCGGGCACGCCCTGCCGGTAGCGGCCTCCAGGGCATCTTTGAAGCGCCAGATGGCATCCTGCGAGGCGTTATCCAGGCGCGGGTCCAGGAAAAAGGCTTTGCCGGCTACTGCGTAGGAGCCGTCTGTCACGGTCACCTCCGCCGGCATGGGAATCACACTGAAGGCCTGCGGCTGCACCTGACAGCAAGCGGCCAGGGCCAGCATAGCGGCAAAAATGAAACTGTATTTCCTCATATGATTGAAGTGGTTAGTTGGTTGCACCTTTAAGGACACTCCGGTTCCAGGGGCTTTGGAGCAGTTTCCAGCAGGCCAGGCCATACACGCCCAGTAGCACCGTATTCACGGCCATCCGGCCCCACACGGGGTCGATAAAACTGTCACACAGGCGAATACCCGCATACGCCACGCCCATCAGGAGGGCGATCAGCCCCAAGCGGGCCCATTTGTACGGAATGGGATAGTATTTGGCCCCAAGCGCTGCGCTCAGGATGAACATGACCAGGTAGCTGGCCAGGTGGCCATAGGCCGATGCCCAATAGGAATACCGCGGCATAAAGACAATGTTCACAAGGGTAGTGACCGCCAGCCCCGCCAGGGTAATCCAGATGGCCATGTTTGTTTTTCCGGAGAGCTTGTACCACATGGACACGTTAAAGAGCATGCCCAGCAGCATGTAGCTGAGCAGCATGATGGGCACCACACCCACGCCCACGCGGAAATCCCGTCCCAGGAAAAGGGATATAAGGTCGATATAGCCAATCACCCCCAGGAACACCAGGCCGCAGAAGGCCGTAAAGTATTCCATGACAACGGCATAGAGCTCCCTGGAGTTCTTGTCCCGCGCGCGCTGGAAGAAGAAGGGCTCCGCCGCGTAGCGGAACATCTGGATGAACAGATTCATGATAACAGCCAGCTTTACGGCCGCCTGATACACGCCCAGGGAAGCCCGCCAGGCCTCCGACGAGGTGTCAAAGTAGCGGAACAGCACCCGGTCCAGAAAGTCGTTGGCCACGCCCGGCAACCCGGCAATCATGAGTGGAATGGAATACACCAGGAGGCGTTTCACCACGCCCCCGTCCCAGGTCAGTTTGAGCCGAAGGATATCCGGGACAAACAGCACCAGGCACAGCACGCAGCTCACGAAGATGGCAAAAATGGGATAGGTGAAATCCGGCCGGGCGGGATACACGAAGAAGAGAATGAGGTTGGCACCCGTTTCCGTAAGGATTTTCACGGTTTTGAGGACGGCGAACTTCACAGCCTTGTGCTCCTGCCGGAGTTTGGCAAAAAGGATGGCTGTAATGCTGTCGCAGAACAGGATGGCCGCCACGTAGATGATGAGGGAGCGATAGCCTTCATAGCCCAGCGCCGCAGAAATGGGCTCCGAGAACGCCACCATGCACGCCAGGAAGGCCAGATTGAGGCCGAATACCGTGAGCAGGGCACCGGAGTACACCTTCCGCGGGTCCTCCCCCTCCTTGTTGGCAAAACGGAAACAGCCGGTTTCCAGGCCCAGTACCAGCACCACCTGCAGAATGGCAATGTAGGCCATGAACTCGGTGACCACGCCATACTGCACCTGGGTGAGCATGCGCGTGTAAATGGGCACAAAGAGGAAATTGAGCACCCGGGCCAGAATGGAACTGAATCCATATATTGCGGTTTCCCCCGCAAGCTGTTTCAACGGATTTTTTGCCATAGTTGCACAAATTTAGTTAATTTTGCCGAAAGAAACGTCAAGAATATGAAGAAGTATCTGTATGTTATGCTGGTGCTGGCTGTGGTAGCCGGCTGCAAGAACAGGAAGAAGGAGGCCCAGGCTCCTGCCATAGAAGAAATTACCGTGGAACCCACAGACACCGTAGCGGCCAAAAAGGCGGCGGAAACGCTGCCGGCAGAGCCCGTCTTTGACATTGTCACCAACCTGGGCACCATCCGGGTAAAACTGTACAAGGACACGCCCAAGCACCGGGACAACTTTGAGAAACTGGCCCTTTCCGGCTACTACGACAGCCTGCTGTTCCACCGCGTCATCTACGGCTTCATGATCCAGGGCGGAGACCCGTTCACCAAAGACACCGCCATGGTGGAGCACTACGGGGAAGGCGGCCCCAAATACACTATCCCGGCAGAGATGCGGGACGCGGAGGGCAATCCCCTGCACCGGCACAAAAAGGGCGCGCTGGCCGCAGCCCGCGTGGGAGACCTGGCCAATCCGTTCAAGGCTTCCAGCGGTTCCCAGTTCTACCTGGTCCAGAACCCGGACAACTGCGTGCACCTGGACGGTGAGTACACCGTGTTTGGAGAGACGGTAGCGGGGCTCAATGTCATTGATAAAATTGCCGCCGTGCGCACGGACCGCCTGGACCGCCCCCTGCAGGAAGTACGCATCCTGTCCATCCGCCCCAACAAAGAATTGAACGATGTCGCCAAAAAAGAAGAGTTTGGCACGGAATTAGCAGTAGAAACTACCGAATAGTTTTTTTAATAGGTTAAGTTTTTAGGTTAGAATGAGAGCCCCCGTTGCTGCGAAGCACCGGGGGCTCAAGTTTTCTTACTTTCCAAACGTTTCTTTCTTCCACTGGCTCCAGCTCTTGGAGTAGCCGTTTCCGACGTTTTCACTGTCCAGATAGCTGTACCAGGCTTCTTTGGTATAGTCGGGAAGGGCCGGCGCATCTTTGTGGCAGGCAACAAAGTTGAACGACGCTGCCAGCAGCAGCGCGGGCAGCATCCTCCAGGCGGAAATTCTCTTTTTCATCATTTTATCCATTATTGTTATAGCGTGTCATAGGCCTCGATGGCCTGGGAGATGCGTCGCTCTACGTCAGAGAGGCGGTACAGCCCATCGGCATTGGCCGACAAGCCACTGAGCGGGATTTTCACGGCCATGGGCGGATTGTCGTAGGTAAGGGTGCTTATGGCGCGCAGTTGCTCGGCGGAGGCGTATACCAGCAGGAGGTCGGCGTAGGTGTTGCCATCGGCCCCCTTGAAGCATTCGATAATGAGTTTGCCGCCAATGGGCGTGCGTTTTTCGATGGACCCGGGCAGGTCAGGAATCTCTGCGCCGAGAGACGCCATGACGCTGCTCAGGTTGGAGTCGTGACCGCAGAGAAAGGAGAACACGCGATTGCTGTTTTGCAGTTCCGCCAACATCACCTGCAGCAGCGGGTGGGCCACATTTACGGAAACGGAAGGGGCGGTGAAAAGGATGTCCCCGTACCATTCTTTTACGGTGGAAACCGTTACCCAGTTTGCAAAGCTGAGCTCCTTACCAAAGGCGGCTTTTCGCTCATCGGGTTCCTCGTAGTACTGCAAGGAAAGGGCATCCGAGACGGTGCAAGCCATCTTGAGCCCGCCACTCATGGACGGTTCTGCATTGATTTTGAAACTCACGGAAGAGGGGAACTGGCTAAAAGATGTGGTGTCCGGGTAAGCCGGGGAATGGGTGATGTCTATCACCTGTTCCATGATGGCATAACCCTTTGCTGCACCGGCGTCCAGGTCCCCGAACAGGGTTTGAATCTCTTTCTGTGCCTGAGTGGTGAAGTGCTCCGAGAGTTTGGTAATCTGCGGATTGAAGACCGGATCCATGGCGTCGAACTGCACGTTCATCTCTACCCGGGGACTCTTCCCGGGGAGGAGGGCATCTGCGAACTGCCGGGCGGTAACCTGACAGCGCTGTTTGGCGTTGGCGTAGAAACGAAAAGAATAATTATCCTTAGCATATGAAGCCAGAAGGCCTTTCTTGCCCAGCCATTCGCCAAAGAACGCGCCCATCTTGCTTTCCAGCTGGGCGCCTCTGGGGGTGAGTGTACTAGGCGCTCCTTCCCAGTGGAACCACTGATACTCCGTATTGGTCAGGCGCGTGAGGACGGAATTTTTACTCACCATGGGCGTGCGGATGTTGTGGCGGCTCAGTACTACCATCTGCACCAGAGTATAGCGCTCTTGGAAGGCCTCCGGACGGGCCACCCACTCGGTTTTAGCGGAGGGCTGTGGGACCGACAGCGGGGTGCGCTGGCAGGCCATTGCTGCAATGGCAACGGCAACAAGAAGAATTCTGGAAATAATTTTCATGTGAACGCGTTCTTTATAGGACGCAAATGTACATAAAATGGGATTTATTACCAAAAATGACTATCTTGCAGCAAATTATAAAAAACTTCTGACGATACGTGCATGGACCAATGTATTGATGGGCGCCATTGAGGCGCTGGAAGCAGCAGGAATTACGCAGATGCCCATCATTACAGGCCAGGACAACACCGCCACGGCCCAGCGCAACATCAAGGACGCCAAACAGGCCATGACCATCGACAAGAATCTGAACGACATGGCCTATAACACGGCCATGATTATCAACAGCCTGGTCGCCGGTTCTCTCGTGCAAGCCAGCCGCAGCATCTCTACCGGAGGGGTCACCATTCCGGCATTCTTCTCCAAGGTGAGCCTGGTAACCATCGACAGTATCTCCTGGTAGCGTTTGGGCGGAAACAGGATACCCACCCGCCCCCAGGTCTTCCACCTTACCCCCAGGTCAGGCTGCAGAAGGTTGGCGGCCTTTTTGTCAAAGGTTGGTTTTTACACTGCCATCCTTTGACATCGTATCCCCCACTCACACCGCTCAGATGCCATTCCCCTGCAAAAGGTTGGTCACCCAAAAACCGACCTTTGCCACTATGCGATGGAGGGACAAGTCAATGGATAGATGGGGGGGGGCGAGGTTGTCGGAGCAGGCGCTGTTATCGTCCCATTCACAGGACCCATGACAGCACTCGGGCAACAAAAAAAGCACCGCAGCGAAAGCTGCGATGCCAACTGTTTGCGGAGAGACCGAGATTCCGCTGCGCTGCGCTTGCGCTATCTCGATGCGCTCCCGCGGGGCCGCTTAAATCGGGAATGGCATCCGGTCACTACGTTCCCTCTGTGCTTTTCCGCTGCCCACCCCTTACGAAAACAAGTTTTCGACGGGCTGGCCATCAAAAAAGCACCGCAGCTGCGCTGCGATGCCATTCCTTGATTTGCGGAGAGACCGAGATTCGAAC
>DEKS01000051.1:0-129 GCA_002354005.1 Bacteroidales bacterium UBA2716
AGGGCGAAATCGGACCTGCACCAACCATATCATCAATTTACGCTTTATGGTAAACTATTTTTAGGACGACACATAAGCGCTGGCCAATAAGTGACTGAGCGTCAATGTATTACGAAAAATCCTCGGCGC
>DEKS01000051.1:242-6409 GCA_002354005.1 Bacteroidales bacterium UBA2716
GAGGATTATGGGTAAGTAGTTGAGAATCAGGTGGTTAGTGACCAGGCGAAAATGACAGGGGGTGAATGAGGCTGGCTGATAAATGACTGAGCGTCAATGTACTACGAAAAATCCTCGGCGCAAATGGAGCCGAGGATTATGGGTAAGTAGTTGATAATCAGGCGGTTATCGACCAGGCGAAAATGACAGGGGGGCTTGAAAAAGCTCCCCGGCAAAAGCTTACTTCCGCAGGGTCAAGTGGAACTCGCCCATGTACACGCCCATCCAGCCGACCTGGACGATGGGGACACGCTCCCCGTCCAGATTGGCCACATAGTCCGGCTCTTCCAGGAAGGTGTGGGAGTGACCGCCCACAATGAGATCAATCCCCCGCGTTTCCGCAGCCAGCTGGGAATCAATCAGATCCCCCGGATTGTGCTCCGTATAGCCAATGTGCGTGAGGGCAATCACGACATCGCACTGGGGCCGCAACAAATCCACATATTTTTGCACGGTGGGCACGGTATCAAACGCAGGAATGCGGTTGGCAATGTCCCCCGCCACCATGTCCTTGAGGCCGCAGAGCACACCCACCACGCCAATCTTGAGTCCGGCCTTCTCCACAATGACATACGGCTGAATATACTTCCCTGCCTCAAACGGCGAAAAATCGTAGTTACACACCACCACAGGCATGTTCAGGCCGGAAAGCAGCTGCCCAAGGCCCTCAATCCCGTTGTCGAATTCATGGTTCCCCAGGGTCACTACGTCGTAGCCCATCGCATTCAGGTCCGCCACCTCCACAACGCCCTTCAGCTCAGAGAAATAGGACGTTCCCTGGCAGAAGTCGCCGGCGTGCAGCAACAGCACGTTCGAGGCACCATCGGCAACACGGACAGAATCCACATAGGCCGCGCGCTCCAAGGCACCGCCCATACCTGCATACTCGCCGGAACGCTCCGGCTCAAAATGCGAATGGGTATCGTTCACATGCACAATGGTAAGTTTATGCACCGACCGCTTCCCCATCACGGAGCCAGCATAGATGCAAAAGCCCAGCGCCAGCACGCCCGCAGCAATCAGCAACCACTTGTAAATCTTGTTCATAGCCTAGTCCTCCATGATTACGCGCCCGTCGGACGCAGCTACAATCTCCTTGCCGGCAGCCTCCGTGGCATAGACATAATCCAGCATCACGTCCTTCAGCAGCACATGCGTGAGCACCACCTTTTCTGCCAGCGCGCCAATATTCAGTTTGTCGCCGCCGTCCAGCAAAAAATCGATAGTGGTCACATTATACAAACGAGAAGGGTCGATAGGCTCTCCCCCCACCAGTGCCGATACCAACTTCCCTCCTTTGGTGCGCACCTTGCAGCCGGAAACCGCCTGAAACGCCTTAGTACCAGCAAGTTGCTCCAAGAGCGTCGTGAGCGAAGAGCCCCGCAGCTGCGCATAGCAAAGGTAGTTTTTAAAAGGAAACATAGAGCCGATATCCTCCAGCGTCACCGCCCCGGCCGGCATGGGCGTCCGGATGCCGCCGTAGTTGGTAATAGCAAAGTCCATCGGCACCTTGAAATAACGCGAACCGTAGGCGCGGAGAATGTCTGCCACCAGGTTCCCCAGCGGCAGGTCCGGCTGGTTGCGAAGGTTCATGTACATGCCGGCGGAATGGCCGATAACCTTCTTCAAATGAGCCAGTTGCGGCTGCACCTCCAGGAGTTCCGCCGCCTCCTGCGCAACGGGAGAATCGTCCATATAGCAAGCGCCGGAAGGGCACATATAGCCCTCATCCGTGAAGGTGCCCAGCGCCTGAGGAATGTTGTCCGCCGTCACCGGCTGCGCACCGGTCCTGTGCCCGTCCATGGCCACCCGGCGCCACTCTATCTTGAGGCCGTCTTCCTTCATGGCCTGCACCCCGGCGAACACGGCCCCCACAATGATGAGCGCCCAACCAAGGTACCAAATTTTTGTGTTGTTCATGATTCGAAGGTTTACTGGGCATCAGCGTTGCTTCAGCCATTTCCACAAATCTTTAAACGTAGATTTCTTGCCGTACATGAGGATACCCACCTTGTAAATTTTGGCCGATGCCCATGCGCAGGCGGCGAAGGTGGCCACCAGCAGCACCATCGACAGGGCCAGTTCCCAACCCGGCACGCCAAAAGGAATGCGCGCCAGCATGACGATGGGCGAGGTGAACGGAATCATGGAGCCCCAGAACACCAGCGAGCTGTCCGGTGCCTTGAAGGCATACAGGGCGATGAAAAAGCCCAGCATAAGCGGCACTGTCACAGGCAGTTGCAACTGCGTGGAATCGCCTTCGTTCTCCACGGAACTGCCAATGGCCGCAAAGAGCGACGCATACAGCAGATAGCCAAAGATGAAGAAGAAAATGAACGAAAGCAGGATCTGGCCCAGGTTCAGGTTGCCAAGGGTGCTGGTAATGGCCTGCATACCCGTAGGTTCCGCAGCCGCAACGGCCGTGGTGTCCGTAAGGGCGGAAAGATCCAGCGTTGTGCCGTCCATGCCCGGGGCCATCTGGGCCACCATCTCGGTGGAAGGATCGTCCTGCAGCATGCCCATCATCTTGTCCTTGCCGATAATACCGGCCGCCACCGCCAGCAGCAGCAGCGTGAGCAGAATCCACAGCAGGAACTGCGTCAGGGCCACCAGCGCCACGCCGATGATTTTGCCGAACATGAGCTCCGTAGCCTTGACGCTGGACACCAGCACCTCCACTACGCGCGAGCTCTTTTCCTCGATGACGGAACTCATCACCATGCCGGAGAACAGGGCGATAAACATATAGAGCGCCATGCCCAGAATCATGGAAATGGCCATGTAAACGCCTGATTCCGAGATACTTTCCTCTCCGCTCTCGGAGATGGTATAGTTGTGCACATGCACGTTGGACTTGACGCTGTGCATAATCTCTTCCAGGTTGTCAATCCCGTAAGAATCAATACGATAGGCCTCCACGGCGTCGTTGATGCGGCGCTCAATCCCGCTCCCGCTGTCCATGCCCAGCGGCTTGAGCGAGTAGGTATCGGCCGTCACGCTCTTGGTTTCCGGATCCAGCGGAGAAATGGTAAGCAGGATGTCGATATCGGCCTTTTTCAGGTCCGCCTTGATGGATTCTACGTCGGCGTCGGCCCCTAAATCCTTGTATTCCAGCACTTCCCCGCTTTCCAAGTAGGGCATCACAATGCCGGACTGGTCCACCACGCCCACCTGCTTGGCGGCCTCCTTGGTGCCCATCATGATGAGCGACGGCAAAATGGCGATACCGGCAAACAGCACCGGCGTAAGGAAAGTGATAAGAAGGAAGCTCTTCTTCTTGACCTTGTTCAGGTATTCCCGTTCAATGACGATTCCTAACTTTCTAAAATTCATACGCTTATGCCTCCTCCGTTACCAGTTTAACAAAAATGTCGCGCATCCGGGGAATCACCTCCTTGAAGGAATTGATCCGGATGTCTTTGTCGATGAGCTCCTGCAGCTTGGCATTGGCCTCTGCGCGGGGTACCACGATGGCCTTGCGCTCCAGGGTGTCCGTGGTGTACTCGATCTCCACGTTGTCCTCCCCGTGCCGCCGGCGGATTTCCTCCGTACCGCCGGTGACCACCAGCTTGGCCTTGTTAATGAGGGCGATATTGTCGCAAAGTTCCTCCACCGACTCCATGTCGTGCGTGGAAAGGATGATGGTGGCGCCCTCCTCCTTGAGCCGGAGAATTTCCTTGCGGATAAGCTCTGCATTTACCGGGTCGAAGCCGGAAAAAGGCTCGTCCAGGATCATGAGCGAGGGTTTGTGCACCACCGTGGTGATGAACTGCACCTTCTGGGCCATACCCTTGGAGAGTTCCTCCACCTTCTTGTTCCACCAATCGGCAATGTCAAAGCGGACGAACCATTTTTTAAGCTCTACGGCGGCCTCACGGGCGCTCATGCCTTTGAGCTGCGCCAGGTACATGGCCTGGTCCCCCACCTTCATTTTGCGGTACAGGCCGCGTTCTTCCGGCAGGTAGCCGATGCGGGCCACGTCCGCCTCCGTGATGGGGTGCCCCTGAAAAAGCACCTGCCCTTCCGAGGCAATGGTGATGCGGTTGATAATGCGGATAAGGGTGCTCTTCCCCGCCCCGTTGGGCCCCAGCAGGCCAAAGATTTTGCCCTCCGGGATATCCATCGACACGTTGTCCAGTGCCACTTTGGGGCCGAAGGTTTTGCTTACGTTCTTTACTTCTATTATCGCCATTAGTAATTTAAAATTTTAGTCACAAGTTCCGTGAGCAATTCTGCGGGCGTGGCTTCGCCGGCGTCTCCGCCCTTGCCTTTGTAGTCGTACTCGCACAGGAGCGAAATCACGTTATTGCAGCGCTGGAGCGGGTAATTCCGCACGGCAGCGTCGTACTCTTTCATGAAATAGGGGTTCACCCCAAGGACCCTGGCGGCTTCCCCGGGCTGCGGGCGGCCTTTTTCCAGCAGGGCATGGTATTTCAGGATCCGGTAAAAATGGTTGTACAACGGCGCCACGGCCATGGGAAGGGCAAATTTGGGCGCCTCCCCTATGTGGGCGGCAATCTTGAGCGCCTTGGCTCCATCCCTGAAACTCAGGCACTTGGTGAGTTCGAATACGCTGTACTGGCGGCTCACGCCCACATTTTTCTCTACATCCGCCACGGAAATTTCCTGCACGCCTTCCGGCAGGTTTTTCAGGAGTTTTTCCGTTTCTACGGCAATTTTTCCAAGGTCCGTGCCGGCGCTCTCTGCCAGGAGCAGGGCCGCCTCCGGATGGATGCGCAGCCCGCGGCCTTCATAGTACGCCTGAATCCACTGCGGGAGTTCATAGTCCCTGAGGGGCAGCGACTCCACAATGACGCCCGTTTTGAGGACGCTCTTGTACAGCGCTTTGCGTTTATCGGCCGATGCTCCGTGCATCAGAATCACCAGCACGGTGCTCTCCAGCGGGTTTTGGCAGTAGAGGGAGAGCTCCTCCAGGCCCTTCATTTGCTGGGCTTCCTTCACCACCACCAGCTGCCGGTCCGCCATCATGGGGAAACGGCGGGCGGCCGTGATGACGGTGTCTGCATCGACATCGGCCCCGTAGCAAATGGTTTCGTTGAAGTCTTTTTCCCAGTCCTGGAGGCAATTGTCGATGATGGCGCCTGCCACCAGCTCCGGGTAATAGGGTTCCTCGCCCATGAGCAGATAAACAGACTTGAAGATGCCACTGCGGACATCTTCAAGTATGCTCTTGACCTGCCTATCGGTCTCGATGTAGCCTTTGGCAGCCACTATTTGGCGAACTTTTTCTCTTTGGCGCGCACAATCTTTTCCTTGAGGGCATCGGCGGCCTCCGTCACGGCTTCCTCGAAGGTGTGTGCCTGGCGCTCGATGACCATGTCCTCACCGGGAATGTGGGTCTGGAGCTTGACGCATTTGTTCTCTGCGTCCGGCAGGAGGCTTAAGGTGACATCGATATCACCCATGTTGTCGAAGAACTTCTCTACTTTTCCAACTTTTTTGTCAATGTAGTCCAGCAGCTTCTCGTCTGCGTTGAACTTGAGGGACTTAACGTTAATCATTGCGGTCTTCGTTTTTTGCCCTTGGATGGGCGTTCATGTATTGTGCTTTGAGCCGTTCCACGGAGTTGTGGGTATATACCTCTGTGGCTGCTAAACTGCTGTGGCCCAGCATCTGTTTAATGGCATTCAGGTCTGTTCCCTCGTTTAACAGCGCGGTGGCCAGGGAATGCCTGAGCACGTGGGGGGATTTCCTCCCGGTGATGCCGCTTTGGCCTTGCAGTTCCGCTTTCACCGCCCGGTCCACAAATTCCGGATAAAGGGCACGGCCCTTGTCCGTTACCAGGAGCGGAGCGTTGGCAGGTCTTTCCCCCACCATGAAACTAGCTGCACGTAAATATAGCGAAATTTCTTGAAGTAGCGAAGGAATGAGCGGAATTTCTCGCATTTTATCCCCTTTTCCCAGTACGCGAAGGGTCCTGCGACCGGTATCCACGCTTTGGATTTGCAGGCCGATGAGTTCTGCGCGCCGGATGCCGCAGGTGTATAAGATGCTCACAATGAGGCGTCTGAGCCTTCGGTTGTAGAGTTCCTTGGCCAGCTTGCTGCCGGGCGCGGTGCTCAGCAGGACCTGAAGTTCGTCGGTATCGGCCTCATGGGCGCTTTCCG
>DEKS01000039.1:0-5948 GCA_002354005.1 Bacteroidales bacterium UBA2716
ACGACATCGGCCCAGCGGACAGCTTCTTCAATCACTTTCATATCACCATCCGCGTAAGAGAACCCGCTGGAACGGATGATGGGTTGGAAGATGGGGAAGATGAATTCTTTAAGGGGGAAATCCGGTTGCGGGCCATTCGGGTCCGGATTGGGACCGGCCAGGATGCGGACATCTTCTCCGAGTTTTTTTAACTCGGCAACTGTGCGGCGTCCCGATGCTGATATTCCGTTTCCTCGAATGTAGTAGTTGTTAATTACGAACAGTATCTTCATGGTCTTGTTTAGGTTTGTCTTCCACTACGGGTTTCTCCGGTTCGTCTCCGTGGGAGTCTTTGTACTTGAAGCGGCGGATCTTCTGGGTGGCGGTTTTCTCGAAGGGCTCCTTCATGGCATCGACCTCGCCAATCTTGGAGTTGCGGCCCACCGTCTTGTTCACCCATTCCATAACTGCTTTCTTGCGGGCCTCCAGTTCCTCGAACCATTTGTCCTCCGTGGACTGGTTCCAGTCAATGGCGTTGTCCTGGAATTTTACCAGGGCCACAAGCTTTCCGTCGCGTTCCATCACCAGTGACTCTTCCACGCCTTCGATGTTGTTGATCACCTGCTCAATCTCTTCCGGATAGATGTTTTCCCCGGAAGGCCCCAGGATGGTATTGTTCAGGCGGCCTTTGATAAAATAGTAGCCGTCTTCATCCACGGTGGCTACATCGTTGGTGTGGAACCAGCCTTTGTCGTCCAGCACCTGCATGGTGCGCTCCGGGTCTTTGTAATAGCCCAGCATCACGTTGTCGCCGCGGACCACAATTTCTCCTTCTCCATTAGCCGGATTCACGTTGTCCAGCCGGATGTCCACCTTGTAGGAGGCCACGCCGATGGAGCCAATCTTCTTTTTCTTGTTTACCATGGCGTTGCACACCAGCGGCGCGGTTTCCGTAAGGCCATAGCCTACGGCGTAGGGGAAGTGGCAGTCTTTAAGGAAAGTCTCTACGGCGGGGTCCATCTTGGCACCGCCTACCCCGAAGAAGACCAGCTTACCGCCAAAGGTTTTCACCATGCGCCGGCCAATGAACCAGTGCAGCAGGTGAGGAAGGTGTTTATCGGCCCAGGAAAGCACGCGGCTTTTCTTGATGGTGGGCCAGACGCTGTTTTTGACCACCTTTTCTATAATCAACGGCACGGAACAGATGATGGTGGGTTTTACTTTCTTCATGGCCGGCAGCAGCACGGCGGGTGCAGCCGGTTTCTGCAGCGTATAGCAGGTGGCGCCTACGTAGAACGAGTAGATGGTGGAAACGTTCATCTCATAGGCGTGGGCGGCCGGCAGGATGCTCAGGAAGCGGTCCCGTTGGAAGGCGGGTTGCGCCTTGAAGGAGGCCGCCAGGTTCTGGCAGATGTTCCGGTGGCTGAGCATGACGCCTTTGGCGTTTCCGGTGGTGCCGGAAGTATAAATGATGGCGGCAAGGTCGTCCGGGAAGGGCTCTTTCACCCAGCCGTTGCATTTGAAATCTTCCTTGTCCTTCTTGAGAAATTCGAAGGTTTCAATGTCGATGACAAGCGTAAGCTTTTTGCGGCACTCCTCGCTTAGTTTTCCCATCATGCGCTGGGAGATGAACAGCACCTTGGACTCCGAGTGGGTGAGGATGTTGGTGACCTCGTTCTCGGAGACGTCCTGCAGCATGGGAACGGCAATGCGGCCGTAGGCGGTGGCGGCAAAGAAGGCTACCACCCAGTTGGGCATGTTCTGCGACAGGATGGCCACGCGGTCTCCATGCTTGATGCCAAAGCGGGACAGGCGCTGGGACAGGCGTTCCACCTTGGTGCGGAATTCCGCATAGGTATATTTTTGACCGCCATCTACATACTGATAGGCAATGTTTTTGGCGTAAGTGGTTGTGGCGTAGTCAAAAACCTTGTGGAGGGTGGTGCAGTAGTTTTCGCGGCCGCGATACTTGCGCCAGGCTTTGTAGGGACTTTTGATTTTCTTGGCCATATTGGTTCAGGTTTACGGTACAATGAATTTTTCTTTGTGGAAGCCCTGGATTCCCATGGGACGATAGTGGTCGTAGATGCGTTTCATGTCCGCCTTGGGATCGTCCGTGAGCTCAAAAGGCTCTCCCACACTGATTTTCTTTCGGCCCCAGTCATAGTAACCCAGGTACACCGTGGCGCCGGTTTCCCGCGCGATGAGGTGGTAGCCGCTCTTCCAGTTTTTGGTGGCTTTGCGGGTGCCTTCCGGGGCAATGGCCAGGTGGAATTCCGGAACCTCTTCCATGTGGTTGATGAGGCTCTTGACCATGGATGCAGCCGAGGCACGCTCTACGGGAACGGCACCGCAGGCCCTCAGGATGGGTCCCAGGGGCCAGAAGAAGAATTCTTTTTTAATCATGATGTGGGCTACCTTCCCATATTGGGTATAAAAGAGGTAGCTCACCAGGAAATCCCACACGGTGGTGTGGGGGACGCCCAGAACAATGGCCTTGGGCTCTTTCATGGGACCGCCTACGCTTTCCCAGCCCATTTTTCTGAGGAGCCAGCCGCAGAACTTGGCCCAGCGGGGCCCTACTTCCGATTTGACTTTTGCCATAGGTTTAGATGTTTACGTCTTCCAGTTCTTTCTCGCTGCGGAGGTTGTCCATCACAAAGTGCTGGCGCTCATAGGTGTTGATGCCCATGTAGAACTCCATGATGGTGGAGATGGATTCTTCGTCCGAGAGTTTTACGGTATCCAGGCGCATGTTATCGCCGATAAAGTCTACGAATTCGTCCGAGGAAATTTCTCCCAGGCCTTTGAAGCGGGTGATTTCCACGCCGGTTTTGAGCTCTTTTACGGCTTTGTCGCGCTCCTCTATGGAGTAGCAGTAGCGGCGCTCCTTTTTGTTGTGGACGCGGAACAGGGGTGTTTGCAGGATATAGACATGCCCGCGGCGGATGAGCTCCGGGTAGTACTTCATGATAAAGGTGAGCACCAGCATGCGGATGTGCATGCCGTCGTCATCGGCATCCGTTGCCACGATAATATTGTTGTAGCGCAGGTTGTCCAGGTCCTCCTCTACGCCCAGGGCGTTGATAAGGAGGTTGAGTTCCTCGTTCTCTGCCACGCGGCGACGGCTCTCCTTGAAGCAGTTGATGGGTTTGCCGCGGAGGCTGAACACCGCCTGGTTGTTGGCGTTGCGCACCTTGGTGATGGTACCGGATGCGGAGTCTCCCTCCGTGATGAAGATGGAGGTTTTTTCCCGCTGGTCTTCCATGCCCTTGGGGAACTTGACATCCGAGAAGTGATAGCGGCAATCCCTGAGTTTACGGTTATAGACGGCCGTTTTCTTGGCGCGCTCGCGGGTTTTCTTTTGTACGCCGGCAATCTCTTCGCGCTCTGCCTGGGACGACTTGATTTTGTCCTCTATGATGGGGACAATCTCCATGTTCCGGTGCAGGTAGTCGTTCAGGTTCTTGGTGACAAAGTCGTTCACGAAGGTGCGGATGGTGGGACCGCGGTCTACCGACGAGGTTCCGTCCTTGCCCTTCACCTGCTTTTCCCACATGTAGGTGCTGCCCAGTTTGGTTTTGGTCTGCCCCTCGAAGATGGGCTCCTGGATTTGGATGGAAATGGCTCCTACCACGCCCTGGCGGATGTCCTCCGGTTTGTAGTCCTTCTTGAAGAAGTCCTTGAAGGTTTTGGCGATGGCCTCACGGTATGCCGCCAGGTGAGTGCCGCCGTCGCGGGTATTTTGGCCGTTGACAAAGGTGGCGATGTTTTCTCCGTAGCTGTTGCCATGGGTGAGGACCACCTCAATGTCCTCTCCTTCCAGGTGAATGAGGGGGTACAGGGGCGTCTCGCTCATGTTTTCCGTCACCAGGTCCAGCAGGCCGTTCTCGCTCTTGTACGCGGTACCGTTCAGGTTTAGGGTGAGGCCCTTCTTGAGGTAGGAGTAGTTCTTGACCATGGTCTCCACAAACTCCATGTGGAAAGAAAAGTCGTTGAACATTTCCTCGTCCGGGGTGAAGCGGATGAAGGTGCCGTTCTTTTCATTAGAGGGGACAATGGCGGATTCCAGCAGGTTGCCGCGTGTGAAACGGGCATAGGAGCACTGGCCGTCGCGGTAGGAGGCCACGTAGAAATCCACGGACATGGCGTTGACAGCCTTGGTGCCCACGCCGTTCATGCCCACGCTCTTCTTGAAGTTGGTATCGTCAAATTTACCGCCGGTATTGAGCTTGGAGGTGGCATCCACCACTTTGTTGAGCGGAATGCCGCGGCCAAAGTCCCTCACCGTCACGGTTTTATCCTCAATGGTGATATCGATCCGGCGGCCGTAGCCCATGGAGAATTCATCGATGGAGTTGTCGATGATTTCCTTCAGGAGCACATAGATGCCGTCTCCCTGGCGGTCTCCATTGCCAAGTCGGCCGATATACATGCCGGCACGCCGCCGGATGTGCTCGTTCCATTCCAGGGTTTGGATGGCGTCGTCGTTATAAGTGGTATTGATAGGTTGCTCTGCCATAATTTGCGGATATACACTACAAAATTAGGCAAAATCGGGGAATTATGCAATTATTGCCATTCTTGAAGATAATTCGTACCTTTGTGTGCTCTGAATGGCCCTATTTGTCATTCTGGGCAAAACGAAGAATCTAAACGTATACGCATATGAAGAAAGTATTGTATTTTGCCTTTGCTGGCCTGCTTCTTATGGGCGCCTGCTCCAAGAACAACGCATCTACGGATGCTGCCGGAAAACCGTCCGTGGCCTGGGAAGCCAATCCCAATTTCGATGTCATGGAAATCGCCAAGGACATGAACGCCAAGGTGGTGGTAAAACTCCCGGAAGCTGCCAGCTCATTTACGCTTACCTTGAGCAAACTTCCGATAGAGCTTATCGGCGTTGCCAACAAGATGATTGGTATTCAGGCCAATAAGGCCACCAGCAGCAAGCCCGGCGTCCTGGACCTGATAGAAGACAGTGCCGCCGCCCAGGCTGCCAACCGCATGGGTTTCTCCTCTTCCGTTGGCGCAGCGCTCAAATCCACCTCCTCCGTTACGCTGGATTTTTCCAAGCTCCTGGAAGAACTGGCGGCCGATTCTCCGCTGGCCAACCAGTCGGGTTTCACCTTTAAGGTAGCGGTGGTGGACCGCAATGGTGCCAAACTGGAGAAGGACGTTCGCTTTAACTGGACATCGGCTCCCGAAATCGATTGTGACTACAGCTTCCCGTACACCCTTTCGTCCGGGACCACCACGCCGCTGGTGCTCAAGATTGACGCCAAGGGAAAAATTGCCGGCATCACCCTTCAGTTCGACGGCAAAGCGGAGGCAGACATCCTTTCCTGGATCAAAAAGCGCAACGGCGGGTCGGATGTGATTGACCTGATGAAAGAGGGTACGGCTACTGCTTTTGAGCTCCCTGCAGCCAGTACTATCAAGGACAAGACGTTGTTCAATCTGGATATCACCAAACTCATGACCAACTTCAGCTATGAAGCCAAAACCCCCGGCAACTATTATTTCCAGGTGAAGGTCACCGATGCCCTGGGGAAGGAAACACAGTTGGTTTTTGCACTTGCGGTCCCTGCGGAGTAAATTTACTGTAACGTAACGGCCACAAAGAGGTTTACCAGCGGCCGCAGCGGGGAATTGGTGGTAAGACTCACCATAATTACATTTTCCCCGGTTTCCAGCAAGGAAGTGTCCAGCGTAAAGCGGACACTTCCTTTTTTTGCGGGCGCCACATCCGGCATGGGGGCGGCCAGGGTTAGGGCGGGGGATTCGGCATCGGCCTTATAGAAATGCAGGGCGCTTTTGCCGCGGTTGGTGCAGGTGAATTCGGCCGTGAGTTTGGCGCCTTTTGAGGCGGTGCCCAGATTTACCGTGCTGCCGGTGAAGTAGGGGATGGGGCCTTTGTCCCGCGTGGCCTGGTCCAGGACGGCAAAGTTCTCCTGGGTCCAGGTGGT
>DEKS01000039.1:6134-9964 GCA_002354005.1 Bacteroidales bacterium UBA2716
CCTGTTTCAGGTTCCCGGTTTTGAGCTGGCGGTTTTTGATGCCAAAAGCCCCGAGCTTCTGGGCTCCGTAGAGCTCGCTCAGGGTCTTTTTTTTCTCGTGGACAACGCCTCTCAGGCGCAGGATGACCGGCCTTTTGATGCCAGATATGTATACGGTGAGGGTTTTGTCAAAGGGCATGGGGCCGTCTTCGTTCTTGTAGGTGGCGCTCACCGTGCCGGTTTTGCCGGGTTGGATGGGCTCTTTGGTCCAGACTACGTTGGTGCAGCCGCAGGAGGTCACTACCTCAAAGATGGCAATGGGCTCCTGCCCGGTGTTGGTGAGGGTGTAGGTGCAGGTGAGGGGACCGTCCGTTACAGAGACATCCCCAAAGTCATGGAGGGTTTTGTCCCACTTGATGTTTCCGTCCTGTACCAGTGCCAGGGCGGCCAATATGGATAAAAACAGCATTTTCATACGCACAAAGTTAAGCACTGTACTTTTTAAAATCAAATTTAATGCCTATCTTCGCAATCGGAAAAAAACACAACAACAATAAAAGCTTTTATAACTATGCCTAGAATTATCAATCCCGAACTTTGCGTCGCCTGCGGCTCCTGCGCAGACGTATGCCCCGTGAGCGCCATTTCCGCCGGCGATGCCGCCTATCAGATCAACGCTGACGAATGCATCGATTGCGGCGCCTGCGAAGGCACCTGCCCCAACGGCGCCATCAGCGAGGCCTAAGCCTTAGCGATGCTCAGTAATAAAATAGCCTGTGACATGCGTCACAGGCTATTTTATTAATACATTCACGTTACAGGGCTACTCGGCCTCGGCGGTGGCGGCGGGCTTCATGACCAACTCCGTGAAGTTATTCTGGGCGAGGACTTCCTTCAGGGTTTCCTGGATGAGTTCCTTGCTCAGGCTGTTCACAGCGGCCTCATAGAGGGCGTCGCGGTCTTCTCCGTGGAGGAGGTAGAGTTCGATGCCGTTCTTCCACCAGTTGTTGCGCTGACGGCTTTCTGGGATGTTCTTCTGGAGGTTGAGTTTGGCCATGTTCACTTCTTCGTCGGTGGGACCGTTCTCTGCCAAATCCTTCAGGCCCTTGACGGCCAGCTCGCGGAGCTTGTCGCAGAGGGCGGGCTTGCAGTCAAAGTACACCTGGATGAGGGCGCGCTCCTGGGGACGACGGTTCAGCTGGGCAACCGTGCTGGCGCCATAGGTGCCGCCTTCCTCTTCACGCAGGGATTCCACATAGCGCATATCCATAATATAGGAGATGGCCTCCATGGCAGCGGACTTGGGATAGGAGTAGGCCATATCGGCGCTGTAAACCTGCAGGACGGTGCTCTTGGGCGTTTGCATGTCCACGCCAAAGATGTTCTGCACCTGACCCTTCACGATGTGCTCGCCGTTGTCAATCCAGTTGCTGGCTTTCTTGCCCTTGGGCAGGGAACCCACATACTTTTCTACCAGCGGCTTCAGGGCCTCGGTGTTCACGTCACCTACAATGACGAGGGTGGCGCCGGCGGCGTCGGCAAAGAGCTTGCGGTAGTTCTTCTCGAAGGTGGCCAGGTTGGCCTGTGCGAGTTTTTCCTCGGACAGCATCTGGCGACGCGGGTGATTGGCGTAGAGGGTCTTGTAGAGCTCTTTCTGGAGCTTGTAGTTGGGCTGGTTCACCAGGTTGGGCAGGATGGACTGGATTTGGTCAATGCCGTTCTGCCACTCTTCGGGGTCGAAGCGGGGATCCACAAATTCCAGATACAGGAGCTGGAAGGCGGTCTCCAGGTCCTTTACGGTGCTGCGGCCGGAAATGCCGTGCTCCAGAGGGTCGATGAAGGGGTTCACGCTCAGGTTTTTACCGGTGAGCATCTTGCTCACGATGGTGCCGGAGAAGGACGATACGCCGGAGTTGCTCTGGAACAGGCTCACAACAGAGTCATCGAAGCTGGCGAGGTCCTCGGTGGGAATGAGGCTTTCACCGCCCTGCTTGGTGAGGGTGAACAGAATCTGGTCTTTCTGGAGGTCCGTAGGATAGACCACCACCTTTACGCCATTCTTGAGCGTCCACTCGGTGGCACCGTAAATGGTTGTAGCGGTGTTTTTCACCTTGGCACCCTTGAGTTTGGCGGGATCCAGGAAGGCCTCGGGAATCTCTTCTCCTTCCGGTGCGGCAATGTCGGAGGCTTCAACCTCTGCCATCACTTTGAGCAGCTGCTCTGCGGTAGGGGTGGCGATGCATTCTTTCTCGGGACCGTCGTAGATGACTACCAGGTTCTCCGAACCGCCAATCTGAGCGGCCATCTGGTTCACGGCTGCAGCGTTGATCTGGCCAAAAAGGGCTTCTACAATCTGCTTCTCCATATCCGGCTCCATGATGGGCTCCTTGTCAAAGAAGTTGCTCAGGATGGGACGGACGAATTCCGGGTTCTGACGCGTAGAAGCGCGGTTCACGCGGGTTTCGTACATATTGAGGATATCGGCCTTGGCACGGGCGAACTCGGCGTCGGAGATGCCATATTTCTTGAGACGGATAATCTCCGTGTAGAAATCCTTGAAGCCGCCCAGGATGTTTTCTTCGCGGAGGGAGACGTCGCCCATAACGGCGTCGATGTCCTCATAGATCAGGCTGCTCAGATAGACGCTGCCGGACAGATACGGGGAAGTGGGCTTGGAGGTGATGTCGTTGAAGCGCTCACGCATGACCATGGAGAGAAGGCTCTTCAGAAGGTCGGTGACAACGCCAACCGGGGTAGCGTTGGCTACTTCCGGAAGGGCCTCGCTGTGCCAGATGAGTTCGATGGAAGGAGCGGTGGTTTCAGGGTCGGTGATAATGCCGACGCGGGGCTCGGCGTGGTCGGCAATGGCCTGGATGGGCTTTTTGAGCGGGTTCTCCTTGGCGGGAATAATGCCGAAGAGGTCTTTGATGATTTGCTCGGTGCGGTCTACATCGACATCGCCCACCACAACCACGGCCTGGTTGCCGGGATGGTACCACGTCTGGTAGAAGTTGGTCAGGCTCTCATACTTGAAGGTCTCCAGGTGTTCCTGCAGGCCGATGAGGGTGCACTGGGCCAGAGGGGACTCCGGGCCGAAGTAGTAGGGAAGGCTGCGCTCCATGCTGCGCCAGCTGGCGTTGCGGCGCTGACGGCGCTCCTCGATGATAACGCCGCGCTCTGCGTCAATCTCCTTGGGCTCGTTGAGCACATAGTGGGAGTAGTCGCGCAGGATCATCAGGCAGCTGTCCACAACGCTCTCGCGCTCTACCGGGATGTTGTTGAGCATGTACTGCGTCTCCTCAAAGCCGGTGGAAGCGTTGATGTTGCGGCCGAACTCCGCACCGATGCTGCGAAGGTAATTCAGGATTCCCTTGCCGGGGAAGTTTTGGGTTCCGTTGAAGCACATGTGCTCCAGGAAATGGGCCAGACCGTCCTGCTCCGGCTGAATCTCCTGGATGGCACCCACATTGGTGGCCAGGTAGAATTCGGCACGTCCCTTGGGGAGCTCATTGTGGCGGATGTAGTAGGTGAGTCCGTTGTCCAGATGGCCGATGCGCACCTGGTCGGTGTTGGGAAGTTGCGGCATTTGGGCGAAGTACGCCTCCATCTGCTCGCGGGTGGGTTGCTGGGCCAGGGCCATGATGGCGGAAAGGGCCAGCGCACTCAGGGTAAGAAAGATTCGCTTCATATTTTTAAGGTGTATAAAGTGTTTTCCAAATAACAAATTTACATTAAATTTGTGACATTATGTTATATGACAGCAAAATTCGTGCTTTTTTAGCTTTAACGGAGGAGGGAAGCTTTACAGCCGCCGCCCGTAAGCTGGGTGTGAGCCAGCCTGCGGTGAGTGC
>DEKS01000182.1:0-224 GCA_002354005.1 Bacteroidales bacterium UBA2716
GAAGTGCAGGCGCAGCGCCGGGAGGCCTTCAAGGCGTCCATAGAGGCCATGAAAGCCCTTAAGAAAGGGGTCGATGGCAACGACGCCGCCCAGCTGCTGGACAATTATGTGGCCGCCAAGGACAACTGCGCCAAGGTAGATGAACAGGCCCTCCAGCGCTACAAAAAAGTTCTTCCCATTGAGAAAGTAGCTAAACTGGTGCTGGCCGAGGAGAAATTCCGCCA
>DEKS01000182.1:333-3294 GCA_002354005.1 Bacteroidales bacterium UBA2716
TTACAGCCACGCACCGTCCTGCAGGGTGCAGGTGCGGTCACAAAGCTTAGCCAGACCGGCGTCATGCGTAACGATGACAATGGTCTGGCTCAGTTTTTCCCGGAGCCGGAAGAAGAGCGCATGAATCTCTTCCTTGGTGCGGGTGTCCAGGTTGCCGGTGGGTTCATCGGCAAACAGAATGGCGGGAGCATTTACCAGGGCGCGGGCAATGGCCACGCGCTGCTGCTCGCCGCCGGAGAGTTCCGAGGGTTTGTGCTGCAAGCGTTCTGCCAGGCCCACCGTGCGCAGGAGTTCTTCTGCCCTTTCACGGGCCTTGCGGGGTTTTTCGCCGCCAATCAGGGCGGGAATCATCACGTTCTCCAGCGCCGTAAATTCCGGCAGCAGGTGATGCGCCTGGAATACGAAGCCAATCTTGCGGTTACGAAAGGCCGACAAATCCTTCTGCGAGAGGCGAAGGACGTCCGTATCGGCAATCTTGAGCGAGCCCGCGTCCGGGGTGAGCAGCGTCCCCAGGATTTGCAGGAGGGTGGATTTGCCGGCACCGGAGGCGCCCACGATGGCTACCACCTCGGCGGTATCGGCACAAAAATCCACGCCCTTGAGAACCGGCAGCGCCCCAAAAGACTTTGCAATATTCTTGGCTTCAATTATCATTTTCACTATCTTTGCATGCTAATTTACAAAGATAGGAACAATCTTGCAAACGCGCAACCTCATACTCCTTCCGCTCCTTTTGCTGTGCACCCTGCTACGGGCGCAAGTGGCGGCACCCGTGGGCGGCAACAGCCTCTGGATGACCAAAAGCGGAGAGGAATACCTGAATCGCCTGCTGGAAGACATCGACCAGGCGCACAGCACTATCGAGATAGAATATTACTGGTTCGATGCAGATAAAGCCGGCCAGCTGGTGCGCGACGCCCTCATCCGCAAGGCGCAGGAGGGGGTGAAGGTGCGGGTGCTAATGGACAACCTCATCACCCTGATGGCACCGGAGTACTTTTACCAGAAAATGCGCAAGGCCGGCATCGAGGTGGCCTACGTGCACGACTTTGACAAGTTGTGCCTCGGAGAGTCCGTCGCCAGCATCTTCGGCTTCCGGGACCACCGGAAAATTGTGGTGATAGACGGTGCCATCGCGTACACCGGCGGCATCAACTTCAACAACCAGACCATCTACGTGTGGCACGACACCCAGGTGCGCATCGAAGGCCCTGCTGCGGCACAGCCGCGGGCCATTTTCGAGCAGGGTTGGAGCCATTTCACAGGCGGAACGGCGGCACCCGCCATTGCTGCAAAAAAAGCAGGAGATGCTGTGGTACAAGCACTTAGCACGGTAAGCCGGGACACCACCCTCACGCATCTTTATGTAGAAAAGCTCAACGCAGCCAAGCACTATTTCTACCTGCAAACACCTTACTTTGGCCCTCCGCCGCAGGTGCTGCAGGCCCTTAAGGACGCCGCCGCACGCGGGGTGGATGTCCGCCTGCTTTTCCCTGCGGAGTGCGACTGGGGCTTCATGAACTCCCTCACACAGGACTACATCCCGGAGCTCATTGCCTCCGGCATGCGTGTGTTCGTGTACAACGGCGTGTACGACCACTCCAAGCTCTTTGTTACGGATGACAGCCTGGCCAGCTGCGGAACAGTGAATCTGGACGGCCGCAGTTTCCACACCAACTGGGAAGACACCCTGCTGTTCTATGACCGGGAGAGTGTGCAGCAAGTGAAGCAGTCCTATCTGGACCTGGAAGCCCAGTGCCAGGAAATGGATGCCAGCTACCCGCAAGCCAAGGGGCTGAGCAAGGCCTGGCGCAAGTTCCTCAGAAAAATCTACCGTATCTTGTAAATTTTTCGTACCTTTGTTTAATCGGGGTGTGGCGCAGTTGGCTAGCGCATCTGCTTTGGGAGCAGAGGGTCGTGTGTTCGAGTCACATCACCCCGACGTATGTTTCTATTAGGTTACGATGTAGGCAGTTCATCGGTGAAAGCTTCGCTGGTGAATGCAGAGACTGGGAAATGCGTTGCTACGGCCTTCTATCCCAAGACCGAGGCCCCCATCATTTCCAAACAACCCGGCTGGGCAGAGCAAGACCCGGCCCTGTGGCTGGGTAATCTCAAACTGGCCACGGCCGATGTCCTCTCGCAGGCATCGGCAGTTAATCCCAAAGACATCAAAGCCATTGGCATCTCCTATCAGATGCACGGGCTGGTTTGCGTGGACAAGGACCTCAACGTGCTGCGTCCCGCCATTATCTGGTGCGATTCCCGCGCCGTGCCCTATGGCCAGAAGGCCTGGGAGCAGCTGGGCAAGGACTACTGCCTCCCGCACCTGCTCAACTCCCCCGGCAACTTCACCGCCGCCAAACTGGCCTGGGTGAAGGAAAACGAACCGGAGGTGTACAAGCGCATCTGGAAGGTGATGCTTCCCGGAGACTACATTGCCATGCGGCTCACCGGCGTCACCTGCACCACCGTGAGCGGCCTGTCGGAGGGCATTTTCTGGGACTTCGCCGCCAATCGGCCTTCTGAAGAATTACTGGACTATTTTGGCTTTGACGATACCATCCTGGCACCGGTAAAACCTACCTTCGGCGTTCAGGGAACGCTCACGGAAGCAGCGGCCGCCTCGCTGGGGCTCGCAGCCGGAACGCCGGTCACCTACCGCGCCGGAGACCAACCCAATAATGCGCTGAGCCTCAACGTGTTCAATCCCGGAGAAATTGCCTCTACCGCGGGCACTTCGGGGGTGGTATACGGCGTTATCGGCCAGGTTCAATATGACCCGCTGTCCCGCGTGAACACCTTTGCGCACGTGAACCATACGGCGGCAGCTCCTCGGCTGGGCGTGCTGCTGTGCATCAACGGGACGGGCATCCTCAATTCCTGGATGCGCCGCAATGTGGTGCCGGGGCTCAGCTACCCGCAAATGAACGAGCTGGCCGCCAAGGTGCCTATCGGCAG
>DEKS01000182.1:3397-3731 GCA_002354005.1 Bacteroidales bacterium UBA2716
CGGCACAGCCAGGCGCATCTGGTGCGGGCGGCGCAGGAAGGCATCGTCTTTTCCTTCCAATACGGCATTGAGATTATGGAGCAGATGGGCCTGAAGGTGGATAAAATCCATGCGGGCCTGGCCAATATGTTCCAGTCCCGGGTGTTCCGCGAGGCGCTGTCCGGCGTGTCCGGGGCCACCATCGAACTGTACAACACGGACGGCTCCGTGGGAGCGGCCAAGGGAGCGGGCATCGGCGCAGGCATTTACCGCAATGCGCAGGAGGCGTTTTCCACGCTGGAGCGCCTGGAAGTGGTGCTGCCACAGCATGAGGACGCCTACAGGGCCGCCTATG
>DEKS01000182.1:3860-4201 GCA_002354005.1 Bacteroidales bacterium UBA2716
CCCCTTGCTTTCCATTACTATGAGCCGGAGCGCATTGTCTGCGGCAAACCCATGAAAGAATGGCTCAAGTTTGCCATGGCCTGGTGGCACACGCTGGGGCAGGCATCGGCCGATCCCTTCGGCGGCCAAACCCGCAGCTATGCCTGGGATAAGGGCGAATGCCCCTACTGCCGTGCCCGTGCCAAGGCCGATGCCGGCTTCGAGATCATGCAAAAGCTGGGCATCGAGTACTTCTGCTTCCACGATATCGACCTGGTAGAAGACTGTGACGATATTGCGGAATACGAAGCCCGCATGAAGGACATCACGGACTACCTCCTGGAGAAGATGAAGGAAACCGG
>DEKS01000182.1:4272-13713 GCA_002354005.1 Bacteroidales bacterium UBA2716
CCGCAGTTTGACGTGGTGGCCCGTGCCGCTGTTCAGATTAAGAACGCCATTGACGCCACCATCAAGTTGGGCGGTGCCAATTACGTGTTCTGGGGCGGCCGCGAGGGCTATTACAGCCTCCTGAACACCCAGATGCAGCGGGAGAAGGACCACCTGGCCAAGATGCTCACGGCAGCCCGCGACTATGCTCGCGCCAACGGCTTCAAGGGCACTTTCCTCATTGAGCCCAAGCCCATGGAGCCCACCAAGCACCAGTACGACGTGGATACGGAGACGGTCATTGGCTTCCTCCGCGCCAACGGCCTGGACAAGGACTTCAAGGTGAATATCGAGGTGAACCACGCNNACGCTGGCCGGCCACACCTTTGAGCACGAGCTCACCGTGGCCCGCGAGAACGGCTTCCTGGGCAGCATCGACGCCAACCGCGGCGATGCCCAGAACGGCTGGGATACAGACCAGTTCCCGGTGAACGCCATCGAGCTCACGCAGGCCCTCATGCAGGTAATCCGCAACGGCGGCCTGGGCAACGGCGGCTTCAACTTCGACGCCAAACTGCGCCGCAACTCCACCGACCCGGAGGACATCTTTATCGCCCACATCAGCGGTATGGACACCATTGCCCGTGCCCTTTTGAACGCGGCCGCCATGCTGCAGGAAAGTCCGCTGTGCCAGATGGTTAACGAGCGCTATGCCAGCTTTGACAGTGGCCTTGGCAAGCGCTTCGAGGAAGGCAACGCCACCCTGGAGGACCTGTACAACTACGCCAAAGCCAACGGTGAACCCGTGGTTGCCTCCGGCAAGCAGGAACTCTACGAGACCCTCCTGAACCTGTACGCAAAGTAGTTACCAGCTTTAACGGGGCGAAAATACAAAAAGACCGGCTCAAGAAGAGTCGGTCTTTTGTGTGCGGGTGAGAAGAGTCGAACTTCCACGGGCTAATGCCCACCACCCCCTCAAAGTGGCGTGTCTACCATTTCACCACACCCGCTTGATTTGGGACTGCAAAGATAGTGAGCATTTTTGAATTCCCAAAACTTTTTTGATACTTTTTTTACAAGCCCCGAACAAACTGCGCAGCAGAAGGCGTGCCATTGAAAACCAGAAGCCCCGTGTCTATCCGGGCATTGTCCTTGAACACATCCATGGAAAGTTTGCCGTAAATCTGGTTCCAGCCTGTTCGGGAGCCCCCTGTCTGGTAACCCAGACTGCCCATGCCGACAAACTTGCAGCTGTATCCTCCCCTTTCTGCCCGTGTGCCGCTGACGCTTACAGTCCAATCGGCATGCTGCCCCTCCTGAACGACCTCCCGGGTGGCCACAATGGAAAAGCGGGTTTCGTACGTGCTGCCTCCCATCGTAAGCTGGCCCTCATAAGTCAGGGACCAGGTGTCGTCCAACTCGTCGGCCTTGACGATGGTCATTCCCTTAAAGCGGCTGTTCCAGGTCACTTCGCTCTTTTCCAGCAGAAAGGACGTTTCCAGTTCGGTGAGGGCGCCGGCGACAAGGTCATCGGCAATGGACATCATGTATTGTCCCACCGGAGAACTGTTGTACGTACTGTACCCGCCCACAGCGGCACTATCCGGGTTAACACGGCTCCCTTTGGAACAAGCGGCGGCCATAACGGCGATGGCCAGGATATAGAGTGCTTTTTTCATAGTTACCAGTATTAAAATCTAAAACCAATGCCGATACGGCCGCCTTTAATGACACTGCCGTAGGCCAGCTCCGCCGTTCCATAAACGCGTTGCCCGCCCCATTCGCAGCCGATGGGCACCACGTCCCAGGCAAACACCACGGGATCTTGGGTATAATAGTGGCCTATATTCAGCATCATGCCTACAGCCACCTTGGCGTACAGGCGGAAGCGCTTCATTCCGGGGATACGGAACTTCGCCTGGGGCAACAGGGCCACCTTATTCTTGGTGTTGGTATAGTTGGCTCGATTACCGCCCACCCGGGAGTACTGGTCCCATATAACGCGGTGATAGTTGAATTGTCCGCCTAGCACGAGCCAGTTCAGCAGGGCATAATTGTACTCCAGCGTGAGTCCCGGACCGCTTTGGATGTACTGTACCTGCGTTTCATAGAGGCCATACAAGTCCATGGTATAGTTCCTAGGCGTGTTTAGCTCGAGATATTCGCTGCAGGCGCCACTCATGTACAGGTTAATCTCGTGCTTACCTTGCGCCCCGGAAGGGAGGCTGAATAGCATACAGGCCACGAGCGTGGCCAGCAAAGCAGAAAACTGTTTCATCACTTGACCCATTTCCATAACTATTATCAAGATGCAACTTGTCAAAAAAACGTTGCGCACATAAAAAAGTTTCCCCGTATCAAAAATAATTGCTATCTTTGCAGGCTCCCACGAGTTGGGGCAATACGTTTAATTAATTAAAAACAGATTCACAATGGCTGTTAAAATCAGACTTCAGCGCCACGGAAAGAAGAATTTCGCATTCTTCCACATTGTAGTGGCAGACTCTCGCGCCCCGCGCGACGGTAAATTCATCGAGCAGCTCGGCTCTTACAACCCTAACACCAATCCTGCAACCATCGTCCTGGACGGTGAAAAGGCCCTGGCTTGGCTCAAGGTAGGTGCTCAGCCCACGCTCGTCGCACGCCGCATTCTCTCCTACGAGGGTGTGTTGCTGCGCAAACACCTGGCAGAAGGCGTTGCCAAGGGTGCCCTCACCGAGGCCCAGGCCGATGCCAAATTCGCTGCCTGGAAAGCCCAGCGCGACGAGAAAATCGCTGCCAAGAAGAGCGGTCTCAAGAACGAGGCCATCTCCAAGGCCCAGGCCGCTAAAAAGCACGAGGCCGAGGTAAACGAAGCTCGCGCCAAGGCTATCGCCGCCAAGAAAGCAGAAGCAGAAGCTGCTGCCGCCAAGGCCGCCGAAGAAGCCGCTGCAGAGGCTCCCGCCGCAGAACCCGTGGAAGCTCCGGCAGAATAATGCTGCGAGTAGCCCAGGTACTCAAATCCAACGGGACCGATGGCGAACTGCTCTTAAGCTTTTTCGACGTCGCCCCGGAGGATATCGACCTTCAGGAACCGGTATTCATCGAATTCGATGGACTGCCGGTTCCCTTTTATTTTGAATCGTTTACGCCCAGGGGGAACAACCGTGCCCTGGTGCGCCTCACCGGCGTCCGTTCGCTCAAAGACGCCGACGAACTGGCAGGACAGTCTGTCTATGCCGATTATTTTGAGGAAGAGGAGGAAGAAGACCTGGTGGGATGGACGCTGTGCAACGCGGACGGCCAGGCCGTTGGCACCGTAGTGGACTACGAAGACATCCCCGGCAATCTCTGCCTCTGGGTGCAACGCCCCGGCGGTGAGCAAATTCTCATTCCCTTCCATGAGGAGCTCATCGTCTCAGTCGATGAATCGTCCCAAACCATCACCATGACCATTCCCGAAGGAATTTTGGACCTGGAACACAATTGATTGATTACCAGACAATAAAGCGAACGGACGGGTGTCAAAATAGACCCCGTCCGTTTATGTAATGACCTGACTACAAGCGCTTTATGCGCCAGGCACTAACGGGCACCGCCGCCGAAGCCGCCGCCGGAGAAACCGCCACCACCGCCGAAGGAGGTGTGGCCGCCCGTGCCGGAGATGCTGCCGGCCCGCTGTGCCGCGTTGTTGAACGCACGCGTGCTCATGCTGTTGGTCCAGTTCATGGTATAAATCATGGTGGAAACATCCATGCCGGAGGACTGCGCCACCATGGCAAACTCCGCCGGATACAACTTCTTGAACTGCTGCGCCACCCGGTCTGCAATGCCATAAAGCTGGGCATACACCAGGTATTCCTTCCACAGGCTCACTTCAGCTGCGCCACGCTGGTCGCTCAGGGTGAAGTCCTTCAGGAAATTCTTGAATTCCACCACGTGGCGGGCCTCCGCGGCGCCCTGAGGCGTACACACACCGTCGCGTCCAAAGTAGCCCTTGTTGTGGAACCAGGTTTTTCCCCTGGCCACGGCGCGGTCCGGCCAGCCGGCCATTTTGGCGGCGTTTTTCTTGCTCCACTTCTCGAACTCGTTCTTTTCCAGCAGGAAGTTGTCCCCGGCCGCACTGCGCGCCCAGTCAAAAAGGTCCTGCTCCACGTCATCGGCAGAAACTTTCTCGCTCTTGAACAGCAGGTTTACGCGTTTGTAGTCCTTGGGGTCCGGCTGAACCGCCAAATCCCCGTTCATAATCCAACGCAGGAACATGGCGCCGATAATGTTCTGCGCCTCGGCCACGGTGCCAAAACGCTTGCCTTTCACCAGCAGATACTCGGCAGCCAGGAGGTTTCCCTCCAGCGGAACGTCCCGGTACCAGCCGTCAATCTTGGTGGTGCCGAACAGCTTCTTGCTCCATTTGTATCCCAGGGCCGATGCCACCACCATGAACACGCAGATGCCAAGGAACCCGAGGAAACACAGGCCGAAAAGGACGAGGAACCACGCAGGCGGGCCGTCATCCCCATACGCACTGCCGTCCAGGGCGCGGTCCAGCAGGTCCTGGAACGGGCCGCCGGCCACTACGGCAGGCTGGAACATGCCTTTCTCGAACTTCACCAGACCAATCACGGCGCTGGAAGAAGACAGGCTCTCCGACGATTCCTCCACAACCGCACCGTCCACCACGTTGATATCGCCATAAAAGCCGAAGCCCCATACGCGCGTATTGTCGAGGGTCCATTCCGGACACGCAAAAGCAGGGACGATGGTCACCCGCACATGCTCCGGCGCAGGTGACATGCCACGGTTCACGAACATGAAGTTGAAGGCGTCTGCATCGTCATAGGCCTGGACCAGACCGGTCACGTAAAACTTTGCCGTCCACTGGTGCCAGCCTTCCTGACCCAGTCCCCAGCACAGTTCCACGCTATTGTCCTTGGGGACGATGCCGCATTTCCCCTCCTTCCAGCTGCGGGAGCGATGGATGTCCCAATCCTCCCCCAGCGCCTGGTACGGGGTGCCGTTCTCCGACACCTGCAAGCCGCTTACGGTCATGGAGCCCAGGTTGCTCACGGGCATGTACCACTCCGTACCGGAGCTGTTCACCTCCACGTCCCACACTTGGGTAATCCAGGCGGAACCGTCCTGTTGTACCTCCACGCGAATGTCTACGTCGCGGATGCGGTCTACGCTTTGTGCCGCCGCCCCGAATCCCAGGACAGCGGCCGCTAAAAAGGCTAAAACCCGCCTCATAGGTTAGATGGTAGGATAGTCTTTCTTGGTAACGTCGTCGGCCAGATAGTCCCGCTTGGCGAAGCCCAGCATGCCGGCAACGGCGGAAGCCGGGAAGGAACGCACCTGCTGGTTGAAGCGGGTGACGGTGTCGTTGTAGGTCATACGCGACAGACGGACGTTCTCCTCATACTTCTCGATGCTCTGCATGGTTTGCTGGTAGTTCTGGTTGGCCTTGAGGTCCGGATAGGCCTCTGCCACGGCGATGAGCTTGGCGCTAATCTCCTTCAGGGCCTCCTCGTTGGCATTGATCTGGGCGGCGGTGGGAGCGGCCGAAGAAGTGATTTTGCGGGCGTCCACAATCTTCTGGAGGGTCTCTGCCTCATAGGAGGCATACTCCCGGGTGAGTTTGATGAGCGCCTGCAGGGCATCGAAGCGGCTGATTTGCTGCACATTGATTTGCTTTAAGGCATTGTTGCAGAATTCGTCGCTTTTAACAAGCTTGTTCTGAACAGAAATGACCCACAGTACCAGTACTGCGACAACGGCGATGATAATCCAAAGCATAGCAATAAAATATTTGTTGTACAAATATCTAAAAAATGCGTAAATTTGTCAATAGATTACAAATATTTGCGTATGAAAACGAACCATTTTTTTAAGAACGAAGCCCTGGAGGCCCTCCGCGGGAACTGGGGAAAAGCCGTTGTCCTTGCCCTCCTGTATGTCCTCCTGGCCGGTGCCTTTGCCGGGCCCACGGCATACAGCAGTGTAAAAATGCAGCAATATGCCCAGGAAAACATCACGGGCACGCGCAGCGTCTCCCAGATGGCATCCGTCATCCAGAGTCCGGAGTTCCTTTCCATGCAGCGCCGCGCCAACGGCACTTCGGGGGCAGCCACGCTGTTCCAGATTTTCATTCTCGCCCCCTTCGCCCTGGGCTATGCCAACGCCTTCCGCCGCCTGGTGGCAGCTAAGGAAAACAAGCTTCTGTACAACACCGTGCACATTGGCTTCTCCAATTACTGGCACAAGGTATGGGGCCAGTTGCTCAAGAGCATTTTCATCGCCCTCTGGACCTTCCTGTTTATCATTCCGGGCATCGTCAAAGTCTATTCTTACGCCATGACCGAATACATTCTGGAGGAGAATCCGGAACTCAGCGCAAACGAGGCCATCGACCGCAGCCGCTTCATGATGCGCGGCCACAAGTTCGACCTGTTCTGGCTGCAACTCAGTTTCATCGGGTGGTTCTTCCTGTGCATCCTCACCGCCGGTATCGGCTTCCTTTGGCTGGATCCCTACTACCACTGCGCCAAAGCTGCTTTCTATGAGGAAGTGAAGGCCGACTACGCCCTGAACGGCGGCCTGGCCTAAGCGAGTTTGATACAGAGCATGGTGAGGTCGTCGCTGGCCTCTGCGATGCCCACATGCGACGCCACTGCGGCGTGCACCTTTTCCACAACGCCCTGTGCACTTTCCGAATGCGGGAGGCTGGCCAGGGCGTTCATCATGCGCTCGTTGCCGAATTCCTCATGCGAGACGTTCTCGGCCTCGTTCAGGCCGTCCGTATACAGGAAAATGCGGACGCCGCGCATGTTTTCCATGGTCTGGCCTTCAAAGGCGTAGCCCGGCATAATGCCGATGGGCGTATTGGGCTCACAAGTCATGAAATGCGGTTCCGGCGTAAACAGCACGGGCGGGTTGTGACCGCAGTTGCAGAAATCCAGGCGGCCGGTCTTGAGGTCCAGGCAGCCAATGAACAGCGTCACGAACATGAGTTGCTCGTTGTGCTGGGACATCTCGTTGTTGATTTGACGGGCTACCTCCGCCGGTGGATTCCCCTGCCAGGACAAGACGCGGAACAGGTTGCAGGCCACGGCCATGAACAAACTGGCCGGGATGCCTTTTCCGCTCACGTCGCCCACGCAGAAGTACAGTTGTTCGTCGCGGATAAAGTAGTCGTACAGGTCTCCCCCGACCTCCTTTGCCGGAGACATAAACGCATATAGGTCAACGTCTTTGCGCTCCGGGAAAGGCGGGAATACCCGCGGCACCATGTCCATCTGGATGGAACGGGCAATGTGCAGTTCTCCTTCTATACGCTCCTTCTTGGCCGTGGTAGTGGTGAGCTCGTCAATGTAATTCACCAGGGAAGTCTGCATTTCCGAGAACGAGCGGCTCAGGACGCCGACTTCGTCGTTGCGCTTAATCTGGGGAAGTGCCGTACCAAAGTTACCGGATGCGATGGTTTCGGCCTGTACGGCCAATGCACGGAGGGGCTGCAGTTGTTTACGGATAATTCGGAAGAATACCAGGTACATAAGCAGCAATCCCACCAGCACAATGGTAAGGACGATATTCTGGAGACGATGGAACCCGCCAAAGATATCGCTTTCCGGGCATACGATGGCAACGCTCCAGCCGGTGGTCATCATGGGCTTGTAGAAGACATAGCTGTCGTCCTCGCCAAAAACCAGCTCCGTCATGCCCTCTTTCCACTCCTGCATGTCCTCTCCCAGTTTGCGAATGCCCGGATTGGGGCTCACCAAATCCTCGGTGAAAATGCTCTGATAGAAGAGTCTCTGGGGATCCGGGTGCACCAGGAAAGTGCCGCCGCGGCCCACCAGGATGCTATAGGAATGCGGGTACGGTTTAACGGCCGAAATAGTCTGGGAGAGCCACTCCAACGAGATGTCCAGTGTGAGCGTGCCCACAAAACTGCCGTCGTTGCCAATGAGCGGCTTGCAGTAGGACACCATCATCTTGGAATTCATGGTGCTGTCGTCAAACTCCTCCTGGTCTGTATAGGGCTCTGTCCAGCATGGCTGTCCCATGAGCTTGGGCAGCAGATACCAGTCCAGATAAAAATACTGGTAGCTGTCCTGGCCTTCCTGCTGGGTGTAGACGGTTTTGCCGTTGTTGTTGGAATAGGCCGAGAAATAACGGCCCTTTTCCGGGAAATAATAGGGTTCAAAGGAAATGGAACAGCCGTTCAGGAAAGAATTGGTGAGAACTACCTCGCGGGAGAGGTCGAACATGACATCCGGCTTGTCCAGGTTCTGGTAGATGCGGCCTTCCAGGTTGTCCGCTACCAGTTCTACGTCTTCCAGGATGCCGTTAACGCGAATAACCGTATTATCCAGCACACGCTTGGCGCCCTGGATGGCCTCCCGGCGCACGGCGCGGCGTGCGACCACGGTCATATAGCCCAGCGCCGCCACAAAGATAGCCGCCGCAAAAAACACAATCCACAGACTCAGACGGGTGGACAGGGAGTTCCGTATTTCTTTCAGTTTCATCGGATTAGCTCCTCCAGGGTTACGTAGCGTTGAATAAGGCCGCCTTGCATCATAATCTCATTGGCCTGCTGCAACATATCTTCGCGGATGCGATATTCCCGCTCATGGGTGTCCGGATCCAGTTGCAGGGACAGGATTTCCTCCAGCATCAGGTGCTGCAGGATACGGTTGGTGGCAATGTGGTTCTTTTCCACATAGCGCATAACAATGTCCAGGGCCTCCTCCGGATGGGCGGCGGTATAGTCCCAGCCGCGACGGCTGGCACGCGCGAACTTCAGTGCCTGCTCCTTGTGCGTCTCATAGTAGGCGCGGGACACGTACAGGCCGTCTTCCTGGATGTTATAGCCATGGTCAGACAAACGGTACACACAACTTTCCGGGACATTGAACCCGGCCTGCCGTATCTGGAAAAACTCATTGTAGGACATGGCCACAATGGCATCTACGGCACCGGCGATGTATAGGTTTACCATGTTGGCGGCACGAATCCACTCAAAATTGAGCTGTGCCTGCTGCGCAACGCTCTCCAGCAGTTGCGTGAATCCGCCGGCCCAAATGCCCACCTTTTCCCCCTGCTGCTGCATAGGGTTTTTCCCCCGACGGGAAATGACCACCATGCCATTGTTCATGGAAGTTTGCAGAATATTCACCATGGGCAGGCCGTTGGCCGCAAACTGAACGGCCTGGGCCAGCTGCAGCGTAGTTACCTGGCTCAGGTTGGAGCGGACACGGTTTTCTGCGCTTTGGGTGGCATTGGGGTGCGTAATGGAAACTTTGAGGCCTTCTTCCTCATAGAAGCCCAGTTCCTGCGCTACGTAATAGCCGGCGAACTGCGCCTGGGCCGTCCACTGCGGGGTAAAAACAATCATGTCCTGCTTGGGCTTTGTCTTCTGGGCTCCAAGCGGAAGCGCCACCAGTGCGGCTAACAGTATGAGGGTAAAACGTTTCATCCAAC